>DATDTB010000001.1:0-9094 GCA_035291025.1 archaeon
GTTAAACTTTTCACCGCCATCACAACTCACACTTTTTCCCCTTTCACTACTAAAAGCGTCCCTTGCTAAAGGTTTTGCCTAAAGCGTCGGCTGAGTCAATGCCTGCCCTTACCGCGTTGCTTTGCCCTCAAAACCTTGAGCGCTCCCACATTTATAGAGCGAAGCTTTATAGTAATATTACCAAAATACTTAAAGAGCTGACATTGTAAGCGGGTTGTTGTAAAAATGATAGCATTGGTTACTGGAGCCGCGGGCTTCATTGGAACGCACTTGTGCGCGTTCTTGGCTGAGAAAGGCCTTGAAGTCATTGGAACTACTTCCAGTCCACGCAACCTGGGCCACTTCAATGGAGTTGAAGGAGTGGAAATGCGCGAGTGCAGCGTCTTGGACCGGGAAAAGTTTTCAGCACTAACTCGAGACTCCGAGCCAGACGTTGTTTACCACTTGGCAGCGCAGTCGCTCATTCCAAAGTCGTGGGAGGATCCCTGGCTGACTTTTGACACGAACGTCCAAGGAACCATTACCTTGTTCGAGGCCTTGAAGGACAGGAAGGACGTCAAGGTTGTTGTTGCCAGCTCGAGCGCCGCGTACGGCGACGCCGAAGTCCCTTTTACTGAAGACCAAGTGCTGAAACCCGTTTCCCCTTACGGCGTTTCCAAGGCCGCGCAGGACTTGCTTTCTTACCAGTACTGGCGCAACTACGGAGTGCATGCAGTCAACGCGCGCATTTTCAACACGACCGGCCCCGGAAAGGACGGCGACGTTCACTCTTCTTTTGCCAAGAAAGTCATAGAAATAGAAGCAGGGAAGGAAAAACGCGGGAGCGTGCGCGTTGGAAATTTGAAGATAAAAAGAGAAGTCAACCACGTGAAGGACTTGTGCAGCTCCCTGGCTTTGTTGGCTGAAAAAGGAAATCCTGGGGAGTCGTACAATTGCTGCAGCGGGAAGCCTTACTCGTTGAAGGAAATACTCGCGACTTACACGGAAAACTCAAGCGCTGAAATTGAGGCGGTTGAAGACGAGTCTTTGAGGCGCGCCTCTGACGAATTGGTTGTCGCGGGTGACAACTCCAAGCTGAAGGCGCTTGGCTGGAAGCAGGAGCACTCACTGGATGACACTGTCAAGGACGTGCTTGGTTACTGGCGGGGCCGGCTTTCGAAAAAATAGGAGTGAATTTTTGTAATCGCAATGTAATTACCACGTAAACGTTTAAAGGCGCTGCAAACAAGGCTTTTGTCTAAGAAAAAGCGTGGCATGTGCGCTTTTCTTTATTGCTTTGACATTCCTGGAAAAGGGAGGGGTAACTTGGCTTCCAATCCTGTTTCGAACGAGACTAAGACAAAACTGAAGGGCGGCTCTTACAGCGCCACTTACTTAGTCGAGCGCAAGGGAAGGAAACTGATCAGGAAAGAGGCTTCCTTGGAGCACGACAGGGAATACGGCTATACTAGATGGCATTCGCAGCTGAAAAAGCTTCAACGGCAGGGAAAACTGTTTCCGGGCTTGTTTCCAGAAGTGCTTGACTTTGGAGTGGACAAGAAAAACAAGCTGGCTTACTTCGAGCTGGAATTCATTGACAACGCCGTCACGGGCGCGGACTTCTTGATTGCAAACCCGCCAAGGAAGGAAATCGACGTCTTCTTTGAGGAATTCGTGAAGGCCTTGGACAGGTTGCACAAGGTCACCAGGCCTTCGAGCAAGAACGGGTTGAAGCTATACGTTTACGAGGACATGGAACGGCCCTTGGAGGTCGCCTCGAAGGAGCCGAACTTCAAGAAGTTCTTGGAGTTCAAGGAAGTCGTGTTCAATGGCGAGACTTTCCCATCGGTCGCGCACAACGTCTCGGCGTTGTACGAAATAGCGGACAAGTACCACCACGACGCTTGGGAGTGTTACACCCATGGCGACCTCACTCTGGAAAACGTCTTGTGGGTGCCTTCCCAGAAAAGGATTGTGTTCTTTGACTTGTATGAGGAAAACATTTCGGACAACGTTTACCAGGACTACGGGAAGCTCTTGCAGTCCAGCAAGCACTACTACGAGGTTTACAAGCACTTGGACGCTAAAATAGACGGCAACAAGGTCGACTTGAAGGTTAAGCCTTACCCTGGAATTGACTACTTTAACGAAAAATTCCATGACTTCATGCAAAAGTCGTTGAGCAGGGACGAGTTAATGATAGTGCGCTTGTACGAACTCTCTAATTTCCTGCGCACGCAGCCTTTCCACATGGTTTCACAGAAGGACAAGATGATTTACTTTTACTGCGTGGGCTGTTCCTTGTTTGGCAAACTCTTGAAGGACGCGGGAATGGATGGCAAGCGCTAACTCTTGGACTCTGAAGACTCAGCTCCCGGTCCAGTTCACGGTAAAGACCGTTGACGGCTTGTTTGACCCAAATGAGCCAACTTTGCTTGCGCCAGGCAAGCCAGGCGAGAAAATCCGGAGGCTGGTCATAGTTGACGAGCTTGTTTACTCAAGGCACGGCGAGTTAATCGAGCAGTACTTCCTCAAAAACAACGTCAACTACAAAATAATCCCAATTGCAAGCGGCGAGACAAGGAAGGACATGGACAGCCTCTCCATTGTCTTGAAGGTAATGGAGGACTTCAACTTGCTGCGGCAAAGCGAGCCAGTAATCGCCATTGGCGGCGGCGTGCTCTTGGACTTGGTGGGCTTTGCTGCGTCAATTTACCGCCGCGGCGTCCCCTACATCAAGGTTCCCACCACGTTGGTCGGATTCATTGACGTCAGCATTGCCGCAAAAACCGGAATCAACCACTTCGGGCGAAGGAATAGGCTGGGGGCGTACTACCCGCCGATGGCAGTGTACTTGGAAAGGCTCTTTCTTGAAACCCTGGACAGGAAGCAATTCATTAACGGCTTGGGGGAAATACTCAAGATGGCCCTAATCAAGGACCGCAGGCTCTTCGAGTTGCTTGAAGCCCACGGCCAAAGCCTGATCAACGAAAAATTCCAGGACGAAAAAATCGCGCCGGAAGTAATTGACCGGGCAATACAGACAATGCTCGAGGAACTGGAACCAAACCTTTGGGAGAAGAACTTGAGGAGGTCCGTTGACTTCGGGCACAGCTTCAGTCCATTGATTGAAATGCGAACCCTTCCAGCGTTGCTGCACGGCGAGGCCGTGACAATTGACATGCTTCTTTCGTGCATAATTTCAAAGAACCGCAAATTGCTGCCAAAAGATGAATTGGGAAGGATATTCAAGACAATGAAAACCCTAGAGTTGCCGACTTACCATCCAATGTTCGCTGAAGCTGAAGCGCTAAGGGAAGCGCTTTCCGATACAATGGTTCACAGGAACGGACACCAGCACTTGCCAATGATTACTAGAATCGGGGAGTTCACGTTCTTCGAGGACGTCAGCGGCAAGGAAATCGAGGCCGCGGCAGTTGAACTTAAGAAGATGAACTTGGTTGTATGAGCACGTTCGTGAAAGTTAAAGAGGTGGGGTCATGAAGCCAACGCTTGTTTTGCCAGTCGCGGGAAGGACCAGCAGGTTCGGGGGGGCAAGGCCGAAGTGGCTCTTGACGCACCCACGCGGCACCCTGATGATAACTGAATCAATCCGCGGCCTGAACCCAAGGCAATTCGGCAAAATCGTCGTGATAGCGCTTGAGTCGCATGAAAAGGACCACGAGTTCAGCAAGGCCTTGGCCGGCGAGTTGGTTGAAGAGTATTCATTGGACAAGTCAGCCGTGAAGGTCGTTTTGCTGCAAAAAGAGACCTCGAGCCAGGCTGAAACGGTTTTTGAGGGAGTGAAACAGGCAAAGATTTCAGGTCCGGTTCTAGTGAAGGACTCGGACAATTATTTTCACCTGGAAAAGCTGCCTGAAGGGAACTGGGTTTCGGTCGTGAACTTGGACAAAAGCGGCCCGTACGTGTTGCAGGACAAGAGCTACGTCCGCGCGTCCGAAAACTTACTTGTCAAGGAAATCGTTGAAAAGAAAATAGTCAGCAACCTGTTTTGCTGCGGCGGCTATTACTTCGAGGACGCCAAAGACTTCAATGACTACTTCGTAAAACTGAAGGGCGACAGCGTCAAGTACTTGTCGCAAGTCGTCCAGCGCATGGTTGCCGAAGGGAAAGACTTCCAAGCACTGGAAGCCGGTTCATTTGAGGACTGGGGCACCAGGGAGGACTGGGTGCGCTTCAAGGGAAAGTACCGCACGCTCTTCGTTGAACTTGACGGAGTGGTTGTACTGGATTCAAGCAGGCACTTCGAGCCGAAATGGGGCAAGACCGAGGCGCTTAGGAGAAACGTTTCAATCATCAACAAGCTCCACGACTCCGGCACGTGCGAAGTCATACTTTTGAGTTCCAGGAAGGAAAGCGCCAAAGCCGAAACAATTGAGCAACTGCGCAAGAACTCAGTCAAGTACCACCGCGTCATTTTCGGGCTGTTCAATGGCTCAAAGCGCGTCCTTGTGACCCCTTACTCAGAAGACTCGTCTTTCCCTGCCGCAGTGTCGCTTAACACCAAGCTTGACGACGACCGGCTTGATGAGTTCCTGCAGTGAAGACTTTTTTCAGTGAGCACGAAATGCTTAAGGAACCCTTTCAAGGAAGCGCGTCAAGGTTTGTTTTTGGCAAGGGCATTGACACTTCCATTAACCCCTTCCTGCCGAAAAAAACCGCGAAACACGTGTTCAGGGAATACAACAATCTCTACCACCTTTACCCAGAATTGGAATTTGAAAGCCTGGACTTCGTTTACAACCAAGACTCGGTCAACGCATCCAAATTCCCGGTCGTTTTGTTGACTGAGTGGATGAAGTACGTCAAGCCAAAGGGTTACCTGGTTTTGAAGTTCACCGAAAACAAGCACTTGGACAAGAAGGAACTCGACAGGATATTCAAACAGTTCCTTTCGCGTTACTCCAAAGTCGTGCTTGAGTCCAAAACGGGAGACGAGTGGAGCGTTGTCTTCCAGAAAACCAAGAGCTTACTCGTAAAAGGAGACTCGGTTGACAAGTGGACTTTCGGGGTTCCAACCATTGGAAAGAGGATTGACTGGCTGCGCGCCTTCATTACCTCCATCAGGGAACAAAAAATACCACACTACGAAATAATAATAGTCGGCACTTGGAACGACCCCGAGCTCATGGGGCCGGACATTAAGTACATTCACTTCACTGAAAAGGACGACAAGGTTTGGGTGACTCGTAAGAAAAACATCGTCTACGAGAACGCAAAATACGAAAACGTATTCGTGCTCCACGACCGCTTCAAGCTGGACAAGGGCTGGTTCAAGGGCATGAAGCGCTATGGAAACGTCTGGGACGCGCTTTTCTTTCCAATAATAGACAAAAACGGCGAGGAATACGTTCACTGGGGCGTTTGGGGCAAGGGAATTGAGCGCATTGGCTACTTGGACATCCGCGACTGGCGCGAGGATTATTTCGTTGGCGGGGCCTTTGCGGCAATGAAGAAACGCGTTTGGGAAAAAGCCAAGCACAACGAGGAAAGGTTTTGGGCCGAGCAAGAAGACGCCGAACAACAGCTTAGGGTGACGCAGGCAGGTTACGTGATTCGCGCAACCCCTTACTCCAAGACTCACACTTTCATCGCCTTCCCAAAGGACGCGCCCAGGTATTCATTTGATGACCAAAAACTTGGGAGGGCGTTTGAGCCTCGCGGTGCCCACTGGATTGCACCACAAATAATGATTGACGTTGCAACCCGCGTTATTGGACTTCCATACTTGAGGTGGAGGCGAAAGATAAGCCTCGCTATCAGGAACCGGGTGAAGAGGAAGGGTTACAACTTGATTGCCGGAACCCAGAGAGACTGACTTGTTGCGTGATTCAATGAAGGTAATAATTACAATGGCCGGAGAGGGCGCCAGATTCAGGAAAGTTGGATTCAAGGAGCCAAAGTTCAAGTTAGTCGTTCAAGGCAAGGCAATGTTTGACTGGGCGCTCTCCACTTTGGAAAACTTTTACCAATACCCCTTCGTTTTCGTGGCGCGAAAAGAGCACAACTGCAGGAAATTCATAGAAGGCCACTGCAAAAGCCTGGGCATCAAGGAATTTCACGTCAAGGAAATCGACTACTTGACCAAAGGGCAAGCGGCAACGGTCCTTGAGGCGGGAGAGTTCATTGAAGACAGCGACGAAATACTCGTCTACAACATTGACAACTACGTTGACCCAAAGGCGCTTCACCCGGAGCAAATACGGGGCGATGGCTGGGTGCCCGCAATAGAGCTAGAGGGAGACAAGTGGAGTTTTGTTGAATGCGACAAGAACGGAAACGTCTCGCGCGTGACTGAAAAAGACCGAATAAGTCCTTACGCCTCGATTGGATTGTATTACTTCAAGAGCTATGCCTTGTACAAACGCGTCTATGAGCAAAAAGATTTGCACAATCTAAGGGAGGAATACATTGCGCCGTTGTACAACGGCCTAATACGGCAAGGACTAAAGGTTACCACAACAATAGTTCCTTCTGACTCAATGCGAGCGCTTGGAACCCCTGAGGACATACTCGCTTTTTGGCCCGAGTTCAAGAAGCAAATCGACGCCGTAGCCCACTAGTTCTTCCGCATCAACCTTTCAATCACGAATTTCAAGTCTTGCATTGACGCCGCCTTTAGAGTTCCAGCAACTGCAGTGAACGCCAGGACTCCAAGCAGCGCCTTTGGCGCCGCCCAAAGTGCCCCGGCAGCGGGCAGCAACTTCAAGAAAACAGCAACCAGCACCGCTGAAAGCAATAGCTTTAATGGCTTCAGTGCATCAAGGCGCAGCCCAAACGCTTGCCGTGCATTGAACCAGTAAAGAGCGGTCATGATGGAACGCGATGCCACTATCCCGGAAACCAGTCCAAGCAACCCGAACTGACTTCCCAAGTAGTACGCCAGCGCAACATCCAACGCGAACACCACCGCGTGAATCTTTGCGTTTGTTTTCGGCTTGTCGCGCGCGAAATACAGCCCCAGGAACGCACCGTTGACTCCCTCCAATATCATCAAGTAAGCAGTCACCGCCAATAACGCGGCCGCAGGCAAGTACTTTTCCCCGAACAAGACTTGAACTGTTTCAACGGACAACCCAGACACCAGCGCAGCGGCAAGCGAGCCACCCAACGCCAGGTAATAAATGCCCTTGTTCGCAACGAGTTCAAGTCGTTCTTTTTTCGATTCCACGAACGCAGGGTACAAGACGCCCACGCCGAATGCTACTGCGAGCGCGGTCGGGATTGCCGTCGCAGTCCTCAGAAAGCCCACGTCCTCGGTGGAGAAGAGGATTCCCGCGATTATTGGGTCGACGTTGGCCAGCCCGATTGATAAAATTGAGAAAATCGAAGTGTACTTTAGGAAAGACGCGACTTCTGCCTTGTTTTTGGAAAAGTTGAATGGAACTAAGACGTGTTGGTTGCGGGTTGCCAGCAGCAAGACTTCAAGGAGCAACGCTGCCACTGCAGCCAGGAGGGTGGCGTACAACGGCCCAAGGGAACCCAGCCCGGATTGAATCAAGTAAACCGCCAAAGCGAACCTCGCGACTTGAAACAATGTCTCCGAGTAAAGTATTCCCTTGAAGTCCTGAACCCCCATCAAAGCAAACGAGAAAAACTCCTGCAAGGTCTTTGAGGCGAACACTGCGGCACCGACCACGAACAGCGTTGCAATGGCCCGGGAACCGAACCAGGCCTGCGTGTTTTCCGGCGTCAGCAACGCAAACGACCACGCTAAAACCAGCGTCAACGCGACCTTTGCCGCGAGAATGAGGTAAAAAAACCCACTGGTCTGCCTTTTTTCCCTCAAAACTGGATTGGCCACGAAGCGCAGCATAGTGTTGTGCAAGCCCGAGTCCGCGAACGCCGTGACAAAGGTAATGACTGACATGGCCAGCGCAAACTCTCCAAAACTGCCAGGGCCCAATAGCCTGGCAATCACTACAGTGAACAACAATCCCCCGACTTTTCCCGCCATTCCAGCGACGCTGTTGAAGAACGTGTTGCGCACGATGCCTTCCGGTTTTTTGCCCATTGAAACTTCACTTTTATGTATCCTTCCAGTAAGCGTATTAAATACCTTGCCGGTTCCTTAACTTCATGCTACTTTCAAGCGGTGGAAACTGGCGCCTTCTGGCTGCGTTTGGAGTGTTCTCCTTCCTTGCCTTGTCGCTGGCTCACTCTGGCAGGCCCGCGATGTTTGACGAGTGGTACTGGCTCTGGGGCGCCAAGGGGATACTGAGCGAGGGAGTACCCGTGTTTTACAATGACAGCGGGACACCTAGGTTCGAGGGAACCGGTCACCCGCCATTGTATACTTATCTTGTCGCCTTCACTGCGTGGGCGACCAGCGACTACCAAAAAACCAAGCTCTTGGGAATCGCCTTCTTCTTGGGCACGTTGTTCTTGACTTTCAAGACAGCCAAGATAGTGTTCGGCGAGCGCACTGCGTGGATTTCAGCCTCGCTCTTGTCGCTCGCGCCTTTTTCAGTTGTTGGTTCTACTCTAATAGACCCGGACACTACAACACTGCCCTTTTTCCTGTCCCTTTTCGCGTTTTACTACACAAAGTCCATCAATGAAAAACACCCCCAAACGAATCTCCTTTCCGCTTCCCTTACACTGGTTTTTTGGTCAAAGTTCCAGGGAATCCTGTTCCCGCTTTCATCACTCGCCTTTCATGCATTGAGGAACGACAAAACGGGAGTGAAGCGCTCGTTTTACCTGCTTGCCGCAGGCGCAGCCTTGTTTTTCTTCACTTGGACTGTTTTCTCTTCATTCACGGGCTTGAACTTTTACTGCCCATTCCAGCACAATTCCCCCTTCAAGATGGGGTGCCCTTCCGAAACCCTTGGCGGGAGTGGTCTTTTCTCGTTTTCTGATTCAAAGGCTTTGCCTGCATTGGGAGTGGCCAGGAGCCTGGCGTTTTGGTTGTCTCCATTCTTTTTCTTGTTTTTCTTCGCCGCGCTTCGCTCCAATTTGACTGGCTTTAGTAAAGTGAATGAAAAAACAGGAGTAATTGCTTCTTACTCGCTTTTGGGCTTGTTGTTTGTCTTGCTTGCAGGGGTTGGGTTTTCGGGGCTTCCTAAGTACTTTTTCTCAGTACTGCCTTTCG
>DATDTB010000002.1:0-3699 GCA_035291025.1 archaeon
ACGTTTACGGCGCGGAAAAAGTCGTGCTGGTAGTGGGCGCGCAGAAAGTCACGAAAGACTTCGACGCGGCCATGAAGCGCATTGAGAACTACGTCTTCCCGTTGGAGGACGCGCGTGCACTGAAGGCTTACGGAGTGCACAGCAACATCAGCAAGCTGCTCGTCATAAGCAAGGAAGTAGCGCCCGACAGGATAACCGTGGTCATTGCAAAGGAAAAGCTGGGCTACTAGGAAAAAAGGAAGACAAAATGGAACCAGTGGTCAGCGAGTTGAGCAGTGAAAAATGCCCCAGGGAAGGCTGCACTTACTCGTTGGTTCACGAGTCTTCCCTCGTGGAAATGCAGCACTCAGTGTTCGAGTCCTGGAAGTGCCCCGAGCACGGCGTCGTCAGGCAAGAAACCAGGAAGCTTTGAAAGCCGAAGGAGGCTTCGTCACTTTCCGGCTGGCTTCTTTTTGTATAACTCGATTGACTCCAGTATGACCTTGTGCGCCGCCGCCTTGCCTTCCCACCCCGTGATTTTCACGGGCTTCTTGCCCTCTAGGACCTTGTAGTTTTCGTAAAACTGCGCCGCCTCCTGGATGACGTATTCTGGCATGTCCTTTGAGTCCTTTATGTGCTTCTGGTGCGGGTCGTCCACGGGAACTGCGAGGATTTTGTCGTCCATTTCGCCGCCGTCGTTCATGTGAATCACGCCAATGGGCCTCACTGGAATCACGCAGCCCGGAAACGACGGGTTGGCCGTTAAAACAAGCACGTCAAGCGGGTCGCCGTCCTCGCAGTGAGTCTGCGGAATGAAGCCGTAGTCGCCCGGGTAATACGCTGCAGTGTGGAGCACGCGGTCCAGCATGAACACGCCGCGTTTTTTGTCGTACTCGTACTTGTTCCTCGAGCCCTTCGGGATTTCAATGACGGCGTAAACGACTTCGGGTGCGTTGGGCCCCGTTTCCAGGTCTGACAGGAAATTCATTATCTTTGACATTCAAAAAACCCCCTTTTGCTTTGAAGCGGAAAGAAAACGAGCGCCCAACTTTGCGCGCGGTTTTCGCCTGTGGAAAGAGTTACGGGAAAACTCGTTTTAAATGTTATTGCGCGAGTTGTCGTGGATGCCTGAATTGTTTTTCGCCACGGCCAACGAGGGAAAGTTCCACACGACCCAGAGCGCCTTGAAGCCTTTTGGGATAACCTTGGTCCAAGCCAAGCTCGAACTGCCCGAACCGCGCGCCGAGGACGTGAGGGAAATCGCCAAGCGCAAAGCCGTTCACGCGTTTTCGCTGCTTAGGAAACCCGTCATGGCCCACGACGCCGGCTTCTACATCCACTCCCTCAACGGCTTCCCGAAGGCCTACGTCAACCTCGCGCTTTCAACGATTGGCGTTGAAGGGCTGCTGAAACTGCTTGAAGGAAAACCGCGAGAGTGCGAGTTCAGGCACTGCCTCGCGTTCATGGACGAGTCGCTAGACGAACCGAAAGTCTTTGAAGGCAGGGTTGCGGGGAGCATCGCAATGGAAAAGCGGGGCGCGAAAAGCGAAAAGGCATGGAGCGACTTGTGGCACGTCTTCATGCCGTCCAACGGCGGCAACCGTGTGCTCGCCGAATTTCAACCGGAAGAGCTGAGAAACTGGCGTAGGGAAAACGACGACTATATTGAAAGGTTCGCGGAATGGTTTGCAACGAGGAAAACGTGAATGGTGCTGGTTGAGTCTTGGGCGGCTTTTGCGTTGCTTGCAGCCTTGCTGTGGAGTCTTTCAACAGTCATAGACAAGTTCGTCCTCGGAAAGCTCGTCAAAAACCCAGTTATTCCAACCCTTTTCGTGGGAGCGCTCGGAGTTGTGGTCAGCGTAGCTATCTACGTAGCGCAGGGTTGGCAGAGAATGCCCATTGAGGGAGTGCTGTGGGCACTTGCTTCAGGGGTATTGTTTTTCCTCGGCGTCCTTTTTTACTACAGGGCCGCAAAGGAAGGCGAAATTTCAACCATTGCCGCGCTTTACTACCTGGCGCCCTTGTTCATCGCTGTAATGGCTGCCGCTTTCCTCAATGAGTTTTTCACGCCAAAAACGTACACTGGAATAATAGCAGTAGTTGCCGGCGGCGTGCTCTTGTCTATTCAAGACTTCAAGACTTTGTCACTGAAAAAAGGCGTTGGAATACGCGTACTGTCAGTGTTTTTCTTCGCGTGCACGTCGGTAATAATGAAGTACCTCCTATCGCTCGCGGATTACTGGACCGTTTTCTCTTACAGAAGCATTGCAATGGCCCTAGTCCTGAGCGTAGCGCTCGCGCCGCAATACAAGAACATAAAAGCAGACATAATTGCAATGAAAAAAAAGACAATTGCGTTAATTTCATTTAGCGAGCTGTTGACAATTGCGGGAGTACTCTTGGTTACGCTAAGTGCTTCACTTGGGCCGGTTACATTGACTGGCACGCTTTCTGCAACCAGTCCCTTTTTCACTCTGCTCTTAGTTGTGTTCCTGAGCCTGTTTCATCCAAAAATTTTGAAAGAGGAAATCACGCGAAAAACGATTTCACGGAAAGCGATTGCAATGCTGTTAATGCTTGCAGGCGGCGTCTTAATGGCTAGCTAGCTTTTTCATGCTACAAGCGCTCAACTTGACTCCCAAAGCTCTTGGAAGTATTCCCCGAACTCGCGCGCGGCACCCTCCGAGAAAAGCACGACGTTTGCTTCGTGGTTTTTCTCAAACGCGAAGTGGCTCAAGTTAGTCGAGCCCACCACAACTACGCGCCCGTCAATCACCCAAAGCTTTGCATGCGTCGTGACATGCGGATCGTCGAACTTGAATTCAACGCCTGCAGCTCTCAAGACTTCCTGAGCAGAGTTGTCCTTGGCGTACTCGTCCACCAAGAGCTTGACGTCGACGCCGCGCGCCTTGGCCGCGGCCAGCTCGGACACCAACTGGTTCACCGAACTGGAGGAATAACGCGCCGACGAGTAAAACTTTGCCTCGAACTGCGCGCCGTGAATCGACTCCTTCGCGGACTGAACCAACTGCAGGACTGTTGGAAAGTAGTCACGGTCGTTGAGGACGACGACTGAGTCAGGCGCCAACGGGTAGTCTTCAAGTACGGGTGCCGGCCGGGACAGGAAGCCGACTGCGGCAGCTGAAACGAGCACGCCCAAGAAAAACGCAATTGACAAGTCCTTGAAGCCGAACTTGAAGTAACTCACTCGCCCACCAGTTCCTTGACCCGTTCTTGGGCCTTTTCCATCAACTCAACGGTCTTAGCGGGCAGTTTCCTTTCACTCATCAAGACTTTCCCGGAAACAATTGAATGCGAGACGTCTTGGCCAGTCGCAGAATAAACCAAGTGCGACAGAAGCTGGCGGGCGCTTGCAATTGGCGTCAAGTGCGGCTTTTTCAAGTCAACCAACACCAAGTCCGCCTTCTTCCCAACTTCAATCGAGCCAATCTCCTTCTCCCAGCCCAGCGCCCTAGCGCCTTCAAGGGTTGCCATGTCAAGCGCGTCCTGCGCCGAGGCAACGGAAGCGTCCCAGTAATGGTGCTTGTGTATAAGGGCGGCTGCCTTCATTTCACTGAACATGTCCAAGGAGTTATTGCTTGCCGGGCCGTCAGTCCCCAGCGCAACGACGACGCCGCGTTCGCGCATTTCGCGTAACGGCATCACGCCGCCGGTTGCGAGCTTCATGTTGGACGTCGGGCAGTGAACGACCTTTGTGTT
>DATDTB010000003.1:0-28009 GCA_035291025.1 archaeon
TTCACTGTTTTGGTTGACGCTGACTCCACAATCGCCGGGGGCACGTACACGGGAAGCGTGGCAGTAAACGGAACGAATGCCGCAACTGGGCTGGCTGAACAAACTACTATTTCAGTAACCGTCGTGGTCACTACCACTAGTTCCAGCTGCAACTTGACTGCTGGAACGTATTCCGATTTATTGTGCGTGGTCCCAAACAACACATTCATTCAAGGGGCCACGCTTTACGTGAAGGCGAAAACCGACAACTGCACGATAACTGACGGCGTAATCACGCTAAAGAGGCCCTCTGGTTCCACTACTTCGGCGTCCGGGCTCACGGTTGACAGCATTGCTGGAGTGTGCGAGGACTTCTTGCTTGCAACAAACGACGAAACAGGGACGTGGTCCGCGCAGGCCAGCTCGGTTTCCGGGGCGGCAAACGCCGCACAGTCAAGTTTTTCCGTCGAGGACGACTGCAACCTGGTTGTTTCAACGCACTCCGATTCCCTGTGCGCCGTGTCCGACGCGTCCTTCACTGAAAACGACAACGTGTACGTGAAGGTCACGATAACAGTTGGGTGCACCGCCACCGACGTGGACGTTGACGTAAGAGAGCCCGACAACGACTCCGCAAGGCAGTGGAACAACCAGACAATTTCGGTCGTAGCCCCTTTCTGCGACAACTACAAAATAAAGCAAAACGATCCCTTGGGGACGTGGAGCGCTGCCGCGACCTCTGACCAGGCCGCGGACCAGAGCTCGACCTTCAGCGTTACGTGATGGCTTGGGCGGGAAAAGCGTGCCTTTCAGGGGCCAGGTAAGCATTGAGGGGATAATCGCAATAATCCTGATTAGTTTCGCGCTCCTTTTCACTGTGCTGATGACTGGGCAGCAAGAAACCGCAACTAGGCACTTGGAACGCGTGTTGGACTTGGAAAACAAGTGCAACAACTTCTCCGAACTGGTGTCAACAGTGTTCCAGAACAAGGACAAAACATCCATAACGCTGGAGGAAAACAGGGACTACGACTTGGTGGTGGACGCCAACAACAGGGTTGTGAGCATTTACTCGACGGCGCAGGACGACTTGAACAACTACTGCCTGCTGTTGACTCCGGCGGTTGTGGACGGCTTGGGCAACGACTACTTCACGATTCGGGGGGACAGGAACGCGGTAAAGCTGGAAAACTTCAACAAGCGGGTGGTAATAACTGACTAACTGCTTTGAGGGGAAGCGTGGACAGATAATAGCGTTTGACGCGGCGTTGAGCGCGGCGGTTTTTGCCTTGCTGTTCGTTTTCCTAGTGGGCGTGTGGGAGCAAAACTACCAAGGCATACTTGACGACAGGGTAAACGAAAACATGCGCGGGCGCGCCACGCAGGTGGCGGACTTGCTTGTGAAGACAACGGGTTATCCGACGGACTGGAACCTAAACCCTGGGGCGGCGCGTTCCATTGGGCTTGCCACTAAGGAGTACGTCCTGTCCCCCACGAAAGTCAACGCCTTTGCCGGAGTTGACTACAACACGGCGAAGGAAAAGCTGGGGGTGCAAAACTACGAGTTCCACTTTCGCATAATCGGCTTGGACACGGGCAATTCAACACTTGACACGAAAATTGGGAGAGACACCAACAATGACACGAAGGCAGCGTTCCAAGTCAGGCGCATCGTTACATACGGCTCCGCAAACTCTGGCAGGGCGGAAGTGAGGTTCACGCTGTGGAAAAGGTGACTAGGAAAGGCTACGTGTTCACGCTTGACGCGGTGCTTGCCTTCCTAATGGTTTCAGCCATGCTGGCCTTGCTGTACCACTCTTCCTTCAAGGCAGAGATAGGCTCTTGGGAAAGCGCGAACTTGAAGCGGATGGCAAACAACATCTTCACCATAATGGACCGAAACGAGGTGCTGCACAAGTTTTCAAAGGCCGTCTTGGAAAACGACGTCAACTTGTACTTGCCGAAAAACTTCCAAATGCGCGTGTACGTTGAGAGGTTTGAGTTCAATGAAACAATCGGCGAGTTCGAGTCCGTGGACACGTTGACAATTGGGCCGGGCATTCCAAGCGATCCAAGGAACTTGGTTTTCGGGCGCAGGCTGTTCGTGACCGTGGACGACGCCAGGATCGAGTACTACCACAACGCTGAATGGTGGGTGTGGCAAAAATGAACGCCAACGCGGAAAAAGGATTGTATGTCACTTTCGCGATTTCCCTGCTGATTGGCTCGATTTTGGCCTTGAACTTGGTCGGCTTGAAGTCGTCAAGCGGCGGGCTGGAAAGGTTTGGGAGCATTGCGTTGGTTGACCGCGTGTTTGACAGGTTCGTGAACATCAGGGACGCAGTTGACTCCATCGTACGCAACGAGTTGAACCTGGGCGTGTCAATAGCGGACGACGCTGTTTATTTCACTGAAATACTGCCTGCGGAGGACGTTGAACTGGAGGACTTGAATACTGACTTGAAGAGGTTCGCGGACTTTGCCAACATTTACAGGGACGACTTGATGGTTAGGATTGACACTAACTCGCTGGCGGGCGGCGTCATACAAGTAACGCCGTGCGACATAAACCACTTGCTGACGTCAACCGGGCTCACTCAAAACAACGGGGTGTCGTACCAAGTGGGCAACCCTTTGTGCAGCGAGTTAACTGGCTACGACGTTAACATTGACAACCGGCCCAGCAACTACAAGGACTTGGACTGGGTGGAACAGCACTTGGACCCAGCCAATGGAAAGCTGTTCAGGCTGCACGTTGAAAGGCTGGGCGTTCCTCCAGTGGAATACGACGAGAACGCGGGTTTTGGGTTGAAGCTGGACGCGTTGAACTACAGGAACTTGGTTGTTTTAAGGTTCGCTGGGCAGGGCTTGGACTCGCCGTTTGACTTGAACATTTCCATCGGCCCAAACAACGACTTGAACCTCGTTTACGGGTTCGTTGTCGATGTAAACGTCGTGTCGGGCCCGAAATTCAACGCGGGCAGCGACATCACTATAAACGTGCCCGCAAACTCCGTTAGAGTGGAGCACGTTGACTCAAACATCTCGAAAACAAGCTAAAAACGAAAAGGCGGGTTAAAAAGCGGCCCGGAAAAAGGTTAAATAAGCAACTATCGTTATGTGAAACGCGCGTGGTGTGAATGGCAAAACCAAAAAAAGCCAAGGCAAAGGCCAAACTCAGGGCTGGAAGGGCGGAAAGGCAACGCCTTAAAGCCAAGGCCGGGCCGCGGCGCGCCGCCAAGGAAAAAGTTCGCCCTGTTTTGCCTTCGCAAAAAGCAAAACCCAAGACGACTTTGCACAAGAAACTGCCTTCAACGCCGGGCATCACTGAAAAGCTGTTCCATTTCCCCTCAGTCAAAAAGGACGAGCCGAAAGCCGAGGCGCCAAAAAAGGCGCAGGAAACCACGAAGGCCTCGCGCGAAGCCGAACGGAAAAAGGCAGAGGAAAGGCTCTTGGAACTCGTGGCAAAGTACGTCAAGGCGAAAGGGCTTTACATGATGACCTACAACGAGCTTTCCAGGGACATTCGCGTGAGGGCCGAGTTCTTGCACAAGCGCAAGGACTTGCTTGAGAAAAAGTTCGCGGGCGACTACAAGGTCGACGACGTTGGGATAAGGAAGGCTTACAGGGAAAAAGAGGTTGCGCTAACAAGGGAAGAAATAAAGACGCCGTTTGACGACTTGTACAACTTGGTGGAGGACGCGATAAAAATTTCGCTACCCGACGCCGCAAAGACCCTGGGAAAGGACGAGCAAACCATTGAAAAATGGGCAAAGATACTCGAATCGCGGCGCTTGATTGAAGTCGAGTTCTCGGCCGTGGGCGGGATGTACTTCAAGAGAATAGAAGAAGCCCCCGAGGAAGAAACGCAGGTGCTCAAGTAAAAAAAAAGGAAGTGGGCGTGGATGGCGGAAATCGAAAAATACGACGTTGTATCTGAAAAGATTTCCGTTGAAGTAAGAATAAGCCACGAGCCGGGCGACTACGTCAAGACTTACTCTGTTTCAACCCCGCGTTACCCTGACGGGACAAGGGCGTTGCTTGACGCCTTAAAGGAAGACATCCGCGCCGAGACAGCCATAAGGATAGGCAAGCTGACCACGTCGGATGAAATAGAAAAACTCAAGGCCAAGTTCTCCCAAAGGGTCGCGGACGTCATTGAAAGCGAAAGCCTCCCAGTCGGGGAAAAAGAACGCGCCGTGGTAATTGGCACTATACTCCAGGAAATGCTGGGGCTGGGGCCGTTGGAGTTCTTGTTAAACGACGCCCACTTGGAAGAAATAGTAGTTAACGGCTCAAGCGACCCGGTCTGGGTTTACCACCGCACGCACGGCTGGCTCAAGACCAGCATCAGGATAAAGAGGGAGCCGGAAATACTCAATTACGCTTCAATAGTGGCGCGGCGGGTTGGGAGGCAAATAAACGTCTTGGACCCATTGCTGGACGCGCACCTACTGACCGGGGAGAGAGTCAACGCCACCCTGTTCCCCGTGTCAAGCCACGGCCACACAATGACGATACGCAAGTCAAAAAAGGACCCGTGGACCGTTGTTGACTTGATCGCGAACAACACCGTGAGCTCGGACGTCATGGCGTTGGTTTGGATGGCGATGCAGTACGAATTGAACATCATAATCTCCGGCGGCACCGCCTCTGGCAAGACTTCCTTCCTGAACACCTTGATGCCCTTCATCCAGCCAAACCACCGCGTCATATCAATAGAGGACACCCGCGAGCTCCAGCTGCCGGAGTTCATGCACTGGGTTCCAATGGTGACCAGGGAGCCGAACGCAGAGGGAAAGGGCGGCGTGCAAATGCTTGACTTGCTGGTCAACTCGCTTAGGATGCGGCCCGACCGCGTCGTCGTTGGGGAAATCAGGAGGCAACGCGAAGCCGAAGTCTTGTTCGAGGCAATGCACACCGGGCACTCCGTTTACTCAACCATTCACGCTGACACCGCCCAGCAAACCATTAGGAGGATCACTAACGCGCCCATTTCGATTCCAATGAACTTGCTGGAGTCAGTGCACTTGAACATAGTGATGTTCAGGAACAGGCGCACTGGTTACAGGCGCGTGCTGCAGCTCGCGGAGTTCGTGCCCTCCGGCGAGCAGGGCTTTGAAAGCGTTGCAGCCAACGTCTTGTACCGCTGGAAGCCGGGAATAGACAAGGTCGAGTTCCACTCCGAAGGAATCCGTTTCTTTGACGACTTGGCGCTTCACACGGCCTTTGGAAAGAACGAAATAAAACAAGACATTGAGACAAGGAAAAACATACTTGAATGGCTGGTCAAAAACAAGACGCGCGACATCCTTAACGTTGGAAAAATACTGGCACACTACTACTTGGACAAGGACTCAGTAATTGCCGCTGCTGAAAAAAACAAGAAGCCAGAGTCTATTTTGTGAGAGGCCAAGCGTGACGGAAACAAAGACAATTCCAATGGTGCCGGTCCCGCTGGCTGTTGCTAAAAAGTTGTCAAAGCCCTTCTATGGAACAGCGTCAACAATGCAGAAGTCTTTTCCGTCAATGGCGAGGGACTTAAAGCAGTCGGAAATACGGCTTACTCCAAGGGAGTACATAGCGATAGCGTTTTTCACTGCGGTCTTTTACTGGGCCCTCGTTGGCGGGTTAATACTGCTGGCGGCAGCCAAGGCCGCGACCTTGGAAAAGGGCGTGCTTGCCTCCATACTGTTCGGGTGCGTCCTGGCGCTCATTGTGTTCAGCCGCGTGGCCACCCACCCCAAAGTAATTGCAAAAAAGAAAACGCGGCTAATTGAGCAAAACCTGGTCCACGCCCTCAGGGCGCTATTGATTTACATAAAGTCGGGGGTTCCCTTGTTCCACGCCTTTGAAAAAGTGGGCGCCGGAGGCTTCGGGGAAGTGTCGGCCGAGTTCAAGAAGGCCACTGACAGGATAAACACTGGCATAAGCGAAGAAGACGCGCTGCAGGAAATAGCAAGCGACAACCCTTCTCTCTTCTTCAAGCGCTCTGCGTGGCAGCTGGCCAACGGGTTGAGGGCTGGCGCTGACATCAGTTCAGTTCTCTCTGAAATCGTGCAAACGCTGACGCAGGAGCAAAAGCTCCAAATACAGAGGTTCGGGGGAGCGCTGAGGATGCTTTCACTGGTTTACATGCTCCTGGGGGTAATAGTGCCAACGCTTGGGGTCACGTTCTTGATAGTCCTGTCATCGTTCGCCAAGATAAGCTTGGGCGAAACCGTGTTCTGGGGCCTGCTGGCCGGGCTAGTGCTGGCCGACTTCGTGTTCCTTGGGATAATGAAGTCAAAGCGGCCGGGAATAATAACTGAGTCGAGTTGAGCCAATGGAATTAAAGGTCTATGAAAGGATTTCAACGCTGGCCCCTAAAGGGCTAAGGGACGCGTTTGAAAGAGAGTTGAGCTACTCGGACTTGGGAGTTGAAGGCGCGAAGTTCACTGGGTTCGTTTTAGCGACCGGATTGCTGTTCTCGGTGGCGGTCGCGCTGAACCTGTTCATCTTGTTCTCCATAAACGCGGCGTTGTCGCTTGCGGCTTCCTACGCGGTGTTCGTTGGCGCTGTTTACTTGTGGGTGTCATTCATTTCAGACAACAAGGCCAGCTTCGTGGAAAAAATACTCCCGGACGCGCTCCAGCTTATTGCCGTAAACGTCAAGTCCGGACTGACCACTGAGGAGGCGTTGTTTGCCTCTGCAAGGGAAGACTTCGGGCCGCTCGCGGAAGAACTAAAAGCCGCTTCCAGGAGGATTTCAACGGGCTCGCCAGTGGAAGAAGCCCTTTTCGTGGTAACCAAGAGAATAAAGTCAAAAATCGTTGAAAGGACCGTTTGGCTCATAACCGAGGGAATCCGCTCCGGTGGAGAACTGGGAGAGCTGCTAATGCAGATATCCAACGACTTAAGGGAACAGGCAGGCATACAGGAAGACATCAAGGCAAACGTCTCGCTTTACACGCTCCTCATCCTGTTTGCCGCAGTAGTGGGCGCCCCCATACTGTTTGGGGTGTCAACGTTCATAGTCCAGGTCTTGAGAGCCCAGTTCGTGAACATTCAAGTGCCCGCCGCCGCCGTCAGCTCCACGTCCAGCGGGATTGCCGGAGCGCTTCTTGGAGGCGCGCAGGCCGGAGTCAGCCCCGAGTTCGTGTTCTTTTTCTCGCTCGTAAACCTGTTCGTCAGCTCCCTCTTCGCGGCGCTGACCATTGGAGTCATTAACACAGGCAAGGAAAAGAACGGGTTCAAGTACTTGATTCCAATCTTTGGCGTTTCCCTAGCCTTGTTTTACGCGACCCGGGAGCTAATGGTTACCACGTTCGGGCAGCTCCTTTAGGCAGTGGTTGTTTAAGGGTTAACTTAAAGCAGGGGCTGGTTGGTTCTGTGAACTGTAAAGTGCAAAAATAACAGCAAGGGAAGCTTGCGCGTTTTTTAAAGAAAAGCGCGCTTGAAAAAAAAGAGTTTCAAGGCACTGTGCCCGTGCAGTTGCCTGTTTCTGTTTGCACCAACGGGGTGCCCTCGGAGTTCGAGTAACGCAGGGTCACTGTCGCGTTAAAGGTGGTGCCAGTGCTGAAGCCGCTGAAGCCGTTGGCTGTGAGGATGAAGCTCGCGCCGGGGGCCACGTCCGTGTTGTCGTCAATCACTAGCTGCGGGGCGTTGACGGACGTTCCTGAAATGGCGACGGTTGAGGAAACGTTGTTCAAGTCAACGGCGAAGCCGGCGTTGTTCGTGAACTTTGCCTGGAACCTCGTTCCGTTGAAGTCGTGCTCGCCCGCGTAAGCCATCTTTGAAAAGCCAGTGCAAGTACGCCCCTGGTACGTTGTGGGGTTGAGAATGCCCAAAAGGAAAAGCGCTGCAACGACTATTACGAGGACAATCAACGCCCAACCATAAGTCATCAAGTACTCCAACGCGGACTGCCCTCTTTTTTCCATTCCAGCAAACACCCTTTTTCCCGAAAAGCATTAATCTTGAAGGGCAATAACGGAAGTCTTTTTTTAAACCTTTTCACGAGGAGGAAAACAAGAGCGAAGAGCGAAAAAGGAACGAGGGAAGAAAGGGAAATAAGAAATAGGAAAAAACAAAAGGGCCCTTTCGGGCCCCTTTTTCACTTAGCTGTTTTTACGGCACAACGCCCGTGCACGTGCCCGTTTCAGTTACAACGATTGCGGCCTGGTTGGCGCGGTTGTACTTCACGCTGACAGTCGCGGAGTAAGACGCGTTGGAACCAAATCCAGTGAACGTTGGCGCGGTCAAAGTGAACGTGCCCCCGACCGGGATGTTGGTGTTGTCGTCAAACGTCAGCGTCGGCGCCTGAACGGTCGTGCCTGAAATTGTCACGGTTGAGGAAACGTTGTTCAAGTCAATGTTGAAGCCCGCGTTGTTTTGCAGTTTCACGATGAACCTGGTGCCGTTGAAGTCGTGCTCGCCCGCGTACGCAGTCTTGTTGAAGCCCGTGCACGTCTTGCCCTGGTAAGTGCTCGGGTTAAGGATTCCCAGGAAGAACAGGGCTGCAACGACTATTACGAGGACAATCAACGCCCAACCATAAGTCATCAAGTACTCCAACGCGGACTGGCCGCGCTGGCCCGCTTTCCCGCTCCCGCCGTTTCCTCCGCCGTCTCTTGGAATTGGTTCTCTTTTGCCAAACATAACAAAACTCCTCCTTTTTTCACTGGATTCCTTTACAAACGCCCAACAGCGCAATGGTTCCAATAAGGTTACTGAAACTTGCAATTCATTAAATGGCTTTCTCTTTTAAAGGTTGCGCTTGCTTGCATTGTTGTAAAACGTGTTTTAATGCCGAGGCCAATTGAAAAACCTGGGGCGACTAGGACAAAGACAGGCATTCCTGGGTTGGACAAGCTGCTTTATGGAGGAATCCCTAAAGGGAACCTCGTGGTCGCGGTGGGCGGGCCGGGCGCGGGAAAGACTACTTTTGCCTTGCAGTTCTTGTACGAAGGCGCTGTGACTTACAAGGAACCCGGCGTTTACATTTCCCTGGAGGCGACAAAGGACGAGGTCTTGAGGGAAGGACTTAACTACGGGTGGGACTTAAGGCCCTTGATTGAAAAGAAAATGATTGAAATCGTGCAAGTCCAATTGTACGACTTTGAAAAACTCAAGATAACCATTGAGGACACAGTGGACAGGATCGGCGCGCAAAGGCTCGTCATAGACCCGGCGGGCTTGTTCAAGCTGTACTTCGAAAGGGAACTCGACGTCAGGAAGTCAATACTGGAACTGGGGATGCTGTTAAAGAAAGTGGGCTGCACCACGATGCTCACCGTTGAATCTGAAGGCAAGGAAGGCGGGAGCTTTTACGGCTTGGAAGAATTCATTGCCGACGGCGTCATATTGTTGTACCACACGCAAGTCGCGACAATCTTCGTCAGGACTATTGCGGTAATGAAGATGCGCGGAACCGAGATATCGGAAAAGCTTAGCCCGATGAAGATTACCTCCAACGGCATCCAAGTCCTCGCGGAAGAAGAAGTGTTCTCTGAAGCCTTCAAGATGTGAAAGCCTAAAAGAACAAGTGATGGCTAAAAGCAATAGAACAAGAAAGGCTTAAGGCGATAACTCGGAAAAAACGCCTTATCTCTTTTTCTCTCTCTTTTCCTCTTTACCAGCAGGCTTTGCTTCCTTTCCAGCCGGCTTCCCTTCTTTCCCAGCTGCCGGCGCGGCTGCTACTGCGGGCGCCCCTTCCTTTCCGGGTTCCGCGGCGGTGCCAGCAGGGGCAACGGCTCCCGCTTCTCCCGCAACAGGGGCTTCCGCGGCAGCCGCCACAACTGGCTTGACCACTTCTGCTTCAATCTTTGCCAAGTCGGGGTTTTCCTCAATCAAGCGCTTTAATTCGTCCAAGGTCCTCCCCGTGGTTGGAGTGAGCCTTTCGACAACGACTTCGAAGCCTCCGGGTAGCTTGTGCCTTGCGCGCTCCATTCCGCCGGTAATGATCGCCAAGTCGCGTTCGAAGCACCACGCAGAGAGTATTTCCTGGGCTTCCTGGACGCGCGCGGCCCTTCCAATCTTTTTGCCGAAGGACTTGGCCATGCCCTTCTGCATGCGGTCGGCTCCCGCTCCAGTCATTTGCTTGTTTTCCCTCAAAACGTGGTGCGGGTAAACGAGGACTCGGGCGAAGTAAAAGATTTTTGCGAGCTTCTTGGAAATGTAGTTGTTCATGTTCAGCCTTGCCGACTCAAGTGCCTCGTGGCGTATCTGCATTGCCCTAGGCGAGACAACAGAGACCTTGTAGTTGTAGGCGTTGATTGACTCGGGGATTCCCATGATGAAGGTGCGCACGCGGGAAGCTGGGGCGCCCTTCAAGTAGTCCCTGCTCTGGACGTTGACCGCGTAACGCGTGTAAGCCGGCTTCGTGATTTCACGATAGCAATGGCCTGGCCTCAAACCCATCCTTCAAAACCCTTTTACGAAAAAAAACCCAAGAACTAATCCAAGGAAGCACTCAAACCGCTAAAACCCCAAAAACCACGGGAGAAGAAGGGCTTTAATGCCTCTTGAAAAACCTTACAATATAGTCTGCTATTAAGGTTTATAAATCTTGAGCCCGTAAGGTCTAGGCAATGAAAAAACAGCTCTCCTTGTTGATTATAGCGGTTGCGCTTGCCGGTTTTGCCCCAGCTCCCTGGGCCCAGGACTCCAACGCGGCCAAGTCAGACGTGCTGGTTTACGCTCCCGCCTTTGACGCGGCGTGCTACTCGGTCCAACAGGAAGGCCTCTTGCAGTACTTCAAGGTCAACTCCCTGGAGCCATTGGAGAGGTACCTGGAAAACCTGGGTTTCAACACTGAAATCGCGCTGGCGGCGGCTGAAAACGCCGAAGAGCTAAGGAGCAAGATCCAAGGCGCAAAAGTAGTTGTGTTCCTTTCCTGCTCAAAGGAGCTTGGGCCTGAAGAAGTAAGAGTGGTGCGCGAAGAAGTCGGGAAGGGAACGGCGGTGGTAATAGACGCGTTCGGCGCGGCGCACAACGCGTCCCAGCCGCTCCTGGAAGAGTTCGGTTACAGCGTTGCCTCTCCATTGTTTGAAGTCGAAGAGTCCACGCCGTTGAAGAAAAAGACGGGAATGGAGCCCTCGCAGTCGTTTTCAAGCGTTAACGTGACGGAGTACAAGGACGTTTACTTGTTCGACAAGCCGCTCGGAGCAGGAGTAGTGTTAAAGGAGCACTTGACCCTGCAAAGCGGTTCCGAAGTCGCTTACATGGGGCCCGTGTTGAAGAGCCCGGCGCAGGGAAACAACACGTCACTAATTGGCCTGACAACAGAGGAAGGGGCGGACGCCGACGTTTTCGGGAAAGAATACGGCCAAGGAACAGGGATGTTGTTCTTGGAAAAGCTTGCCGGGGAGTCAAAGCCGCAGCTGGTTGTCACGGGCTGCTTTTTTTGCATGAACAATGTCTTGATTTCAAACGTCTTGGATTACTTGCAGGACAAGAAAACGGACTACCCCGAGATAAAGCCCAGGAGGGACGCGCTGCCCAGGACGGCTAAGATACGGGTTGGGGAGAAAATGCTTGACCGAGTCGTAATCGACATCCCGGCCAACGCCGAGATTCCAACGCTTACCGTTACGTACACTCAGTCGCTGCAGGCAACGTGCGGCGGTGCGTTGGTGGAAAGCCAGGGCGGCGGGTTCAGGAACAAGAGCGTCAGTTCCACGCCAATCATACTGGAAGCGGAGTACGAGGGAGTGAAGGAGACGACTGGCTCAGGCTGTCGACTGCCAAAGGCGACCGTCTTCGTTTCAGCCAAGGCAGGCGAGAAGACGCTTACCAGAGAATACGAGATTTCCGAGTACCCGCTGGCTCCCGGCCAAGTCATAGTGGAAAAAAGCACGCTCTTCGACGACTTCGGCAACGAAGGACGAGAAGCAAGTCAAGACAGCACTTACACAGTTTTGGGCGCGCTTGCCGCAACTATTGTTTTGGCAGGGGCTTCCTATTACGCCTTGTTCTTGAGGAAGAAGTCGCCCGAAACAGTGCGCCAAGACCGCATAACCGTCTTATTGACTGAAAAGGACAAGGTGAACAACGTCATAGAGTTCGCCAAACGGCAATGGTACGCGAGGCAAATAGACGACAGCGCCTTCAAGAGCATCTTGGAAGAGAACCAGAAAAAACTCCTCGAAGTCTACGCAGAGCTAAAGCAGCTGGGGTACAAGCCGCCACCGCACGAGGCACAAAAACAGGAAGCAAAGGCGGGCGAGGCAACGCAACAGGACGGGGCTTCAGGCGAGAAGGGCGGCAAGGAAAACGAGGGCTAGCGGCAAAAAACACGCGTGCACCAAGCGCTTTCCGGAAACGCGCAAGCGAAAGATTTATATTCCTAGTTAGTATTAGTAAAGGCATTGAATAACGCCAGAATTTCAAGGGAAAAAACGAGGTGAAATGGAATGGCTGAGAAAAGAGACAGTTTTTTCAGCTGGCTCATTGGATTGTTTGCCGCGCTACTATTGCTTGGCGCAGCAGCGGCCTTTGCCGGTGGGACTAGCACGTTGATCGCTGACGCCTTCAGGCCATCGCTTGGAAGCGCTGCCGGGGTCTCGATTGGCGGAGTTGTGACTGGGGTCACTGCGTTAATACTGCTGAGGATCAGGGACTGGGTATAAGTGAAACGAAGCCCCATTAATGCGGGGCGCTTTTCCCTCTGGGAAAATGGCGGGTGTTTACTGAATGGCTGAAACAAAGCTTTGGCACTTGACTTTGCTGGCTGCCTTAATCGTTGGGGCAATCTCTCCAGGGTTCGGCTTTGCCAGCGCGGCGCAGGGAGTTGTTGGAGGTAGTGGCGTGGGATTTGCTTCAGCTCAAGTCGCAACATCGGGTTTGCTGATGTTCACTTGGGTAATACTGTTGTGGGTACTGATTTACAAGATTTTCCGCGAGTGAAAAGCTCACGAACGCGGTGAGCGAACGCTCAACGGGCTGCCAGGCGCTATGGGAAAAGAGCGTTAGCGCTTGGTTTTTAACGATTTAACAACCTAATTCTCTTTCAATAACCCAACACTTTCCTTGCACGGCTTTAAAGCTGGGCCTATAGCTTAGCCTGGTCAGAGCGCCCGACTCATAATCGGGAGGTCACTGGTTCAAATCCGGTTAGGCCCACTAAATGCTTCTTTCCCGCGTTTTGCTTTTTGGGGGGAAAAAACCTGGCGGCGCAAGTGCCAGTAAACGGTTCGCAGGGGAACGCCGTGCTTTTCTGAAATTTCTCTCGCAGTCAAGCCTGAAGAAAAAGAGCCCCTTATCAGGGATTGAAGGCGTTCGCTTAACTTGAACGGCCTGCCGCGTTTTTTCCTCAAAAAACCCACTCTTACCCCGGAGTCCTCCAATGCGTCCTTGACGGGCTTTGGGGTGAGGGGCAAAAGGCTTGGCGGAAGGAACAACTCCTTTAGGAAAGGAAGCCTGTTGAGTATTTCAATCACTTCGCGGGCGCGCAAGACAGAGTTAACGTATAAAGACGTGGTGTCCCTTGGAACTGACTCCAAGGCTGTGGAAAATTCTTCCATGGAGGGCTTCTTTCCTAGAATTAGTTCGTGCACGCTTTTCACGGCTTCACTTCCTTCCTGCGAGCTTCAAGGCCTTGACGAATTTCTCGGCCGCGGGCGTCTCCGCAACCCTTGCCTGGCGCAGCTTTCCCGCATCCAGCTTTACCGTCTTTGTCTTTGAGCAGTAAAGCTTGAACTCGCTTGCCGGGAGCTTTAACAGGGAGCAAACTTCTCCCAGCTTCAAGCTTGAGTTTTTGTAAAAAAGCAGCGCCCCAAGGAAGGGGTCGGGGACGTCGGACTTGGATTCCAGCAAGAGCTTTTCTTGAACCATTTTGCCTGCAGACTTTATTACTGGGAAGCCGAAAAATGAAAGGAAAGCCTTTGAGTCAGGGTCTTCCAAGGCCTTCAATAACTCCAAGTCCTCCGGGCCCGGCTTCAACAGGACGCCAGGCAAGGCGTGCGAGCCGTTCCTGTAAGAAACAGGGTTAAGCAAGTAGTAATGAAGCAACTCCAAGGCGAGGAGCACGCGGGCGAAAACCAGGTAGTTTTTTTGAAACACGCTCTTCTTCAAGAAAACCGCGTCAGCCACTTCATGCTTCAACGACTCGAGAGAGTCGTCCATGAAGCCGTTGCGCGACAACTCGCCCTTAAGCCCGTCCAAGGCATCCAAGTCCAAGGTCCGGGCTTCAGGCGACAAGTTGTGCCTTCTGAGGATTTTCTCGTACACTTCCAAACGTTCAAGGTCCACTTGCCCCGAGAGCTCGGAAACGCTTTTCTCCCTCGCCGCTTTTTCAATTCTTTCAATTACTGAAATGGCAAGGCAAAACCGCGAGTACTTGTCCTTCACCAAGCCCAGGCGTTGAGTGGAAAACCTTACGTTCAAGACCTGGAACTTTCCCTTGCCGTACTTGTCGTTCAAGTACTCAACGGCCTTCGAGTCAACTGGGACGACTTCAACTGCCCTTAGCTCAGCTCCGTTCCGCTCGAACTTTACGTCAATGGACACCTCGCGCGAGTCGCTGCCTCCTGCTAGTTCCTCGAATAACTGAAAAAAGGCGGCGCGCGCGTGCACGTTCATTTTTTCCAGTTTCACGGCCCACTCGCCTCCAAGCGGGGCGTGCGACGCCAACCCGGAGTCAAAAACCCTGGAGTCAAGCCTTTGGAGGGCCATCTGGTTGGCTTTCAAGGCAACGCGGACGCGGTCAAGCGTGACTCGCTTTATGTAAGCCTCTTGCTTTAACTCCTTCAACCCCCTCACCACTTCCCTAGTCTTTTCGTGGTAGGACTGCGGGTACTGCAGCTTCAATGAGCGCAGCGCGTAGTAAAACTCCTGCAACCCCTTGAATGGCGCGTCAAAGCCCAACGCAAACATTTCGTCCCTCAACGCCTTAAGCGTTGAAACGTTTTTCCTCAAGTAAGGCTTCCCAGGCGGCTTGCGTTCAAGGAAAACGGAGTCCATGAACTGGTTGGCCTTCGAGGCAACGGACCACTCGCTTGCGGACTTGCTCATAAAACACCCAGTTCCTTCAATTCAGCAGCCAAGGCGTCAACGCCAGTAAATAGCACTGCGTGGAATCCAATGCTGCGGGCTGCTTCGACGTGGATTTTCTTGTCGTCAACGAAAACGGCCTCACTGGAACTCACTTTCAACCTTTCCAGGGCCCTGTTGAAGATTTCGGCGTCTGGCTTTGCCACGTGCTCGTGGTTAGAGAAAACAAGCAAGTCAAAAAAGTCAAACCAACGGCTCTCGGAAGCAAACTCGGCTGTCGGCTCTTCACAGTTAGAGAGCAGGGCAACAAGAAAACCGCGTCGCTTCAATTCGCGCGCGAGCTCGAACACTGGCTCTCGACGCCTAAAAGTGGAGCGAACTGCTTCCTTCAACAGCGAGCCATTGAACTGCGGGAGAACAATGCCCAAGGCAGCGGCTATTCTTGCAAGCAATTCCTTTTCAGTAATCAATCCCTTCTGGAACTCTTTCTCGTACCCACCAAGTTCCCTCAAAAAAGACTCGGGAGCCACTCCCAGCCTAGCGGCAACGAACTCGGCCCTGGGGAGGTCAGGGTCTTCAATCAAGACACCCCCCCAGTCAAAGATTACCGCCTTGATTCGCGTCATGGTAGGAATACTTCGTTTTCAATCTTTTCCGGCAAGTAAGTCGTGACCACGAACTCGAGCTTCTTGTTCGAGAGCGCCTGCTGTTCAATTCTCACGCCCTTCTTTTCCATTAACTCCAGCTGCCGCGTCCATTCAGGGTGCTTTTTCACCCAGTGGTACTGCAGGAGTTCACGAATCCTCTTCCTGCTCTGCTCGTCTAGTTTCTCGGTCACGTTGTGCAAGTCGTAAGTTTCAATGTCGTCCATTGTCATTCCAATGAACTTGGAGTTAGGAATGGCGAGCCTGTCTGAAAGGTGGGCCAACTCGATGCTGCCGTACTTGAGTACGACGTAAATGTAAAAGCCGTACGGGTCGCCGTCGTTGAACGCGTAAACTGGGAGCTTGGTCTGGTCTTGCACTACGCGGATGAACCTCCTCACGGCTGTTGGGAACTGGCCTTCCCCTGTCACTAGGATGCAGTTCAGCTTTTCGTGCGCCTTTTCCTCAATGAGGCGCGACATCATGGCGTCGTTTTCCACGGCCAAGATGAACTTTGCGTCGTGGTCCTTCACTACAACGTCTTCAACGTAGCCGGGAATAGTCCAGCCGCCACGTCCTAGTTTGGTGCAGTCAATTTCGTGGCCGACTTGCGCCAAGGTTATGTTACCGTAAACGCTTCCACGCCCCTTGGCCTGCAAGTGCAACTGAGTGCGGACAACGTCCAACGCGGCCTCGATGTCGTTTATTACACCGCCGGATTCAGTGTCGTCGTCGAACGTGTTCTCGTTAATGCTTGGAATGTTGTGCTTTAAGTTGTAGTAAAGTTCACGCTTCGTGACTGTGCGGTCTTGCTTTATGTAGTCAATGCACGCGTTGGCGACCAGCATGGTTTGCATGAATGTACGCGTGTGCGCCGTGTTAATGTACTTCCGGGAAGCCATTCCTTCCCCGCGCACGAGGAAGTTGCGTTTTTCGTCAAACAACACGTTTTTCAAAGTCCGCGCGGGCATTTCGAACTTTGGCGGGTCGCCCTTGTTTATTTCTCCAAGAATATCTGTTCCGAACCTTTCAAGCTTTTCCAAGGCCTGCTTTCTTGTCTCCTCGCTTCGCGCCATCCCGCCCTTCCTTGATTCCTTAGCCATAACAAAAACCACCAGTCAAGCACTTCACTCGGCGTCGCCGCCGCCTTCTTCCTCGGCAGCCTCTTCTTCGGCCTCCAAGTCGATTTCCTCGAACTTGCGTTCGATTATTTCAGTCATTTTCTTCAACACTACGCTTTCCTTTTCCCCGGACATGCCGGCAATGGCCTTGGCTGTCTCGGGCAGGTAAGCCTCCAAGCGCTTTTTCTTGAGGGCGCGTTCGTGAGCCCTTGCCTTGCCTCGGACAAACCTGTCAATCCTGCGGCCGGCGTCCATTAACGCGTAACGGATTTCCGTCAAGACTTCTTCTTCGTCGGAAATGGCCTGCTTTCCAGCTGAAGTGTAGGGAATGTACACGGAAGAGACGTTGACGAACACGGTTACGGGCTCGTTGTCGACGTCCTTTATCCCGTAACGCTTCCAGTCAACTGTTTTCACAGCCGCAGAAGTCGCACACCCCCCCTCGTCAAACATCAAGGGAGTCTTGTTGGCGAAACGCATTAACTCCAAGCCCTTCCTTGTCCCGCCTTCCCCGAGGGTGTGCGGCGCAACCCCTTCCTGGGACTCGTCGTCTTTTTCCGCCTTTCCCGCGTCCCTTCCTGCGCCGCCGCCGTAGGCTATCACGGCTTCTACTTGGAACGGGATTCCTTCGCGGTAAACCTTCGGAGGCCGCTCGGAAACGGCAACGAATTCCGGCGAGACAATGGACTTGAGGGACTTTTCAATGCGGTCAATCCCAATAGGGCGCAAAGTGTCGGTTTGGGGCGCCATGAAGTCAGTGTTCTTTATCGCGCCCACTATCTGTTCTGCTTCCTGCCACGTCATGGCGTCCGGCGCGATGTTCAAGTCAAACTTGACCTTTCCGTGCTTGTTCACCCATTCCTGTATTTCCTCTATTTTCTTGTCGCCCATGCGCGAAAACTCGTTCTTGAGCATGCTGCTTACCTTGCGGGCGTCCGTCTTCCTTGCAATTTCCATTAACTCGTCCGTCGTCGTCCCCTTCGGGTGGGGCAGTATGGGTTCCGCCTTTAACGGGATATGGTTCGAGGTCCGGGAAAACTTTATCGTGCGCCCGTCCGGCGTCTTAACTGTAAAGGAGGCGTGGGGGTTGGCTATGGCAATGCGCCTGACGTACTCCAAGGGCCCCTTCGAGGATTCAACGAACTGGACGTCCTTGAATTCCGCGGAAACAATCGTGCCGTGCCAGTTCTTGTCAACGCTTTTTTTCACGTTTTCAGTGACTGGCTTGTTGTTCTTCACGTCAACAATGACGTCCATTTCAGTGCACTCGCCTTTAGTGGTGCAAGTCTTTATGTGCGAGGGCTTTCCAGTCGTCATTACTGCGTACATCGTGCAACCTGACGCCCCGATGCCTTGCTGTCCGCGGGACTGCACCAGGCGGTGGAACTTGGTTCCGGCAAGCAGTTGCCCAACCGCCTTAGCCGCGATTTCTTCAGGCATTCCCGGCCCGTTGTCTTCAACGCTTACCTTGTAGTGGTCTTGGCCCAATTGCTCGATTTTGAGCTTGACTTCTGGGAGGATGTTGGCGGACTCGCACGCGTCCAACGAGTTAGTGACGTATTCGTGCACAATTGTCGTCATCGAGCGAATCTTTCCGGAAAACCCCAGCATTTGGCGGTTTTTCTTGAAGAACTCCGCAACCGAGTGAGTCTTGAACTCCTTCACCAATTCCTCGGTTTCAATCATCGCCCTCGCGGGCGCGGCCTTTGCCGTGGCCTGCACGACCTGCTTTTCAGCCATCCACTAACAACCTCCAATTCTTCGGAAAAAACTCAAATGCGGGCCTTGAAGGATTCTTCTTCGTGCCTCTTTTTTTCCTTTTCAATCAAGCTGTAAACGCTTGCATGCGGCAAGCCCTTGATTATCAACTCAACCGCCTTTCCAACCAAGACCAACGCCTCCGAGTCCCCTATTACTCCTACTTGGTTGTCGAAAACCGAGATCAATGCCTTCGAACGCCTTTCCAGTTCCTTCCGCGCCCTCCCCTCAGTTCCAATCACCCGCGAGGCAATCTTTGAGGCGTCGCCTGGCTTTCTCGCGAATTCCCTTAAGTCAATGACTTCAAGGAACTGGTAGTCCTCCAACAACGACAACGCCCGCTGGGGAGAAAAGCCAACGGCAATGGCTTGGACTATGAGGCTGGCTCGGTAAACGTTGTAGTCCCCCTTGTCCTTGGCCTCCCTTCCGGGCGTTATCTCTACTTCTCCGGTTTTGCCGTCAACGTTTAACTTTGCGCCAGTGAGTTCCTCTATTTCAGCCTTGACCTCGCCATTCCTTCCAATCAGCACGGCAACCCTTTCAAGGGGTAGCCTTTCAGTCAATTTCTCCATTCAAGACCATTACGTAAGGCTATTCCAGTGAATCGCTTTAAAAAAACCACGCAAGTGATGCAAAGGCGCTTGATTGCTTGTGTCACACGCGTTTAAAATGATGCGAGACTTAAACTGATTAGTCAAAAATAGTTAAAAAGGTATGCCTCTAACTTTATTGCAAAACCATCAAGCAGTCATGGCAGCCAAAACGACGGCGCCGGCAATCACGACAAACACTCCAAGCCTTTGATGGTTCAAGAGCCTTTCCTTGCTTACCACCACGCCAAGCAAGGCAGCCAAGGCAACGTAGCTCTCGGACAACGCCATCGCGATGGCTATGGGAATAGTGATTACTGCGAAGGCAAAGCAAACCCAGGCAGCGTTGTCTACAAAGCTTACAGCCAAGACAAGCCGCTTGTTTTGCATGAAGTCCTCCCACGCTCCAGCCAGCCTTCCCTTGAATGAAAGGTAGGCCAGGCACGCAACTGCCATGAACAAGCTAGAAAACCAGTTGGCAATGAAGGGGCTGGTCTCCCTGGAAGCAAAACCCACGAGGAACCCGGAAGCGCCCATTAACGCCGATGCAAGGACTGCCAGCACCGCGCCCTTTTCAATCCATTTTTTCTCTTTCAAGTGAGTCGACTTCAATGAAACCAATACAATGCCGGCAATTATTACGGCGATCAGAAGAGCCTGCAAGGCATTTACTTCCTCGCTAATCAAAACAAAGGCAAGGGTTGCCGAGACTGGAACTTCCAAGGCCATTACTGGCTCTATTATTGCGATTTTGCCCTGCTTCAACGCCTCAAAGTCCAAGAGCGACGCGGCAAAAAGCGTGCCAGACACGAGCAATAGCACTGAAAAGTTTTCCCTGACAAAACCCAAGTCACCCAAGACAAACGGCGTCAACGCAAGCGCGCCAAATGCCGTTATGGCCAGCAAGGCCTCCCAGTCGCCAATCCTGCGCGCGGTTCTCTGAATCAAGAAGTCACCAACGCCCCAAAAAACCAGCGCGCCAAAGGCGAACAAAACCCCGAATTCAAAGCCCAAAAAGAAAACCCGTCAAAGCCTTGACTCCCAAGCCCGTACTTTTTCCCTCACTGACTCGGGAGTGACCCCCTTGACAATTTTCGAGAAAAAGCCCGCGGTTTTTTCGATGTCCCTGTCAATGAGTTCTTGCGCCAGCGGATGCGACGTAAGGACGCCTTGGCCGATGTCTATCAGCACTGGCTCCAGTTTTCCCTTTGAGTCAATCCTTACAAGGACGTTGTACTCGCTCAAGTCCCCGTGCACTAACTGGGCCTTGTAAAACAGGCGGGCGATGAATTCAACTACTTTTTCAAACACGACTTGTTCCTGGCCTTTCGGGATTGGGGTGTTCTTCAACGGCCACGCCGGCGTTGCCTTGTCCGTTTTAGCGTCGTAGCTACCAATGAACTCCATTACGAGGACGTTGTCCTTGAAGGCCAAAGGCATCGGGACGCGGACTCCGGCGTCGGTTGCCTTTTGCAGGTTCCGGAATTCTTTCTTGCACCAGTTGAAGACTATTGACCTACGGTCGCGCTTGATGTTTTCAAAGCGCGGGTCTCCAAGGATGTACTTGCTCATGGAGTGAAAGGAAGAAGTTTCAAGCTTGTATATTTTCACTGCAACTGGCTCGCTGCCCAGAGTGAAAGCCAAAAACACGTTTGCCTCCTTTCCAGTCGCGATGACTCCGGAAAGACAGTCAATGACTTTTTTCCTGATGAGCGCGTCAACTGCGTTAACTGTGTGCTCGTCAAAGACCTCAGAGCGAATCGCGCGGTCTTTTTCAGGGTCTTTCACGCGCTTGGACTTGAATAAACGCAAAGCGTCAAGCTTTTCAGCCCTTTCAAGCGCTCCCTCCCGTTCCCTTCCCAGCCTCTCCTTTGCCATTGCAAAAAAAAGGGAGTGAAGGAATTAAAAAAGAAGGAGTGCCTGGCTCGCCGGCTCAAGGCCTGCGGGAGCGAAGCAGGCGTTCAAGCTTTGCCCGCAAGTTCCTGTCCAATGGGTTTAGGACGAGCTGGCGGTACAAGTCAGGGTGGCTGTGCTGCAGCGAAACAAAGCCGGGAAGGTTTTCCAGCGCCTTCAAGGGGTCGCGTCCAACGAGCACTTCAACGCGCCTCCTTGCCTTGCTCATTTTCCCCATTAACTCCACTCCCTTGAAAAGGCGTCAGTCCTCAATGCGCGCGCCTTCAACGCCTAGCTCGGCAATGAAAGCCTTGAACCCATTTGAGTGGAAAACTCCTTGAAGTCGCGCCGCTTCCCCTTCGTCGCGCGCCAAGGCGATAATGGAGCCGCCCCCGCCGCCGCCAGTCATTTTGGCGCCAAGCGCTCCAGCCTTCAAGGACGTTTCGCACAACGAGTCAAGCTTTGGCGTTGAAACGCTTAGTTTTTGCAGCAACGCATGGTTTTGGTTCATCAACGAGCCAAGGGCGTCAAGGTTTTTCGCCTTCAGTTCCCGCAAGGCGTTAACTGAAACCGAGTCAATTTCACTCAACACGTTGTCAACGAACTCAGCGCGCTCCTCTCGAAGCCTCCTGACAGCTGGAACCGTTACAGAGGTTTTTGCGGGCTCGCCGCTGTCCACCAAGACCAAGGGGAGCCGGGCGTCAAGCGCGAGTGGCTGAATTCCCTCGGACTTGCGGAATTTGACGTAGCCGCCGAAGACGACTGTGTTGGTGTCAATGCCTGAAGGAGTTCCTCCGTGCGCGACCACGTCACCCAGGTACGCTATTTCGGCAGTTTCCTTGAGTGAAAAGTTCTTCCCCAACAGCCTTGAAACCGCAAACGCAATGCCGGCGCTCTTGGACGCGGAACGGCCAATGTTTTTCAAGGGCTCGTCAAATGAGATCTCAACCAGCAAGTCAGCGTAACCAGTCCTGGAAAGGGTTTCAGCCAGCACAACGTGGAGGGCGTCAATGAAGGAAAACGTCTTGATTTCGTCAAACTTTTTCAAGGAGTAAAGCTCCTTGAACCTTGAAAGCTTTGACTCCAAGTCTTTCCGGGAAATGACTGAGTCCTTTGGATCCAGGGGCCTTAGAATGCGCACCCCTGGAGAACTGGACAGGGAAGCCTTCACTGTGACCCTCTTGCCAATCGCCCCGGCTATCCCGAGCTTGTCGTACACAACCGCGTGCTCGCCGAACAAGATTATCTTTCCGGGAACTGTTGCCTTGACGGAATCCAATTAAACCACTTAATGGAAAGCAAGTAATGGGGAAAAAATCAAAGGTTTTGCAGGTAGCCCTTTTTCTGGAGCCACGAAACCTGTTGGCGGATGTAACGGTAGGCCAAGTCAGCCTTGTCGTTTTCGTTTGGCCAAGGCTTCACCAACACGTAGTCACCTAAGCGCACCCAGGTAAAGCGCTTTATTTTGCCGGGAATCCTCGTAAGCCTTACCACGCCGTCAGCGCAGTGAACCCGCATGCGCCCCCCGCCAAGCATTTCCTCGACAACGCCGACAATTTCGCCCTCGCTTTGGTTCGGGGTGCGGACGCGCACGAATTCCTCGCCCTGAGGCGCTGGCTTGCTCCTCCTAAAACCCAAAAAAACCACCTTTTCCTGAACAAGAAAATATGGAGTCAAACTTTTATTAACACCACGTGCGGGACTCTCCCAATCATTATTACTGACTTGCGAGTGGCCAGCCTGTTTTCCACCAGGAATTTCACGGCGTTTTCCCCAATGACGTTGGCTTGGGCGCACGAGGCAATTGACGCGTGGAGTTCAGGGAGTTTCCTGAGCTCGCCGCCGTAAAACCTCGGCGACACGAAGAACGGGAAGGACTCGGAAGAGTTTTCACTTGACTCCAAGACCTTTCCCAATAGCTCGGAGTCGCAGCACGCCAGCAATGGGCCTTGGGCGGTTTTGTGGAGCCTTAAGTAAAAGCTTGCCTCTTTCCTGGCCAGCTTCTTTTTCTTAACCGAACGCCCCTTCATTCAAGAAAACCCGTTCCCCCAACTAAAACTCACTTCAACTCTCTCACTGGGGAGCGGGCACCGCATACTTCGCACACCAACGTAGTGATGCCTTCCTTTTCCACCAAGTGGGTGTCGTGTTTTTTGCATTGCTTGCACAAGACGAATTCCTTCACGTAATTGGAAATCTTCTCGTACAAGACCCTCTGGGGCGCCCGCGTCTTGAGTATTAGCCTGGAGCCGTCAAGGTTTCCAGGAACCGCCAATTCCTTGGTTATCACCTTTAGCAAGTGCTGCGGCTCCCTCCTGAGAGTGTCGCAAATTTCCTTGAAGTTGACTATTATTGTCTTGTTGCCCTCCATTTGAATGCTGGCAACGGGCAACTCAAAGCGTTCCTTTTCAAGGGCCTTCTCGGGAAGCGTGGCGTAAGCCCTTTCAAGCATTTTCTCGTACTCCATTAAACACCCAACTCCTTTTGCTTTACTCAATTCTCTCGCTTTCCTCCACTATCACTCTGTCCTCAAAGTCTTCAACTCCCGCTCCTTTCCTCTCCCCTAAAACAGCCTCAGTGGACTTTTCCACGGGCTTGAAGCTCCGCGCCTTCAACTCCAAGGCCTTGAGCCTGTGGAAGAGGACTTGGTTCGCGTCCACGACTTTGGAAAAGCCTTCAAGCACTAGCTGGATTGATTCGCTGCGTTCACGCAGCCCCCCAAATGCAATGTAGTTTTCCCCGGCAACGCACGACTTCGCTTCCCGGGAGAGCTCCTCGAAGGCAACGCATTGAATGCAACCAGTCCCGTCATCCAAGGTCAGCACCGCGAATTCCTTAGGGCTTTCAAACAACTCCGTGAGCGTGCCCCAAACGCAGGCCCTGTCAATTAACTCGCCGTTCGAGAGTTCAACCCGCGCTGCGCCGCCTGGAGCGCCAACACCCTTGCCTTTAAGCAGGTCGGAAACCAGTGCATACTTCAGCGTCGGCTTTTTCAAAACCATGTTTTTTCACGCGACAAAAATCACTGCTTGCAAGGCGCCTGGCTTGGAGAAAGTGGTGGTTATTCAATAAAAACCCATTGCCTGGGCAGGGCTGCCTTGCCGGGAAAAACGCCCTTAAAGGCTGCCAGTTGAAAGCGCCGTCACTGACTTGTACAATGCCAGCGCCAACAGGATTCCAATTGTTATTGGCGGGATGGCTGGGAGGGCTTTCCCGACGTTTTTGCCAACGTAGTCAACTGTCCAAAGCAGCCCGGCAAGCCCGCCAATTGCCGCAAAGCCAGCCGGCACGGAGCCAAGGAACACGGCAATTGAGACTACCACGGCTGAAGGCATCGCCAAGTCGCCCGTGCCCAACTGGAACGTGTGAAAGGGAGTGGGAATGTCCGCAGTCATCGAAAAGCCCTTTTGCTTCAAGGACGTGGCCATTGAAACCATGTGCTTCGTCTTGAACACTGCAACGTAGTCGTAAACGGATAGCACTCCAAGGAAGAACAGGATTGGAAGGAGCCCCAGGCTAACCCCCAGGACAGCTCCCACTCCCGCGGCTGCAAGCGCGGAAAACGCGTTTTTCACCAAAACGTCTTCTGGGTGCCAGTACTTCCAAGCCATCAACGCGCCTATGAAGACAAAGGCCGCGCTCCAAAGCTCTGGAATGAAGGACTCAACGACAATGAACGCTGCCGAAAACAACGCCACCACCTCTAAGGCCTTGATGAACCCGAACTTTTTCCACTTAATGAACAGCATTATGACCCCAGTGAGCACGAGAATCCACGCCATCATCAAAAGCGGGCTCAACAGGCTTTCAGGGGTTTGGCCAATTGACTCGAAGACGCGTTCGTCGCGGGCGTCAAGCGAATAGCCAGTGTAAAGCGCGAGCATGACGGAAGCCAAGTACAACGCGGTGACAGAGAAAACGAGCTTGCCTGAAGCCTTTAGGTCAGCCTTTCCAGCCGCCTTGGCAAGAGCTTTCGGGGTTTTTTTACGAGCCAATCAAACAACTCTTTTTCCACTGCAAGCCTGCACTGCTTGCGCGAGTGAAAAAGAAGGCAAGACTTTTAACCCTATGGCGCCGCGCAAGAAAGCCAACGACGGGCTAGCCGCCCTGGGACGTCAGGCGCAGTATTCCGTGGCGCGGGTTGAAGAGCTCGCCTTCGCGCTTGAGCTTGTCAATTATTGACAAGGCCTTGTCCTTGGAGACGTTGAGCTTTGAAACCGCTTCGTCAACTACCTTGTCCACGGGAACGTTTTCGGACTCGCTCGAGAGTTCTTCAACGATCTTCAAAATAGTCTTGGCGCGTTCGACTTCGCTGTGAGCGCGCCCGGTCATTATGATGTCAACGTCAATCTGGCCAGTGCTCGGGTCCAATCCAACCTCTGCCAGCGCGGTCTTCAAAAGCCTGATGGCCCTCCGGGCGTCCTCGATTGTGGCAGTCGAGGAAAGGCGGACGCGGGCGCTCGCCTCCGCCAGCCTAACGAGTGCGTCGAGTTGCCTTGGAGTGAGAGTGACTCGGTTGTCCTCCCTTCCTGCCTTCCTGAGGTCGCGGTAAAAGTTCTTTATTTCTTCCTCAGCCTCGCGGGAAAGCATTGGAAAACACGTCTGCCTGGCTAGCGCGACGTACTTCCTGAAAAGCTCCTTTTCGATTGGCGGCGTGAGGGCTTCCTCTTCGCGTTCGACTTCCTTGTCAGTCGCGTCGTGCTTCAATCCCTTCTGCAGCCTCATTGAACCAACCCTGTGCGCCTTCAATATGTGCTCTGCAGTGTCCAAGTCCTTTTGAACGTCTTTTTCGTCGCGGATGATGTAGTAAAGGTCAAACCTTGACAACAGGGTGGGTCCGAAAGTCAACTGGGTGGGAATGGACTCGTTTGGGTCAAAGCGCCCGAACTTAGGGTTGGCCGCCGCCAAAATCGAGGTCTCGGCCTTGAACTGCGCGACTATTCCTGCCTTCGCGACGCTGATTGTGTTGTGCAACACCACTCCACTGGAAACAAAGGTGTGGTTTGGCTCGACTGTGACGTCGTAAACCCATTCAGAGTCAGTGTTTTTGATTCTTTCAACTCGAGTTATCGTTAAAAGCTTCAAGCTTGAATTCAACAATTTTTCAAGTTTTAGCAAGCGCTCTTTTAGGTCATGGTACTTCTTTAGTGCAAGTGTTTTTGTTTTTTCATCCAAGACTACCCAGTTTTTTCCAGCGCCTTGTCTTTCAATGTAAGTCACCATGCTAGCTGACACGTCCATGGCTTGCGCCACTTCGTTTAGCGACAGTACCAAGGCTTTCCTTTTCTCCCTAGGGCCGCTGTTTTCCAGTTTTCTTGCGCCGTTTTCCAGTCTCGCCAGGGCTTTTTCCAAGTAGTGTTTTACGGTTGCGCTTTCCACGTTTTGTTTCTCATCAATTGCCTGCAGGAAGTAGCCATTGCTTATTCTTAACTGTTTTAGCACAGTGTTCAACTCGCTTGCCACCCAATGCGGCAGCAGTTCGCGTGAGCTTTCTCTTTTACTACTTCTTTGGGTGAGTTTTTTCACTGCGTGAATCCGCTTGTCAAACTCTTCAACTACTTTTTCTCGGAATTTCTCCATGTTTCCAGTTCCAGAAACCACAACCTTGTACTTGTCGCCCCTGTTTTTCCGTTTCTCCTTCTCACTTGCAATGTAGGAATAAATCCCAAGTTGCAGCAAAAGGTCTTGGTAGTCGCACGCCAAGCCAGGGGAAGACGTGCAGTAGCCAAAGCGTTCGCCGTCAACGAACCCATCCCCCAGGAAAGCGGTCTTCAAGAATTCAGTCACTACTTCTTGCCTTTCCGCTTTCAAGTTGTTGGGGGCTCTCTTAACGCGCGCTTTTGCCAAGAGTTCTGGGTAGTTTTTCTGGAAAAAGGAGTAAACGCCGTTTGATGTAAGCCTTACTGTTGTCAAATTATGGTCCCTGCGGGCTGCATGCGCTGCAAGCGAAACGTTTTGGTTTACTGAAGTATTGAAGGCGTTTGACATGCAGTTAGTCATGTCGCGTACTATTTCAGGGTCCGTATTGCTTGCCCCTATTTCTGAGTACCTGTGAGCTTGACTGGAATAAGAGTGGCCTTCTGATGCAACGTACCCCAAAAACCGCCCCAAGTCGTTGCCTGCTTGCGCCGGGAAGTCGAGTTTTTTCCTAAAGCCCCCAACGCCTGCATTCAGCGCAACACCTTTTTTGGTGCAAGGGTAATTCTTCACTCCGGGCGCATGCGTTCCAGTTTTCACGTTTTCCGCCGGCACTTCATTGATTCCTTCTTCAGTCCACACGAACACGGGATGTTCAGGGGTTACCCGAACCTTTCTGCCATTACTGTAAGTCAATTCAACGAAGTGGCCAGGAGCCTTGTGCCTGCTGACCCTGTCGGCTTTTAATGTGAAAGCCTTGGAGAAGTCAGTTGAAATCAGTTCCAGGGAATTGGTTGGAAGTATTTCGCAGTCCTTTCCCTGCACCACTTTTTCCTTGTCTGCCTCCATCAAGCCGTCCACGAGCTCGCCTATTTTTCTAGTGGAACCGTCCGCTAGTAGTATTTCAAAGTCCTTGTGGTAAGACTGCTGTTCGGCCGCCTCGTGCATTGCGCTCTGGTCATCCGCGTCCATTTTATCCAATTCGTCAATCGCAGCCAGCCCACCGGACGCCAGGACAAGCGCACCCGCCTTAAGGGTCCAACCGCCGCTTATTTCGTCCTTTTCAGCCGTGGCCGCAATCCCTGCGCCAGTGCTCATTTTTCCGGCAATGTAAATGCTCTTCGGGGAAAGCTGGTGCGCATACTTTAATATTTGGGACTTGCCGGTTCCAGGGTCTCCAACCAACAGCAAGTGCATGTCGCCGCGCTTCTTTGTCCCGTCCCTCAGCTCTTTTTTTACGCCACCAAACATCTGCAGCGCGATTGCCTCTTTCACCATTTCATGGCCGTAAATCGACGGGCTGACGGATTTTCTCAAGAGTTCGTAAACGTTGGGGTCCTTGGAAAGCGTCCTGATTTTTTCCTCTTCCTCTGGGAGAATCTCGATTTCTAGGTACTCGCGCTGGAGTTCTTGG
>DATDTB010000004.1:0-4563 GCA_035291025.1 archaeon
ACTCGAATTCAGGGTGCCTGTACAATGCGTTTTCGTCAATTGATACCTTTGCGTCAGCCGCAAGGAATTTCCCGCGGGCGTCCAAGACGAGGGGGTTTATTTCCACGAGTTCGCAGTCCTTTGAAGTCATGAGGCGGTGCATTTTTTCGACGACCTCCGTCAAGGCGTTTGCATGTTCTTTTTCGAGCGCGAGGAAGAAGCTGAAGACGCGCGCCCACTCAAAGCTTCCCAGGAGCAATCGGTGGACTTCCTGTGGTTGTTCCCTGGCGAGTTCCTCGATGTCGACGCCGCCCGCGCGCGAGAACAGGAACACGACGCTTTTCTCCGACCTGCTTATCGCCAGGGAAAGGTAGTATTCCCTCCGTACGTCGAGCTTTTCCTCCACTAAAACGGACTCGACCCGTTCGCCCTTCAAGTAATTCCCAAGCATTCCCGCGGCAGCTTCAGGCACCATTGTGGCGTGGCAGAACTTCACGCCGCCGGCTTTCCCGCGGCCGCCCACCAACACTTGGGCCTTGACGGCGTACTCGCCCTTGAGTTTTTTCTGCTTCAACTCCGAGAGTTTGCGGACCAGGAAAGACCTTGGCACGGTAATGCCGTGCTTTTTGAAGAGTTCCTTGGCCTGGAATTCGTGCAGCTTCATTGCAGTGAATTCAGTGAATAAAGGGTTAAAAAGCAAGGCGGAAAAAAGAAAGCAAGCAGTGCAAACTTGGGGTGGAAAAAGAATTGAGAAAAAGGAAAGGAGGAGCCCGGCGTGCGCTTTATTGGCGGGCCCTGCTCTTCGGAACCGATAGGATACGCTGCTGGCATTCCTTGCCGCGGTGCACGAAGTTCTTGTCAATGCGCTCCGGGCCGAAGAGTTCCTTTACGAAGTTTATCACGGTGTTTTCGTCGTAGTCCTTGCAGCTGTAGACGTCTATTGCAACGTAGTCCGTCATGAAGCTGTGGAAGCTCACGTGGCTCTCCTCGAGTATGACCACTCCGGTTATTCCCTTGTCGTGGGGCTTGTCCTGCTTGAACGCGTACGGCGGCGCCAGTATGTGCATTCCAATCTTTCCCGGCAGTTTCGCCAGGAACTCGTGCACGTACTCCAAATTGTATATGTTCTTACTGCATCCGTAGCAGTCCAGCATCAAGTGCGGGCCTGCCCCAGTTATAGCCATTTTCTTCGTACCCTCCTTTCAAAAAGGTTGAAGTTTTTTTTACTTTTTTTATTGCGAAACTGCACGCAACCTTCACTGGAGTAATCCCGTTGTGGAGAAATAGTTGGTGCGCTACTAGGCTCTCGCGCCGGGTTCACTCGCCGTTCTTGTAAGGATTTGAAGGGCAGGTTTTCCAGCGCCTGAATGCTTTCCTTGCTTTTTTTGGTTGCTGCAGTAAAAACAGCGCAACTAGTATAAAAGCTTTTTTATTTTCCGCCCGCGGTTTTCCCCGGCAGGAAAGCCGCTAGTGTAATGACTGCGGTGTGCGGCCGGGGGGAGAAGTGGGGGGCGGGGCAGCGGAAAGCGATGGCTTTCCGTGCGCTGAAAAGCCTTGGCTTTTCATGCGAGTTGTAAGCTGCCTTTTATTTCAAGACAGTATTCGACTTCCCGGACGGCTTGCGCCGCCGGTCGCCTTCGGCCCTTGCGGGCCGTTGAGGCGTGCGTCCTCGGAGGGACTTGCAGCCGCACCCGGCAGTTTTCACCCGCGTTTCCAGGCAACTCCCATCAATTGGTCATTGTTGGCGCCTGGAACGGGAAACTTTCTGTGTCCGGGAACCCTTTTCAAGGTCACGCGAAAAGCTTGCGCCTTCCGGTGCGCTGGGAAGCCATTCGGCTTCCCCGCGTCGAGCTTGCGCTCTTTTTTGATTGGCTGGGCAGACTTTCTTCAGCGCTCCCGCCTTGCGGCAAGAAAAGCACCGACAACTGTCCCCTCCCCGCCCCCGAAAACAATGCGTGCTGGACTGGTTTTAAATGTTGCCGACAGGGCGGTTTTCCCTTGCGCGCGCATGCGCTGGAGAGTCCATTTTTAACCTCAAGTTCTTGTACGAGGACGCCAAGCATTCAGCGGCTTAAGTGTTACTTGCTTGCTTTTTCGCGTGAAGCAAAAAAAAGAGGGGGCAAAAAATTGTGAGCGGCGGAGGAGTCCAGGCATTTTGGGAGTGGAAAAACGCATTCCCCAGTTCCAGGGATTCACTTTTTCGCTGGGCCGCACTGCCGTTGAAGGCAGCAAAACCAAGTGTAATCTGGATGAGGTTGCTATTTGGCCGATTAGTAACTGTGGGCTGAAACGGTCGATTGCTCTTCCGCCTTACACCCCAGTCCTATCAACGCCGTGTTCTACGGCAGGCCTTTCGCGCCGTCCGTACGCCCTTGCGGGCGCACAGGGACGCTGTGGTTGCCTCGTTTCAAGGGCAGCTTCGACCTTAGATGCTTTCAGGTCTTATCCGCTATGGCGTGGCTACCCGGCAATGCCTTGTCAGACAACCGGTACACTAGAGGCCACGGCTGTTCGTTCCTTTCGTACTAAAACAGCCTTCCTTTCAGGCAACCAGCAATCCCAGTAGGTAGTAACCGAACTGGCTCGCGCCGTTCTAAACCCGGCTCACGTACGGCTTTAACGGGTGAACAAACCGACCCTTGGCCGCGAATGTACGGCCAGGATGTCATGAGCTGACGGCGATGGAACAAACGGCGGGGTCGAAGGAAACTCTCGCCCGCCACAATTCTGTTACCCCCGGGGTAGCTTCTCTGACAGAGTAGGTCCCCACTAAAGAGAACACTACCGTTCGCTAGGTCCTGCTTTCGCATCCACGTTCCCTGCTGTGCAGAACATGGTCAAGCCTGCTTTTGGCCTTACCCTCTCCGGCAGATTTCTGACCTGCCTGAGCAGACCTTTGAGCGCCGCTGATATTTTTTCGGCGGCGTACCGCCCCAGTCAAACCGCCTACCTGCAGTTGTCCCACTTGGTGTGGTTAGCCGTGTGGTCCCCAACAAGCGGTGTTCCATTGGCGCCTCCACGAACTCCGGAGAGAACGCTTCGAAGGCTCCCGCTTACGCTCTGTGTTGAAAACCACACAACAGCAACAGGCCACGGTTAAGCTCCACGGGGTCTTATCTTCCCACTGGGATTCTCCGGGGTTATGACCGGAACCTACGTTCACCAGGCTCGTTGTCGGGACAGTAGAGGTCTCGTTACTCCCTTGATGCAAGCCACCAATTAAATGGCAAGGTATTACGCTCAATTTGTTACTTTCCCACGCACTTGCGCAGTACGAACCTCTCCCAAAAAAGGATTTGAAAGAGGCGGGCCAACCTTTCAGTTAGCCTCTCTGCATCGCTGCAGAGTTCGGACTATATCTTCAACGCCCTCGCGTTGTCCGGCGTATAGTCTCTGAGGGGTTTACTTTTTTCACAAAAAGCAAACTTCCCTGCTGATTGTCTCTCTACTTGGATTTTCAGGTAGTTGCCTTGTCACCAAGACAACTTACTACCAAGCGTCCTCAAGAGTTTCCAGCATATAGCCAGATTTTACTAAGGCAGTTTTCTACCTTAAGCTTCCTGACTTGCGTTGCCGCAAGAGTCGGACTGTATCATAGCTTTTCCATTGCGGAAAAGCTTTCGGCGTGCAGTCTCTGAGGATTCCTCTCCCGCTTTCGCGGGAGCAGGCCTTTCCTGCTGATTGCCTCTCATTGCAGTGGTTTTCAGTAATCATTCCCCCATCGCTGGGAAAACTTCCTACACTGCAACTCGCGAGGTTTCCAGCATATAGCCGAATTTAACGAGGCCCTTAAAGGCTTCGCCAATACCCACTTGCATTCCAAGGAAGGGCATCCGTAACTTGTTTCACTAAAACCTGACTCTTTCTTTGGTTGAGCCTCAGAGTTAGGCCCGCTCTTCACCAGTGCTTAGCTCCCTTGAACGAGAGTTTAACGTGCTGGCAGTGAGCAGGAGTCAGCCACCGTACTCACCCTTACGGGCTAGCGGTGACCTGTGTTTTTAGTAAACAGTCGGACCTCCCTTGTTAGTGCCACCTGCAGATTATTCATCCGCAGGCACCCCTTATACCGAAGGTACAGGGCTATTTTGCCGATTTCCCTGACAACAATTGTCCTGACACGCCTTAGCTTGTTCAGCTAGGGGCACCTGTAAAAGTTCTAGGTACGGTTTTACAAGATCCTTGCATGGCTTTTTTTCACGGGCGCCAGGCCTCGCCCCCCATTGCTGGCCGCGCGCATTCAACTCCTTCTCGCCATAACAGCTCTCCGGAGTCTTCTGCACGCTAGGCAGCACGACGATGCTGCGGGGGTAGCCCAACGCGTCAAAGCCACGCCTTGCGTTGCCGCGCGTACTTGCAAAGTGCAAGAATATTAACTTGCTTCCCTTTCCCAAGCAACGGATTGCGTTCTTGGTTAGGACCGACTAACTCTTGGCTGATGAACAGCGCCAAGAAACCCGTGCCCTTTCGGCGGAATGGATTCTCACCATTCTTTGTTGCTACTACTCCCAAGATTTTCATTCCTGGAAGGTCCACACGACCTCACGGCCATGCTTCCACCCTACCAGGACGCCCACCTACCACAAC
>DATDTB010000005.1:0-17289 GCA_035291025.1 archaeon
CCCACCAACCCAGTCACTCAAAGCCTCAACCCGAAGCGTTCGAAGTCGCGCGCGAATACCTTGAAGTCAAGGCCCTGCGCGTAGTCCAGCCTAGCCATTAACTCGTCAACATGCATTGCGTTGCCGCGGCTCCACAATTCCTTGAGGAAGGCGCCGGCGCGGTCTTGCTTGAACCAGTCCCTCCCGAAATTGCGTTCCAGGTAACGGCGAAGCTGCGCCTCGGCCAAAAACGCCCTGCAGTAGTCCGCGGAGTAAAAGCCCGGGTCAACCAAGAGGTACTTGTCCTTGGAGTGCTTTACCTTCAAGGCCTGACCCAGGATTGAGGCATAGCACTCGGCGAAGTTCTTGTGCTTCTTGGCCGTGGGCTCGTAGTACTCGTTCAGCACGCGCAAGTCATTGGAGTGGAGCTTTAGCTCGTAAACAAGCTTTGCAACGAGGTAGCGGAAGTAAAAAAGCTGCTGGAACCGCGCGAAGTCCATGTACGCCTTCGTGGTCTCGTGGGGCATCTTGAAGTGTTCCTTGACCCATTGCTCGTTCAGCCTCAAGTTGTTGAACAGGAACGCGTACGTCTCAGTGAGCGCGTAGTCGCTTGGCGCCCTCTCTATTCCGCCAGCGGAACGCGCCAAGTACGGAAGCGACGGGGACGTGAAGGCGTGGTGCAAGGCGTGGCCCGATTCGTGGAGCAGCACCGAGTAATCGTTGCATCCCCCGAAGGGCTTGGCTACCATGAACACTTCGCCGGGGACGCTGCGGCACAAAACGAAGGCGCGCGCGCGTTTTTTCGGCCGGTCGACTGCGTCGATTGAAACGTTTTCCATTGCCTTCAAGTCGAGCCCCATGGCCTCCAGCGAGGAGTGAAGGACTTCCAGGGCTTTGTTTTTTGGGAAAAACTTGTCAAACTCCCTGCCCTTGAGCAGGAAGGCGATGTCCCAAGAGCCCGCGTCCTTCGGCTTCACCTTTGCCGCGTCCAAGCGCTTTGATAACTCGCGGTTGTACTGCGTTTCGCTGGCGACCAGGAAGTACTTGAGCTTCTTGGCGAGGGCGGCGTGGTCCACGTTTTTCACCAAGTCGTAAAAGGAATTGTAGGCAAAACCGAACTCCTTAAAGGCCGCGTACTCGGACTTCAACGCCTTGAGTTCCAGCGCCGAAAGCTTTTTGTGCACGGGCGAGCAGGCGTCGCTTATTTTCTTCCTCTTCGCCGAGTTTGCCTCGGACTCGAGGGAAACGCTCCTAAAAGGCGTTTTCCTGCCCGACACTTTCACTGTTGAAGTGGCGGCGACCTTCAAGACCTCGTCGCGTAGTTTGGCGGTCTTCACTCCAATCAACCCTTCAAGCGCGGCCTTCAGGTAAAAACGCGAACGCATCACTTCAAGCGAGTTGCCCTTCCCCGCGGCCTGGACCTTCTTCAATGCCTCCCTGACCGCGTTCTTGGAAAAAAGCTCTGCGTGCCTCGCAAAGACCTCTGACGCGCTTGACTTGTCGCTCAACCCCACCAAGTTGGGGTAGGTGGCGTCAAACAATTCCCTGTCAAATGCCTCCAAGCCGGCCTCGAACTTGCTTAAATCCACGGAAAAACACACTCCAACCTAAAAGAATCCCGTTCAAAAAAAGCGGGGGCTTTACGGGAAAAACACTGCCAGAACGGCAAACAACACGCACCCAACGCCCATTCCAACTGCTGCGAATGGTCCAACTGCTTCAATGTAGTTATGAGTCAAGCCCAACAACAACCAACTGCGTGGAACACCTTAAAGGAATACCACTAAAACAATGCCGTGTTTAAAAGCGTTTTCTTTTCCCGCGGCGGGAAAAGTATGGCTTGTCAAAGCACTTCGCAGAGCCCTTTCCCAGGGCCTCCCTGCAAGGGTATTTTTAAGGGCTTTTTCCCCTAAGTCTAGAAACAACCCCAAGAACCCCGGGGGAAAGAAGGGGAAAAAAACGCGTTGTTAAAATGGTTTCAAAGAAAGAGTTAAGGCCCTTGTTCGAAAAGGACTGGGAAAAGCACTACAAGGTACCCTTCCTTGAAGAGCAAGGCTTTCAGAGGAAGCACTGCGGGAACTGCAGGCGCGCGTTTTGGACCATTGACTCAGAAAGAAAGCTGTGCAACGACCCGTCGTGCGAGGACTACTCCTTCATTGGCGAGAGGACGACGCGGAAAAAACTCGACTACTTGGAGACTTGGAGGGAAATAGAAAAGTATTTCACTAAAAACGGTCACTCCTCCATACAGCGTTACCCCGTCACTGCGCGGTGGAGGGATGACTTGTTTTTCACGAGCGCTTCAATCATCGGGTTCCAGCCATACGTCGTGTCCGGCGAGATAGACCCGCCGGCCAACCCGTTGGTGGTGCCACAGCGCTGCCTCAGGTTCAACGACATACCCAACGTCGGCGTGACGGGGAGGCACATGACTAACTTCGTGATGATCGGCCAGCACGCCTTCAACTCCGAGAAAACAGGCTTGTTTTACTGGAAGGACGAGACGCTTAGGCATGACTACAACGTGCTCACTGACGTTTTAGGGATTGCGCCTGAAAAAATAACCTTCAGGGAAGACGCTTGGGCGGGCGGCGGCAACTTCGGGCCGTGCATTGAGTACTTCGTCCACGGCCTCGAGCTGGGAAACGCGGTTTTCATGCAGTACGCCGACCCCACGGGCGAGCTAAAGGACTCGTACGAGCTGAAGATGAAGGTCGTTGACATGGGCGCGGGCCTTGAAAGGTTTGCGTGGATAGTGAACAGCACGCCGACCGCCTACGACGCCGTGTACGGGGACACGCTCAAGGAAGCCAAGAAGCAGGCGGGCCTGCACGTTGACGAAAAACTCTTCACTGCGTACTCGAGGCTGGCCGGGCGGCTCGACTTTGAGGAAGTCGGCCAGGAAAAAGTCAAGGCTGCGATTGCGAAAGAACTCGGCGTCGAAAAAAACGACTTGTACGGGCAAATAGAACCCCTCCAAGCCGTGTACGCAATAATTGACCACTTGGGGTCCATAATGTTCACAACGACTGACGGAACCCTGCCATCGAACACGGGCGCGGGGTACTACCTGCGTTACTTGCTGCGCCGCGCCTTCAGCCTGCAGTCCGAAAACAGCCTGGCGTTGGACTTTGCGAAAATCGTTGAAACGCACGCAAGGTACATGAAGCCCTTGAACCCCGAACTCTCGGAGTTCGTTCCAACAGTGTGCGACTTGATTGAAGTAGAAAAAGGGAAGTACAAGGAAATGCTTTCCAAGGCCCGCGTCAAGGTCCTCGGCGAACTCGATAGGCTGGCGCGCGAAAACATCAAGGAATTCCCTGAAGGCAAGCTCGTTGAGTTGTACGAGTCCCACGGCGTGCCCGTCGAGTTAGTAAAGCAAGTCGCCAAGGAAGAACACTCAAATGTCTTGGTGCCTGAAATCAACATCGAGGCAGCCCTGCAGAAAAAGACGCGCGAGCAGGCGCGCAAGGACCAATTGAACCTGGACCAAGGCAAGGCGCCCGGCATTGAAGGCGAAGTCCCAAAGACCAAATTCTTGTACTACGACGACCCTGAAAACCAGTACAAGGGCGAGTTTGACGCGCGCGTGCTCGCTGGCGGGGAAGGGTTTGTGGTGCTGGACGAAACCTTGTTTTACGCCGAAGGCGGCGGCCAGGAAGCCGACCACGGGAAACTAGACGGCGCGGAAGTAGTAGACGTACAGAAATCCAAGGGCGTCGCGTTCCATTACGTGAAGGGTGAAGCTCCTGCAAAGGGCGAAAAGGTCCACGGCGTGGTCGACTGGAAGCGGCGCGAGCGCTTGATGAAGCACCACAGCGCAAACCACGTGCTTCTTGCTGCCGCCAAAAAAGTTTTGGGCGGGCACGTCTGGCAGACGGGTGCGCACAAGGCCGAGGAAAAGGGGCACTTGGACTTGACTCACTACAAGCGGGTCACTGACGAGGAAGTGCGCGAAATCGAAGAGCTTGCAAACAAGGCAGTAGAGCACGGGTACGAATGCGAAGTCAAGTGGTGGCCGCGCGGCGAAGCAGAGAAAGAGTTCGGCTTCGTTTTGTACCAAGGCGGCGCCGTCCCTGGGAAAATGCTCAGGGTAGTGAACTTCAAGGGCTGGGACGCGGAAGCCTGCGGCGGCACCCACGTCAGGAACTCGAAGGACATTCAAGTAATCAAGGTCACGAAACGCATCGGGGTCCAGGACGGCCGCGAGCGCCTGGAATACGTCGCGGGAACTCCTGCGCTGGAGTGGATGAAGAAGGCGCTGGGGGAACGATTGGAGGGCGTGGAAAAGATGACTGCGCGGACGGAAGGGGGAAAGATTGCTGAAAAAGCCAGGGAGGCAATCCAAAAATCTCTTGAGTCACTGTCAGCGGCAAGAAAGCCAACGCAGTTAGTCAAGCAATTCAACAATTCCCTTAGAGAAGTTGACGAAGCCTTCAACGCTTTGAATGAAAAGGCGAGCGCGGCGGAAAAAGAGCAAGGCAAAAAGCTGCAGTTGGCTGGTAAAAAAATGGCGCTGGAACTGGTGGAAAAAGCGGAAAAAGTCAAGGGCGCCAGAGTCGTTTCCGCCTTCCTTGACGGCATCGGCGTCCCCATGGCGTTGGAGGCCGCGAAAGAAGTGTCCACGCATCCCGGCATTGCAGCCGTTATTGCGTGCACGCACCCAAAGCCGTTCGTGATCGTTGTGTCAAAGACTGGCGCTCTTGACGCCTCCAAGTGCATTGAATGGATAGCAAAGGAATGCAGGGGAAGGGGCGGCGGAAAGAAGGAGTTTGCGCAGGCCAGCGTGCAAGACAAGGCAAGGCTGGAAAAAATAGTGAAGGGAAAGGAATGGCTTTCCCTGCTGGCTTGACTTTTTTACTTGATTGCCTTGCTTTCACTTGCCTTTCTGCTCGTCCAAGTACTTCCTCAAGGCCTTGTCCACCATTTGCTCGATGGTCAAGCGCCCCCCGCTCAAGTCAATTACCCTGGCCTCGCTGCCGGGTTCGCTGATTTGGACGTCCTTTCTTTTCTCGGCATACCGCTCGTTAAGCTTGGTCAAGCTGAGTACTTCCATTTGACTCACTCCCCCCTGACTGATTTGACGTTTGACCGCATGGAAAAAGAAAAAAGCGCTCCCTTGCCCTCCGTGTTCCCCAACACTTTGGAAAAAAGCGCCAATCCTGCGGCTCGCCGTTAAAGAGTTCCAAGTAAACAACGGAAGAGTATTAATTCCCACCGCTTAAGAATCCAAACTCGCCCCGCGGGGGGTGAAGGAAAACCGAACTCAATGCAACAGAAAAGCCAAGGGCTCCCGCTGCAAACAGGGGAAAAACTTCAAGGCTTGATGTTGTACTTTTCAAAGAGTTCTTCCTTGAGGGACTGCTTTTTCGCTTTCTTTTTCCCGAATTCCGGCAAGCGCAGGGCGTTCAAGGGCCAAAAGCGCTTGATTCTCCACACTGTGAAAAACACCAATAACACCAAGGCGAGCGCGACGTGGTACAAGACGCACCAGCCAAGGAACTCGGGGCATTCAAAGCTCAGTTCCTGGAAGCGCTTCACTGGCGTCAAGGGCTCCTGCGAGGCCCTGTTGACTGTCAAGTGAACCGTCTTGTCCAAGTAACCATTTGCCGAGACCCTGGCGCTGTACTCGCCGGGTTTTAGCTTAAACTTCGCCTTTCCCTCAAAGTCAGTGGCGAAAATCTGGTCCTCGACGTAAACCAGCGCGTCCGCGACGGGCGCACCGGCAGCGTTTTTCACCACGACTATTATTTCAGTCGTTTCAATTACCTCAGTTGGCGCGGTCACGTCCAAGGCGTCAGTGATCACGCGCTGGAACGGGTTCCCTGAGTCTTCCTCCTGGACCGCAACGCACTTCTTGTTCTCGCACCGCGTTCCGCTGGCGCAGTGGTCTTGGACGTAGCACTGCACGCAGATTTTCTCGATCGGGTCGCACTTGTCCCTGCCGTCTGAGGCGCCAGCGCACTGCTGCGGCGCAGTGGAACAGTTAACCGCTGGCTGGTCCTGTTCCGAGCCGTCAGGGCAGACGCCGCAGTCGCCAACGCAGTTAGTGCACGCCTCGCCCGACGCCGGTTCGCATGTGCCGTTGCCGCAGCTCGCCGGGGGCTTTGGGCAGTTCCCGCAGTCCGAGGGGCAAGTCGTGCAGTTTTCCTTGTGCAGGCAGTCGCCGTCGCCGCAGTAGTACTCTATTATCCTCGTGACGTCCTCGGGGCATTTTGCAGTGCACGCGCCGCCGCAGTCCCGCGCCTGCTCGCCGCAGTCCTTGACGTTGTTAAGGCAGTGCTTGCTCGGAGTGCAGTCCAGTTCTCGAACTGTGACGTTTTTCGTTGACTGCTTGGACGCGCCCTTCGAGTCCGTGACGACTAGCTTTACTTCGCGGCTGCCGCTTACATTAAACCTGTGCGTGGAAATCTGCGCCGTGTCATCGCTGGACCCGTCGCCCCACACCCACTTGTAAGTAATTGCGTCGCCGTCGGGGTCGTACGAGTCAGTGGCGTCAAAAGTGAAGGTCACGCTCGTGTCACCGCTTGACGGCGCGAACGCGAACACTGCCTCTGGTGCGTTGTTCGTGCCCGTGACCACCACGTCCCTGGTGGTGCTGCACTTGGCGCCAAAGTCGTCAGTCGCCGTCAGCTTGACAGTGAACGCGCCTCCCGCGGAATACTTGTGCGTCGCGGTCATTCCCGTTGACGTCGCGCTGTCACCCCAAGTCCACGCGTAACTCGCAATCGTGCCGTCGTTGTCCTGCGTGCCGCTGGCGTTCACGCTGAAAGTAGTGTCAGTCGTCCCGCTTGAAGGAGTGATGGAAAAACTGCACAAGGGCGCGTCGTTGAACACGGAAACGCTTTTTTCAACAGAGTTTTTTGCACCCAGCGAGTCAGTGACAGTGAGCTTCACAGTGTACGACCCCGGCGCAGCGTAGGCGTGCGTCTTCGTCTTCCCCGTCCCAGTGGTGTTGTCGCCGAACACCCAGTCGTACGAGAGCGCGTGCCCGTCGGGGTCGCTTGAGGCGCCCGCGTCAAAGCTGAACGTCGTTTCCATGTTTCCCTGCGCCGGCGTGACGTTGAAGCTTGCGGTCGGGGCGTTGTTGGAGCTCCCGCTCACGGTGACTGACTTCGTCTTTGTCCCCGTCGCACCGTGCTGGTCCGTTGCCGTAAGCTGAATGTTGTAAGTGCCGTTGGCGGCATAGGAATGCGTTGACGTAACACCCGTGGAAGTGGCGTCGTCGCCCCAGTCCCAGTGATACGAACTGATTGAGTCCCCGTCGGGGTCGCTTGTAGTCGATCCGTCGACGCCGAACACTGTCGCGCTGTTCCCTGACGTTGGGGAGACCGTGAAGTTTGCGCTGGGCGCGCGGTTTGTCACAGTAAGCGTCTTAGTCAATGAGTTGGAGCCGCCTTGGGAATCCGTGACAGTCAGCCTTACCGAGTAATTGCCAGGGGCGCCGAACTGGTGGGTGGCTGCCTGGCCCGAGCCGGTTGCGTTGTCGCCGAAGTCCCACGCGTAAGAAAGGGAGTCGTTGTCGGGGTCGCTCGAAGACGCGCCGTCAAAGCTGAAGCTGATTGTGCGGTCGCCGGTTGAGGGGGTTATGGAAAAATTCGCCGTTGGAACGCCGTTGACTACTTGGGCTGTCTTGGAAACGCTGCTGGTCGCGCCATCCGAGTCCTGAACCGTTAGCGTGACGTTGAATGAGCCAATTGCCGAATAGGAGTGAGTCGTTGTTTTACCCGTGGCTGTGCCGCCGTCGCCGAAGGCCCAGGAATACGAGACAATGTCAGCCGCGCCGTCCGGGTCGTTGGACGGGGAAGCGTCAAAGCTGAAGTTTACGTTGCGCCTGGCGCTGGAAGGGCTTAAGACGAAGTCAGCTGTTGGCGCGGCATTCACTCGTACTGTTGAAGTCGTCGTGCCTTGATAGCCGCCGTCGGACAAGGCTTTCAGGGTGAAGGCGCAGTCGTGATTGATTGTCTGATTGAATTGAATGGACCAAGACTGGTTTTGGCTCGCGCCGCTGGCAAGGGTTCCAATGCCCAAGGGCGCCGTTACAAGCGACGCACAGCCGGAAGGGCTGGAAGAGTCAAGAGAGAAAACGACGTTGAAGGCGTTGCCGCTGTGCGACGCGTCGTTCACGTTTTGCAGTGTCGTAGAAATTGAGACCGTGGAACCGGCAGTAATCGTTGCAGTTGGCGGGGATGGAATGGACAACTGCAGGTTGGGGGGGCGGACTTGCGTCGTGTCCGTCTGCGTCTCGTTCAAGTTCTCGAAGTAAGTGCTCCACGTGACGGTCTTGTTGTTCGCGGGCGAGCCGTTGCTCGCCAGCGCCCTCGCGTCGGCAGCCCAGCTGCCGCCCACGCCCGTTGAAGTTATGCTGATTTTCCACCACGCTGCAACCACGTCGTCGCCAGTGGCAGCACATTTAATGAGGCCTTCCTCTTCGATGCCTAATTGGCCACCAAGAGAAGCAGAAGGCCCCGTAATAGTCCCCTCTACAAACCTGTAATCAAGCTGTGCCACATTTGCGCAGCTGGTCGCGGCGCAGTCAGGTCCTTCCTGCAAAAGGCAGTCGACTGGAACAGTTGCGGGGCTGTTTGGCGCCACGTATTGAACCAAATAAGACAATGCCAAAGGGAACTCTATAACGGAAAACGAGATGTTTTTTGTCTCGGTTGCGTGCCAGTTTTCTGGCGTGATGGTGACGCCTGAAGCGGTTCCAGCCAATAGAAGCGCTAAAACCAGCACTATGGGGTTCTTGCAAGGCGCGCAATGCATGCTATCCTAGATGGGGGTTGTGTTTAAATTTCTTGTTTTTTCCCGCCTTGACGCAAGGCCGGGGCTTGCCTGAAGGCAGAAATCCCGCGCACGAAAAAAGAACGAAGGCGTTGCGCAATCTTTAAAAACCATACCAAGGCTATAAAATGCAATCAAAAAACCAGCATTACTGAAAACGCGGGGAGAGTTTGCAATGAAAAACGTTAAATGCCCAGTGTGCGACGAGGCCTTCGACGTAGAAGTCGACATGTACGAGGACGGGGACGTGTTGACGTGCCCGAACTGCGGGGCGGACTTGGAGATAAGCATTGACGGCAGCAAGGTCCACTTGGTCCCGACAGAGGAATCCGAGGAAGTCGGCAGCACTGACTTCGAAAGCGACTGGGAAGAATCCGGCGAAGAATACTAAAAGACACGCTTAAGCCGCGCAACAAGCAAAAAAAAACGCGGCAGCCTTTTCTTTTTTCTCAAAGTCTTAGGAAAAAACCAGCTGGAAAACCAACGCTTTTACTGGCTAAAAAAAGTAAAAAAAAGCTACTTGGAGAGGCGTGCTGGCTTCCTGATTGCCGGGCGAGGGCGCTCGAACTCGACGACTCCGCCGTGCCCGCCGCGGACCAGGCTCACGACAGTGGCGCCGTGCGGCAAGACGTGGTGCTTTACCGCGTGGTGCTCCTTGACCCGGCCCCCCAGCAAAACCCGCCTCTTGGGCTGCTGGCGCCTTTGAGGCTTCCTGATTGCAACCATTGAAACCAATACCATTAGGGCGCGAGGAGTATAAAAAGCGAGCCTACCCTATGGCGTGTCCGTACTCGGGGTTTTTCGTGAGTTTCACGAACTCTTCGCGGATGCGCCTAGTTACGGGCCCGGGCAACCCGTTCGCTACCGTTTTGCCGTCAATCCTCGTCACCGGGACTATTTCAGCGCCCGTCCCAGTGAGAAACACTTCGTCGGCTGAAAACAAGTCTTCAAGGGAAAGCCTTCTCTCTTCCACTTTTATGCTCTGAGCCCTGCATATTTCCATGACAGTCAACCGCGTCACTCCAACGAGTATGTTTTCCCTTCCAGGTGTGAGGACGACGTTGTCCTTGACGAGGAAAACATTGTCAGCGCTTGCCTCGCTCAAAAAGCCGCGCGTGTCTAGCATTATGACTTCCTGCGCGCCGGACTTGTTCCCTTCCAAGACGGCCAGGATGTTGTTGACGTAATTCGTGACCTTCAAGTTCGGGCTTACGCACTCCGACGGCGTCCGCCGCGTTTTTGCAACCACGACCGAGAGCCCTTTTTCGTAGAACTCCTCGGGGTATAGCTGTATCTTGTCTGCTATGACCACAACCGTTGGCATTATGCATTTTTTCGGGTTAATTCCCAAGTCGCCCTTGCCGCGCGAGACCACCGGTCTGTAGTACCCGTTTTCCAGCCCGTTCCGCTTCGCGAGCTCAACCATTACCTCCGTGAGCCGTTCGCGGGAAAGAGGGATTTCGAGCTCAATGCTTTGCGCGGAATCCCAGAGCCTGTCCAAGTGCTCCTTTAATCGGAAAATGCGCTTGCTGTAAATGCGGATGCCCTCGAAGACGCCGTCGCCGTACAGGAAGCCGTGGTCGTAAACGGAAACGCTGGCCTTGCTCTTGGGCACGAAGGCGCCCTTGGGGTTGTCCGCGTCCAAGACGAAAACGAAGCCTTCCTTTTTACTCATTAAAAAAAACCTAAAGCCGGGAAAGGAATAAAAATAAGACGCGTTTTCCGTCAACGCTTTTTGAGGGCTTCACAGCGACGAAGGTTTAGAGCCTGAGGAGCGTGCGAAGGCACCTCAAAAAGGGTTGGAATGGGGTCGCCCGGATTTGAACCGGGGTCTGAAGCTGTTTTTGCACGCAGGAATACCGGACGCGCGCACCCAAAGCTCCGATGATAACCAAACTACACCACGACCCCGCACCTTTTCTTGGGCGTCAATGGCAAACGCCTTGCCGCTCCAGAAAAGCTGCACCAAAAGAAACGCTGCTGGGTGGAAAAAAATCGCCGTGGCATTCCCAATGGAATGGCGCGTTTACTTGTTTTAAAGGTTTTGAGTGCTAGTCTTCGTTCATGAAAAACCATTCATTGAGGCAAAACGCACTGCTCTCGCTTGCAACCATAGTTGTCTTGGGGCTCTTCTTGGAGGCCGCGTTTTCGTTGTACTACGGCGCCCCGCACTTCCACAAGACTGGCTTTGGGGTGTGGATGTACAAGCCAAGCACCACGTACTCGTTTGACTCGCAAGTGGAAAGCGGCGAGTTCGACACTACTCTCACTACGAATTCGCTGGGGTTCTTTGACGAAGATCACGCGTTGGAGAAGGTGCCTGGAAAGAAAAGGGTCTTGGTGCTGGGCGACTCGTTCACTGAAGCCCGCCAAGTCAACAAAGGCGAGTCATTCGCCTACCTGGTCGAAGAGCGGCTGGGGGTGGAAGTGCTGAAGTTCGGTGTCTCGGACACGGGCGCCGTCGAGTACGCGTCGTTGTACGAGAACCTGGGGGCGCAGTTCAACCCTGACTTTGTCGTTGTATTCTTTTTCACGAACGACGTCAAGGACGCGTGGAAGAGCTCGCAGGTGAAAACGGAGTCGTGGTACTCGACGCTGAGGAACATTGTCAACAATTCCCGCTTCCTGACGACACTGCTTAGGGCCTTAAGCCCCGTCGTCCAGTCAACGGAAGTCGTTGACGGAAAGTTCAAGTGGGTCTACGCTTACAGCGACGGACGCGACGCGGACATAGAGTTCGGCTGGCGCACTACTTTCGAGAAATTGCAGGAGTTAAGGGAAAAAACGCGGGGAAGGCTGGCAATCGCGTACATTCCGGACCCCCACGAAGTTGACGGCACCGCGTTCAAGGAATTCATCAAGCCCTACGAAGCGGACGGCGGTGAATGGAGCCCGGAAACGCCAAACGAAAGGTTCAAGGAATTCGCCGCGCAAAACGGAATCGAGTTCATTGAGTTAAAGAGTGAAATAGTGAAGCACTCACGCGGCGAGGTTTACTTCAAGAGGGACGGCCACTTGACCAAGAAAGGCCACGAAGTGGTGGCCGGAGTCGTCGCAGAAAGGCTGGGGGAAATGCTTTCAATCAAGGGAACCGCAGGAAGCTAGCCCGACCTTCAAGGCGCGCGCTGCAGCCTCGTTCCCCAGCTCGTTCAAGTGCAAGTCCTCCAAGTAATAAGTCCTCTGCCCTTTTTGCTCTTCCTTGCTCAACGCGTCAGAAAAGTCAATCAGGCAAACGCCCAGCTCGCTTGCCATTTTTTCAAGTTCCGCGCGCGGCTTCCCCAAGTCAAGCTTTCCATCGAGGAAAGGAAACGCCTTCAAAGCCATTGACTCGTACAGCCCTCCGAATTCCAATGGCTCGGGCACGTACGCAACTACGAGGGAAGCGTTTTCTGCCGCGGCGCGTTCCTTGATTCTTTGAATCGAGCCGCGCGCGAGCGCCCAGCCCTCCCTCACTTCAGGGTAGGCGGCGCCAGTTGACTCGTAGGATTTCAGCCACGGGGTTACGTCGTTGAAGAGCCGGGAAGTGAAGTAAAAGGCAACTTGTCCTTCAAGGATCCTGTAAAGGCGTGTGTTTGACAGGAAAGAAAACGGGGAGCTGGCGCGGCGGTTGTAGTAAAAAGAGTCAGCGGGGTCGTTTGGCACGAACGCCAACACGATTACGTCAGGCTTGAATTGCAGCACAAACCTTTCAATCACTATTTCCTCTTCCAGTGTCCCAAGCGCCTCCCTCCCGAAGGCAAGGACTTCAACTCCCTCAAGCTCGGATTCAAGCAGTGCCGGGAAAGCCTTTTCGCGGGGCACTTGGTGGGCTTCAACAAAGGAGTCGCCCACAATAGCAATCCTTTTCACGCCCGCTGGTTTTTCCACGACGCGTTCCATGTCCATGAAGCCAAGAGAGTTAACGGAACGCGTGGCAAAGTACTCGCCGCCGGGGCCGCCAAACGACACGGTTTTGTTGGGCTTGTACAAAATCACGCCGCCGGGCCCGGACGCCTTGTTTGAAACGCCTTCAATCGCGAATTCTACCGCGTAGAAAGCCAACAGAAACGATGCAAGAGCGGCAAGCGCCAAAACCATCCCGCCGCGGAACGCCAAAGCCATTAAAACCAAACTCCGGTAAAAAACTAAAAAGAAACGCCAACGTATAAGAAGCCTTGCGCGCTAGTTGCAATTTGATTCCTGCGAAAAAATGTGATGCGCTTGTGGGCCGACATTCACTGCCACTTGAACTTGTTCGACGACGCCAAAGGCGTTGTTGAAAGGGCAAAGGCGGGCAACGTCTCAGTCATTCTCGCGGTTTCCGAGACTCTTGAAGACTCAATCAAGAGCGTTGAACTCGCGGAAGGAAACGAGGCGGTTTACGCGGGCGTTGGACTGCACCCTAGCCGCGTTTCACCCGAGACCGCGTTACAGGCCAGCAAGATATTGGAGTTGTTCGCGGAGCGGAAAACCGCGAAGCTGGCGTGCGTTGGCGAAGTCGGGCTGGACTACAAGTACGCCGTGACCGATACCCAGAAAAGTCTCCAGCAGGGAGTCTTTGAAGAGTTCCTGGCGTTCGCGCAGGAAAAAAAGCTGCTGGTGAACGTCCACTCGCGGCGGGCCCACGCAGAAGTCGTTTCAACGGTTGAAAAGTTTGACGTCAAAGCCCACTTCCACGGCTTCTACGCCAAGCCCGAACTGCTCAAGAGAATAGCGCAGCAAGGGCACACTGCCTCGTTCATGCCTGGGTCGCTTGTGTACTCGGACGCCGCAAAAAAGCTCAAGGTTTTGGGGGCGGAAAACGTGCTGCTGGAAAGCGACGGCCCGGTTGAGTACGGGGAAGGCGTTGGAGAGCCTTCGTGGATGCCGCGGCTGGGCGAAAGAGTGGCTGCCGCCCTTGGAATGACGGCAGGAGAGTTCGAGGAACTGCATTACGCCAAGGCGCGCTCGCTGCTGGGCGTCAAGTAATGGTTTTTATTGGTTTCATGACCACTTGGTTGAGAGGAAAAACGATTGCTTTAGGGGTAATTCAATGGCCATTGACCCGGTCACTACGACCTTGTTGGTAATAAACGGCGGGCTGCTTTTGGGGAATGGGTTGCTTTACTTGACGAGCCCAACACGCAACCAGTTAATCGCCTCGGACATAAAGAGCCGCGAAAAGCTGCCGGACGCAGTCATTGCGGCAGCGCAAGCCGACGGCTTGAGCGAAGTGAAGGCAAAGCCCTTTTCTGTCCAGTCAACGGAGGCGCCAAGGGCGCTAGTTCCCGAAAACGCCGACGCGACAGCCAAGCCGGAAGGCCAGGCGCCGGAAAACGCGCGCGGCACGCAAAGGAAGCCCGTTGAAGACTTGAGGCTCGCGCGCGTCGAGCGAAGGCTTGACTCGGTGACGACGCGCATTAACTCGGTAGAGGAAAGGCTGACTGAGTCAGTTGACGGGCTGACTGCAAGGGTAAGCGCTCACGACTCCAGGTTCGAGTCCTTCGGCGAACAGTTAAAGGTGTTCGCCTCGGAGAACTTGGCGCAAAAGCTCGGCAAGCTGGAAGGAATTCAAAGGGAATTAAAGGAATTGAAGGCCAGGACTCCAAGGAACTCGGCAATAGCCGCGGTCCTGGACGCAAAATTCAGGGAAATAGACGCGCGCCTTTCAAGCGTGAGGAACTTGAGCCGGAAAAGGGAAGCCCGGCTCCTTGAACCCGGAAATGTTAACGCCGAGAAAGCACTGCAAGAACTCCAGGAAAGGATTGCAGTGCCGGCTTGAAGCGCCGCAAAACGCAAAGGAAAAAGCCCCGGGCGAATTCTACCCTACGGCACGTTAGCCTTTAAACCTTAAGCAAGAATTTCAACTTTGCAAACATTTCACGCGGAGGTGGCGCAACCTGGTACCGCGCCAGCCTGGAATGAGCCTTTTTCAAAAAAAGGCTCAAGCCAAAAACTGAAAGCGACAGAGAGCTGGTTCGACTTCCGTCGTTTCCGGGTTCAAATCCCGGCCTCCGCGCCATTAAATAAATTACCAAAAAACAGGTGCTAGAATGAAGACAGTTGGTGTAATCGGCGGCCTTGGGCCGGAAACGACTTCCGAGTTTTACTTGGACCTTATTTTTTCATGCCAGGAAAAAGACAAGAACCACAGGCCAGCCATAATAATTTCCAGCGTTCCATTGCCTTACTCAATTGAAGAGGACGCCATTTCAGGAAATTCAGGCATTGAACGAATCCTTCCTTTCCTGGTAAGCGAGGCGCAAAGGCTGGAAAAAGCCGGGGTTGACTTCATCGTAATGCCGTGCAATTCCCTCCACGTCTTCGTGAAGGAAATCCGGGACTCGGTGAAAATACCGGTTTTAAGCATTGTTGAAGAAACAGTGAAGTTCCTGAAGAAAAACAAGTACGCTTCCGTTGGGATAGTTTCCACTTCCGCGACTGTAAAGAACAAGTTGTACGAAAAAGCCTTCCAGGAAAACAAAATCACTTGCAAGACCCCGGACGACTTCCAGCAGGCAAAACTGGGAAAGCTAATACTCAACCTCGTAAGGGGGCAGCAAAACAATAAAGACAGGCAAGAGCTTGTCCAAATAATTGACGACTTGGGAAAAAAAGAAGTTGACTGCGTTGTGCTCGCATGCACGGACCTCCAGTTGCTCATCCCAGAACACCAAGCCCTGAAAATATTTGACACGATGAAAATCCTCGCGGATGCAACAGTTGACTATATGCTAGAAAAACAACCAATGGCAACTAGCGAGCTTTAACGCACCTGGCCTGTGATGACTTTTTAACCTTTAAAGCAAAGCATTACTCCAAATGCAGCAAAAACCAGCGCTGCGTTTCCGTTTAAGGAAAGTGAAAACTGAAAATGGGTTACCCGCCTGCAGGCGACAACAACGAAGCCTTTCAAGACTTCCAAGGCCCTTCCCAGCAAATGGAGCCAATGGGCTACCCGCCCAACGGGTCGGCGGACGGCCCCGCGCCTCCAGGCGCTGGCATTCCAATAGTGCCAATACTCACGCTCATAGCGGTGGCCGTTGGCGCTTACGTCTTGTACTCGTTTTTCGCGCCCAAGGAAGTAAACGTCAACGTTCAATTGGTTGACGTTGAAAACCAGCCCGTGCTAGGCGCAACCATGTCGTTTTTCGGCGTTGACTTGGGAAAGCCCCTCGCGACTTGTTCCTCGAGCGACTGCCTCCTCCGCCTTTCCTCCGGCAGTTACACGGTGAAAATAAGCGCGCCAGCCTTCAGCAAGACCGCGATAGTCAAAACTCTCAACGTCACCCCCGAGTCCAGCACGGCTTTGGTGACAATAGAGCAAGACATTGGAGTGAGCGTTTCCGCGCCGCAGAAAATAATCCGCGCACCAGTCGAAAGCGCTACTCGCATCGCGTTGGTGCTGAAAAATGGCTCCACTGAAGAAAGGACTGTTTCACTCATCGCCGAAGGCTATCCAGTCGAAGTGGGCGCCGCCGTCAAGTACTACTTGAATGAAGTCGAGGCAATTGAATTCGTGCTCTCCCCCGGCGAGTCAAAGCAAGTCATCGCCTCCCTCGTGCTGCCGGCAAGCGCCCTGGTTTCCGGTGAGGAAGCGCCCGAAAAACAAGTGATTTTCAGGGTCAAGGGGACGAGCTCCAGCGAAGCCGTTTCCCTCAACGTCGTTGAAGGCATCAAGATCGCGTTGTCGTCAAACGCCTTGAACTTCAGCCCAACATACAACACTACTTCTGACGGCGAGCTGAGGCTCTTGAACCAAAGCCAGGCCCCGGTTGAAAACGTCAAAATAGAACTGAAAAGCGCTGACACCGCCTCCGAGGAAGTAGTCGAGTGGGTTAACTTGAGTGCGAAAAACATCCAAGAACTAAAGCCCGGCATTGAAGTCCCTGTAACCATTACCATTCGCCCGCCATCCCCCGAAGCCTTCCTTGGCGAGCCGGCTCAAGTCTTCAAGCTCGAACTAAAAGCCAGCCACCTCCAGAGCGGGTGGGCGCAAATAGTGCCAATGACTATTTCCTTTACTCCCGCTCCGTTCAAGCTAGGCCTGCCCACGACTTTGAGCGTGGCAATAGAACAGGGAAAGAACGGCATAATACAAGGCAGCATGACGAACTTGTCAGGCGTGACCGCAGTAGTTACCCCAGGCTTCGGGGAGTGCGCCAAGAAAACGGACTACAAGATAACGACGACGCTGACGAACAAGAACCTTGAACCCAACGACACGGTTGACTTCTTCGTGAGCGCTGACTTGCCGAAAAACGCGGCAGTGCGCACGGAGTTCTGCAACATACTATTCACGTACAAGACCTTGAGCGGGAGCGTCGAAAAAAGCCAAGGCGTTACTCTCACAATACTGGTGCAGCAAAGCACTGAAACGCCAACCCAGTAAAGCCCCAACAAAAAAAGCGCGCTTTACTTCTCTTTCCTGAACAAAACCAGCACCAAGGTCAGCAACACTAATACAACTAGAGCCAAAGGCATTTCGGGGGCAGTGGCTAGTTTTTGCTGCACGGCTACCTCTTCGCCTACAAAGATTTTCTTCGACGTTGTTGACTGCTTGCCCGC
>DATDTB010000006.1:0-19008 GCA_035291025.1 archaeon
CGATGAAACGCTTCCGCTGTCGCCCCCGCCGCTGCCGTGAGACGAGCTCGCTGCGTTTGGCGCCAGGAAAAGCAAAAACATCAACACGCCTTGAACAGCTGCGAATTTCACTGAAAACACCAACAACACGGAAGTGCCTTCCTTTTATTAATTGTTTTCCCTGTTTTCCCTTCCACTGCATTCAATGAGGCGCTGGAAGCTTTAATGGGAAAAGGGAGTGGAAAAAGGCGTGGGAGAACTAGTTGAGTTGGACGTCACTAAAAGCGTCGCAGAAAACGCGAAAGAATACTACGACAAGTCCAAGAAGGCAAAGGCAAAGATTGAGGGCTTGAAGAAGGCCATCAAGGAAACTCTTGAATTGATTGAAGACGCGAAAAGGGAAGGCGTCAGGGAAGAAGAAGGCAGGAAAATCAAGGAAAGGAGGCACAGGAACTGGTTTGAAAAATTTCACTGGTTCCACTCCTCTGACGGGTTCCTAGTGCTTGGGGGCAGGGACGCCAAGCAAAACGAAGTGGTCGTGAAAAAGTACTTGGAGGAAGGCGACGCTTACTGCCACGCGGACATCGTTGGCGCGCCCCAAGTGGTGGTGAAGGCCAACGGGAAAACAGTGAGCGACGCAGCGAAAGGCGAAGCAGCAGTGTTTGCCGCTAGTTACTCAAAGGCTTGGAAGAATGGGGCGAGCACGTGCGACGTCTTCTTTGCCTCGCCCAGCCAAGTGTCAAAAAGCGCGCCTTCAGGCGAGTACTTGGGTTCCGGTGCGTTCATGGTCCGCGGACAACGCGAGTGGAGGCGCGGCGTGAAGCTGGTTTTAGGAGTGGGACTGGTTTCAGTTGAAGGCTCCAAGGTACTGGAATGCGCTCCCTTGAACGCGTTAAAGGCCCACGGCAGCGTGCTCTGCGCCTTGAAGCCTGGGAGGACTGAAAAAGGCGAGGCAGCCAGGAAAATCTTGAAGGCCTTCAAAGGAGAACTTGACGGCTTTGGGTTGGATGACTTGCTTTCAGTACTGCCAAACGGCGGGGTTGAAATTGTTAAGACTTAAATGAAGAAGACCGCGCCCCAAAACAACGCAAAAGACAACCCCCACACCAAGGGGTTCCACGCCATTACCTTGCTTCCGTCCAACGGCGGGAACGGGACCATGTTGAAGGCTCCAAGGAAAAAGTTGATTTTTGACACTGGCAGCAGCACCCACTGCAGTCCTGGAAAAACCATTCCAAAGTACAAGAACGCCAGCCCCAAAACGAAGTTAGTCGCGGGGCCGGCAATTGACACGTGGCCGTGCTGTTTCCTTGACAAGTGCGGCCCGAAGACGTAAACCGCGCCAGGCGCCGCGAAAAACAAGCCCAAGTCCCTGAAGACAGCGAAAAACACCGCCAACAGCAAGCCCAGTTCCCACATCCTGAACTCGGCGTGGGCGTTGTAGTGAATCGCAACATATTTGTGCGCTAGCTCGTGTAAGATGAACGCGGTTCCAACGGCCAGCAGCATCACTGGAAGCTGGGCGAGCGCAGTGAAGCCAAAGGCGTAGCTGTAAAACGTGAAAGCCAGGCTAAGAGTCACCCACGAGACAATCAAGTGGGTTAACTCAGTGGAGTTCATGCAACACTATTCCAAGGGAAGGCTTTAAAACAACTAACTATTTTTTAAGACTCAAAGCTGCCCCCGCGAAAAAAAGAAGGCAAAGGAAAGGCTGGGAAAAGGGGGTAGTTGGAATGAAGCTGTTTCTAGAGGAAAGGGGCCAGATTTCCGCGGAGTTATTGATAATACTCGCCGCGGTCACGGCGCTGGCGATAGTTCTCATCACGCAGTTAAAGAACACTGGCGCAAAAAGCGCCGACGCCTTGGAGAAAAAGGCCGCGCTGGCGCTGGAAGAAATTGACAAGATAAAGTGAGGCTTTTGCTGGACGCACGGGGCAGCGCCTCCCTGGAACTACTTTTGGCAATGGTCGCCGTGAGTGCTTTCGTGGCCTTGACCGCGCCCGGCGTCCAAGCCTTGAAGGAAAAGTTTGAATTGGCGGCTTGCGCTTCAAGCGCTGAATGGATTGCCTCTACTGCCAAGGAAGCGGTTGACGGCGTTGCAGTCTTGGGCGCTGGGAACAGGAGAGAAGTAAGCGTTTGGGCCAGGAAGGAATGCAACGCGTTACTGGAAGTCAAGGGCAGGGAACTGCAGTTGAGCGTGAGCATTGGAGGGTTGGCCAAGAAAACAACAAAGGCTTTGTGGAAGGAAGGAAATGCCTTGGTTGGGCTCTCTGGAGAGTGCTTGCTGGTTGTTGAAAACATTCAAGAAAGCGTGAGTGTTTCCGGGACGTGTTCAAGGCCTCCGCTCCAATAGCAAGTGAAAACGCTGCAAGCCATTGCCCCAGTAAAAAGCTGAAAACTTGTAGTTTCCAACCCCGCCAGCCGCCCTTGAAACTGGTTCCGGGCTGGGCGTGCAATTCCAGTCAGTGAAGGCATTGGAACACCAGTCCGCCAAGAAGGAAGAGTCAATTGAAGCCAGCGCCAGCCTCTTTGCAGTAAAGTAGTCGTTGGGGCTGGAAACCAAGCGCTTCAAGTTAGCCCTAACGAATTCCCTGTCCTCTTCTATTCCATTCAAGGAAATCCTGAGCCTTGCACTCCCAGTGGTTGTCCCTTGAAGGGAGCCAAAACGGTTGGCTGAGTCAAGAAAGGAAAAAGCCTTTTCCTCCAATGACAAGGAAGGAAAGCCCAAAACAAGGGGAATGGTGGAAGTGTGGCTGAGGAAGGCTAGGCACACGAAGAAAAAGACACTAATGGAGGCAATGGATTCAATTGTCCATGCAAAGCCCTTGCTCACTTGCGCACCTCAAGGGAAAGAACGCCAGGGCAAAGCAGCCCGGAACGTTCAAGCAAAAAAGCCCTTTTTTCACGGAAAGCCATGGAAGCTTGCCCAGATTTTAGGACAAGGCCTTGGCCGCAGCCTTCAAATGGGAAGGAAGCTCCGAGGGATTGCGTGAAACCGCGTCCTTGCAGCCACTCCGGGCTTTCCTCAACCTCGAGTCCAGCAAGGATTCCCGGCTCTACTCTCTGCCTTGAAGAGTCCCTGAAAGCCAGCCCGTTGAAGTCTTCAGGCGTCCTGGAAAGGCTGGAAAAGAGCGTGAAGGAAATCCTTTCAAATTCCAGTCCCTGGACTGGGTTGAAGGAAACAGGGTTCAACAGCAAGAGGAACGCTGAAAACATCGCCATTAAGGCAATCGAGCCAAGCAAGAAGTCGGAAAGCAAGGCGAAGCCCTTGAGCTTTGCGGTTTTCGCGCGAAAACGCGGCCCGCTAGACGTTGTAGCTCTTGTAAGTCTTTGCATTCAACTCAACTCCATTGGCTTCAGTGGATTCTTGGAAGGATTGAAGCGTGGGCGCTGAAGCGTTTTGGTCCTTGTGTTTTGCCCCGGCATTGAATGGCGACGAGGGAAAGCAGTATGCGTTGACGCTTAGCTTTGAATTGCCTGAAAAGGCGACCAAGTCAAAAAAGAAGGCGCACTCCTGCAGCTTCCATGAAAGGACTGCTTCTGGGGGCAGGCGCTTCAAGGCCTGCGAGTCAAGTGCCTTCACGAGCAAGGACGCCAAAACCAAGGACATCAAAACGAGGAGGAGCGACTGGATTGAGGCGCTGGCTTTTGACTTCAATGCAGCACCTCAGGTGTTACGAGCAGTGAATAACCCGGAGTCAGGGCCGCGAACTGCCTCACGGGGCCTAGTTCCAGGAGCGCGTAAAAGTAAGTGTTTTTTTGCTCGCCTCCAGTGAAGGAAACCCTGGAAAGCACTGCCTTGGGGCCGAACAACAACTCCAATTGAGCCAGTTCCAACGCGTCCCCCGGCAAGTCCATTGCCTGTTCTAGTTGAATTTGGTAAACCACCACCAAGCCTGAAAGAACTCCAACGCAGTCGCCTTGAGTCGCTTTTCTCCCCTTAGCGTCAAGTAGTTCCTCTGACGAGTCAGCTTGCGCGAAGTAAAAAGAAACGCTTGCGGGGGAGCTTTGCTCTTCTAGCTGCGAGGCGAGGAGGCAAAGGCTTTCGGCAACCTCGATTCTCAGCTCCCCAAGAGTGGCTGAAGGGTTTGCTGTAACGGCGTGCTCAATGGCTTGGTCGAATAAAACGTCAACGTTTGACTTAAGGTAAAAAACAGCAATTGACGCCCGGCCTGCCTCGTTCAAGGACTCCTGTGAAAGCGAAATGCTTGAACTGGAACCCAGGACCAGCAGCAAGTAAAGAGTTGCCGCGGCAACGAACAGGAATGAAAAAACGCCCCGGTTCCCCAAAAACTGACCCCAGTTAAAGCAATGGAGACAGTCCTGGACAGCTGAATAGCCTTTAATTTAGTGGTGGATAAAAAGGAGTGCGTCGACCGGGATTTGAACCCGGGTGAACAGCTTGGAAGGCTGTCGTACTAACCGCTATACTATCGACGCGTTGCGTTTTCCCCAAAAAAGCCAGGAAAAAGAAAAACAAGTGGTTCTTCCTTGAATGGAATAAAGCGTTGCAAAGTTTTTTTAACACTCACTTAGAGCTGAAAGCCTTGCCTGGCTTCCAGGTAGTACTTTACTAACTCGGAGCCCTTGCTGGTCAAGTAGTAAAAGGGCTCGCTGTGAATGGAAAGCGACTCAACCAACGCGCCTTCGGCCAAGGCCTTGAGCGATTCCTGAAGCGCCAGCGCGTCAGTTGAGGGAAAATTTGCAGTTACCTCCGAGGCGAACCGGCCGCGCCCGGAAAGGAACACTAGAAGAGCCATGGAGGCCTGGTTCCTGAAGACGTTGTACAAGTGGGGGTTTTCCTCCAAGTACTTCCTGAAGGCCTCCTGGGCGGGCACTGCAGTCACTGCTTTTTCACCCTTGCCTTGGCTTTTTGCTTGAACAATAGTTCAAGACCGCCAGGGAGTAATAAATGGCTTCCTCTGTCCTGACTGTAAGAGAGTTCTGGGAGGGAACGGAGTTCCACGCGTAATCCAGTAACTCTCTTGAATCCTTCAACAAGTCAAGCACTCCGCGGTAAGCGCTCCCGAACACCACTGCCAGCTTTTCCTGCGAGGCAACGCCCCTTAGGCGTTCGCCGTCAAGAGATTCACCCTTGCGGGTGGCGGCCAGCACCTTGAAGGAGTCCTTTTTCAATTCCCTCAAGACGCTTTCCAGCTCGCCAGGGTTGTTTTCAACGCCGAACCCGAAGTAAACGCCCCTGCCTTCAAGCGATTCTTTGTCAACCAGTTGACTGTCAACAGTGTTGACAATGACCACGTCGTTTTTCTTCACTCCTGCCGGGTAGTCTGGGACTAAAACGTAGTCGTCCAAGCCAGCATACACCTTCAACCCCTTAGGGGAAACGTCGTGGACCGCCCCGTAACGGTAGGGCAAGCCGAACTTTTCAGGCTGGTGGTGCGGCCCGGCAATTGGAGGGATTATGCCAGCGTAACGCAGCGCTGGGTCTTTCTTGAACAAGTTCTTCCTAAGGTACGGCGGCGTGTTGCAGTAGTTAAGAGTCTTCTCAATCCACGCCGCGAGCTTGCGCGAGTTGAACCTGGGGTCCTTGTCAAAGTAAACCAGCACGCGCGAATACCCAAAACACGTAGCGGCGCGCGCGGCTTCGCCAACCTTGTAGGCCTTTACGTAGGCGTTTTTCTCGTCCGCCGTGAAAGTGCTTGGAATGACTAGAGTTTTTTCCTGCATTCCTTCTAGGAGGGGCAAAAAGCCTTTAAAAGGCGAGAAGCGCTTGCGTTTGACGCGAAGGGCGTTGTGGAGAGATGGATTGAGGCGTTCAACGAGCGCGACTTGGCCAAGCTGTTGGCGCTTTACTCTGAAAACGCAAGGCATTACAGTCCAAGGCTGAAGGAAAAACAGCCGGGAACGCTGGGCTGGGTGATGGGGAAAAAGGAACTGGGAAAGTGGTGGTTGGAGGCATTCGAGGGGCTCCCAGGGCTGCGCTATGACTTAGAGGTGGTCACTGAAAACCGGGAAAAAGGCGTTGTCTTGCTGGCATACACTCGAGTGGTTGGAGGCGAGAAAAGCAAGGTCGTTGAATACTTCAAGCTGGGCAAGGAAGGATTGATTGAAGAGTCGCGGGTTTACTTGGGCTGAGGCTCACTTCTTGAATGACGAAAGAAAGCGCGCTTGCCTCAAAAACGAGTTGAGCAAGGCCCTTGTTTCATGGGAAGTCTTGGGGTTCCGGGTCCCTGCCTCCGCGTACTTTATTGAATCCCTCAAGACGTTTACGGAAACTCGTCCCTTGGTTGCATTAAGTCTTCGGAGCATGGTCTTGGCTTCCCGCGGTCGAATGACCGGGCCCGAAATGGACCTGCGCATGGCAACCGTTGGACTCCCAAAAGCCTGCGCGCGCTCTGCTTTGACGCGTGGCAAGGTCTTGCGAGTGGGGCGAGTTATTGGCCTTCTCTTGACTGGCATGCAAAAGAAAGGCAAGCAAGACAATAAAAGCCTAGCACTTTAATCACAACTCACAAAGCCTTGCCCATGTAAGGCCCAACGCGTTCGTATCCCAGTTTTTTGTAGTACCCCCTTACTCCAACGCCGGAAATCACAGCGATTTCATCGCACCCGAACTCAATTTTTGCAATCCGCTCGGCCTCGCCAAGCAAGGCCTTGCCATAACCGGAGTGCTGCGGCCACTTCCCGCTTTTCTCGCCGAAGGGCATCATTTGGCCGTAGACGTGGAGCTCGCGCACCAGCGCTGTTTTCCCGTCGCTTCCAACTTCTTGCCTGTGAGCTTCTTTCGATGGAAGTCTTAGCCTCAGGAAGCCAATGAGCGCGTCGTGTTTTTCCTCGTCAAAAGAGAGGAATACCTCCCTTCCGTTCGCGGCCTCGTAGTCCAGCCTGTTGAGTTCAACGCTGGCGTAGTCGGGGGCGAACTTTTCACGCAGGACCTTGTGCCCGATTTCGCGGCACCTAATGCACCCGCAGCTCAGCCCCTGCTCTTTCAGCCGCCATTCAACCATGTCAGCCAAGTGGCCCTTCGTGACTCCCGCGTCAATCTTGTAGGCTGGAATGTCGCGCTGCATGCGCATTATTCTCACGAACCTCGGGCAATCGGCCATGAACTTGGCTATTGTTTCAACCGCGGTTTCCTCGTTGTAAGGAGTGAACTCGTTGCGCTTCCATTGGTGCCACAACGCGGTTCCAGGGACGACTAGGGTTGGGTAAACCTTTAGCATGTCGGGCTTGAACTCGGTTTTTGTGAAAATGCCGCGCATCATTTCAATGTCTTTCGTTGGATTCGAGCCCGGGAGGCCGGGCATCACGTGGTAGCCAACCTTGAAGCACGAGTCTCTCAGGATTCGAGTGGCGTCGCGGACGTCTTGGACCGAGTGCCCCCTGTGAATCAACTTGTAAACATTGTCGTCCGGGTGCTGTACTCCCAGTTCGACGCGGGTCGCGCCAAAGGAAAGCATCCTGTCCACGTGCCTTTCCTTGCACCAATCGGGCCGCGTCTCGATAGTGAGCCCGATGCACCTGTGCGCCGCGGTCTCGTTCCTTGAAATCGCCTCGGCAAGCGACACTGAAGGCTCTTGGTTCAAGGCGTCAAACAAGCCCTTGATGAAAAAGTCCTGGTACTCCTCAGGCGTTGAAGTAAACGTCCCGCCCATGACGATTAACTCGCACTTGCTTGTCTCGTGGCCAATGGCATGGAACTGGTTAAGGCGGTAGTTTACCTGCTTCAAGGGGTCGAAGTTGTTTTGCTTTGCGCGCATTGCTGCTGGTTCGAAGCCAGTATAGCTCTGCGCGGAGTTGTTTTTCGGCCCACCCGGGCAGTAAGTGCACACGCCGTGCGGGCAGAAAAAAGGCGCTGTCATGGCCGCTATTACGGACACGCCGGAAAGAGTCCTCGTGGGCTTCCTGCGCAGCAAGGGAATGAGTTTCCCGCGTTGTTCAGGGGAGCATTCAGTGAGCAGTTCGGGGTTTGAGGGAATCTTTGGCAAGTTGTGCTTTTGGGCGAACGCTTGTTTCACGTCCAGGACTAGCCTTTGCCCTGCAGCAGGGTTATTTGAAAGTTCCAAGAGCTCTTCAATCAAGCCCTCAAGCTTAGAAGACATTAAAGTCACTTATTGAAGCGGTAGCGCATAAGAAGTGAAGGAAAACGGCGCAAAACCTCTTTTAAATCCCTTGTCCAAAAAGCGCGCGCCAAGGCTGGCGTGGAGGGTTGCAGGAGTTGAGAGAACAAAAAAACACCAATAGTGGAACTCTGCAACTATTTCAAAGTGGCCAAAAATTGCCCAAAAACCAGGCAATTCTATGGCTTACAATGGAAAAAAGCAGAAAAAAGCAAACTTAGGGTTTGAAAAGCCTTCAACCAGGGCACTTTGAGCCATGCAGGATCAGTTGCCTAAAACGCCCGCTCTCTGTGGGGGGTAAGTTTTGTTGGGGATGCGGTTGTGGGGGGGAAGCCACGCGAAGCTCGCCAAATAAAACCCTATTGTCAATATTGACATTTGAGGACAATCGCTGACAATGAATTGACAGTCAAGAATTGTCAATAGTTGACATTCACTATTGACAATCTTATTGGAGTTCACTCCACAAACTCAAGAGTTAGGAAGAATATGGGAAAAACCAGGAAAACTGGCAAAAAAGGCAAGGAAAATAGTCAATAGCATTGTCAATATTGACTGGTTATTGACAGTTCGTAATTGTCATTTGCCAAGAACAGGGTTGACTAAGACCAAAAACAGTCAACATTAAAGTCAACAATTGACAATCTTGTTGACTCTCAACTTCGCCCTCAGTCAGGGGCATTTTTTGTAGTGGCGTGTTTTTGGGAAAGGTTTTTAAGTGGAATTACTGAATACTACAAAAAAGACAAGGAATTAGAGGAAAAGGGCGGTTTTGCTTTGGGAGTAATTGAAAGGTTGAGGAAAAGGCTTGCAATGGCTTTGTCTCCAAGCGCCTTGCGGGATGAAAAGCATTCAAGGGAAAGCGAGGGACTTGAAAAGCACCACTCTGACTACAAGGTTGACACCGCGCTGGCGTTTTCGCGTTTCCTTAGGGAGTACTTGAAGGACAAGCCCGAGGAAGCGGTCCAGTTAATGATTGAGCTTGAAAAGAGCTCGCGGGAGCAGGCCCAGGGCATCATGGCCTTGCTTGCCCAGTCATCCATGGCGTCAAAGAAGCTGGACCGAATTGAGGACGCGGTCATTGGCAGTGAAGACGTCGCTGTTTCTGAGTCGCTGTTAGCGCAGTTGCGCGAGTTAAGGGGATCGCTGAAGGGCTTGAGGGAATTGCCGAGGGTGACCCCGCGGGACGTGAAAAAAGTGGAAGTCCAGCTTTCAACAATTGAGGAAAGGGTTGAGGCGCTGCCGCTCTGGGCGCGCGCACTCAAGGCTATACAGGAAAAAAAGGGCGAAATCGCCACAAGCGAGCACCTTTGTTCAGTGCTTGGAAAGGACTACTCAAGGAACTCGGACCGCAAGCAGGTGTACAACGCGTTGAAGCACTTGGAAAACGACGCTGCCTTGGGGGTTGAAGTCATAAGGAAGGGCAGGGAAAAGGTTTACAGGGCACAACTCCAGAAGCAGGCGCGCGTGGAAAGCGAGGAACTAATCTAGGAAAACGTTGAAAAAATCCACGAAGTAAAGTAGTAAAACGGCAGCAGCGTCAACGGGAATATCGCCGGGCCCTCGCTTGCCGGAGTCATTGAACCCTTGAAGGTCGTGTGAGTTGTCGCCACTGCCTCGAATTCCAACGCGTTTATCCCTGAAAGTTCCGAGGCAATACTGAACTTGAACTTCCTGGAGCCCGCGCTGGAAGGAGTGACAACCAAGTCAATGGATTGAGACGAAAGGGGTGGTATTTCCAGGACTTTTGTTGAATACCAAGAACTCGGCAAGTCGCTTGAAATCCGCACTCGCTCGGTTGCAATTGAGTCGTTTGACACCACTATTTTGAACACCAACGAGTTGCCGTGCGGCGCCGACGCAATGGAATTCAATGGCGAGACGCGCGTTGTGCTGTTGGAAACGTTTACGTACAGCACGGCCTTGCTTTCAATCACTTGCGAGTCCTTGTCAAACGCAGTCAAAGTGAAGTAAACGCCTGAACGGAAGGGCTCGGTTTTTGGGACTGAAACCAGCGCCGTCAACGGCTCCGTGTCTTCAGTGGAGGAGTACTGCCAGTCGCCAGGCAGCCCTGTCACGAGCAACTTGTCGTAGGCGTCAACTAACTCCCTTCCAGCGTCCCTCGCGGCCTTGACTTCAAAGGACTGCCCCGGCGCAGCGTCTCCCAGCTTTACTGCGTCGCCCTGGCCTGAAACTGTTTTAGTTACAGGGTAAACCAGGCGCACGTCAGCGCTTGCAGCTGAAACCAAAAGCAGAAAAGCCAGTGCCGCTAGTAGTTTTTTCATGCAACAACCTTTTCAATTCCAACGGCTTTAAAGAGCAGAGTAGTGTATAAAAGTTTTGTGATTGCGCGTGGAACAAAAACGAGTGTTCTTGGCTCTTGAAATTCCCAGCCAGCAGCGCGACGAACTGGCGAAAATATCAAAGGCGTTGAAGTCCAGGCTCAACGGCAAGGCAAGCTTTGTCGCGGTTGAAAACCTGCACTTGAGCCTTTACTTCCTTGGCGACAAAACTTTAGGGGAAGTTGAAGGAATTGCAGGCGCCTTGGATGGAGTGGCTGGCGGCGGCGAATTCCTAGCCACAACCACAGGCATTGGGTTTTTCCCATCCCGCGACCGAGTAAACATTGTGTGGGCTGGCTTGGGCGGGGGAAAGGTTGAGGCTATTGAACTGCACGAGAAGTTGTGCGGGCTGCTTGGAGTTGAAAGGGATGAAAAGTTCACGCCTCACATTACCCTGGCGCGCGTCAAGTCATTGGAGAACAAAAAAGAGTTCGTGGAATTCGCCGAGGCCTTGGAGTTCCGGGTGTTGTGGAAAGCTTCACGGGTGTCATTGGTTGAGAGCGCACTAACAAGCGAGGGCCCTGAATACCGCGAGCTAAAATCGGTCCGCTTGTGAACAACTAGTTATTCCTTGTTCATTTGGTCGAACACGACTGAAGGGTGGGTGTAGTACGCCTGCACGACCGTGTCAATGCCTTCAACTGAGTTGATTTTCTTGGAAATCATCCACTCCAGCACGGCTTGCCTCCTGCCAATTTCCATTTCAACTTCCTTCTTCGAGCGCCCAGTGTACTTGGAGAGTTTTTCAATTGACTGCGATGGAATGTCTTGCTTCTTGATTGAGTCAGTGCCGTAATCCCAGGAGTAAAGGGGGCTGAGCGCCACGCCTTGGTCGCCGCGCGTTACCTCGCTTACCTCGAAAACCCGGCGGATGAGGCCTTTCTGCCTTGAGTAAATCCTGTGAATCACCACTATCAAGTCAACCAAGGTCATCATGTTTTTCGGCACGTTCATTGGCTCGCCGGTGAGCCTCAGGACCGTTTCCGCTGCCGAATTGGAGTGAAGGGTCCCCATTGAGCCGCGGTGGCCGACGTTCATTGCCGTAAACATCGTCTGCGCCTCCGCTCCCCGGACCTCGCCCACGATGATGCGGTCGGGCCGCATTCTCAGCGAGCTCTTCAATAAGTCGTTCATGGTCAAGTCAGGCGATTCCTTGTAGCCCGGCCGGGACTGCATTTGGACCCAGTTTTCCTTGCCCCACAACTGCAACTCGAGGGTGTCCTCGACGCTCACGATGCGGTCGCTTTTCGGGACGAAAACTGAAAGCGCGTTCAGCAAAGTCGTTTTCCCCGCGCCAGTGCTCCCGCACACCAATACGTTCAACGGGTAAAGCGAAAACCCCTCAACTGCCGCCCACAAAAACGCCGCTATTTCCAAGTTGAAGGTGTTGTTTTGGATCAAGTCCAAAAGCGTCACTGGCGACTTGGTGAACTTTCGGATTGTTATGGAAGGGCTCTTCGGGCTGGCTGGGGGCACTGTGACGTTGATCCGCGAGCCGTCAGGGAAATTAGCTTCAAGCAATGGGTAGCGCTCGCTTACCTCCTTTCCCGCAAAGCGCGCTATTCTTTCAATCAACGTGCCCACTTCGTCCTTGTCCAGGCTCAGCTGTACTTGGCACAAGCCGTGCCTCCTGTGGTAGGCGAACAAGGGGGCGTTGACTTTGTTGAACATTATTTCCTCCAAGTCGTCGTCTGAAACCAGGGGCGTTAGGCGCCCGTAGCCAAAAGACAACTCAATGACTTCCTTCGCCAGCGCCTTTGAGTCGTGCACAAACAGCGCTGTCTTGTCGAAAAAGGACGAAACCAGCTTTTCCAAGTTCTTTTGCTCCTCGCTTGATGGAAGCGTTTCAAGCAAGTGCGAAGGCACTCTTTGCAGGAAATCACGCAGTCCTTCAATTATTGGCGTTGACTCTGTTTCCGTCAAGGACTGAAAGGAGGCGCTGGACAGGGGGGACTTGCGCTGCAATAGGCTGGAAAGGACACGGGCAAGCTCGCGTTCCTTGGCGCTCAATGGCTTCGGCTTCAAGGCGTACTTGTTGTAAGGCAAGTCCTTGTAAATCAACGCCGTTCCGGTTTCCTGCAACAATAACTCTTTTTCAGGCAACGAAAAACACCTTCAAGGTTTATAACTTCCTTCGAGTTATTAAAATGTATGCCCGCGAAGCCGGTAAAAGTGCAGAAAGTCCTGGCGCAAGCGCTTGAACGAGTAAAGCCTTCACTGCAGGAACTCGAAAGCGAGAGGGAGAAAGCTCACGAGTTGATTGAAAAAATAATGAGCATCCCATTAGGGCAAGTCCGCGCCGCCTTCGTGGGTTCTGCAGAGAGGAACACGCACTTGCGCGGCGACAAGGACATTGACTTGTTCGTTTTGTTTCCCGAGTCAATGCCTGAAGAGGTTTTGGAAAAGAACGGCTTAAAGATTGGGTTGAGTTTGGCAAAGGGGCACGAACACCGCGTAATGCACGCCTCTCACCCTTACGTGGAAGCGGTCATTGACGGGTTCGACGTTGAAATCGTGCCAGCGTTTGACGTGCGGCACGCGTCGCTCTTGAAGAGCGCGGTTGACCGAACTCCTTTCCATGCCGAATACGTGAAAAAGAACCTGGAAAAGTGGCAATGCGACGAAGTGCGCCTGTTGAAGTCGTTCCTTAAAGGTCTCGGGCTTTACGGGGCCGAAATAAGCGTGAAAGGCTTTTCGGGGTACTTGTGTGAGCTGCTCGTTTTAAAGCATTCAACGTTCCTCGGAGTCCTGGAAGCCGCGTCAAAGTGGGCTTTCGGGGAAAAAATAGACTTGGAAAGCCATTCAAGCAAGGAGTTTGCCAACCCGCTAATAGTGATAGACCCAGTGGACAGGAACAGGAACGTCGCCGCGCCCGTGTCCTCTGGGGCTTTGGCGAAGTTCATTCACTACTCGAGGCTGTTCCTGAAAAAGCCTTCAATCAAGTTCTTTGAAAAGCACAAGCCAAAGCCAAAGCCGTTGAGTTTAGTCAAAAAAGCGTTCAAAGAACGCGGCATTTTCTTGGTTGTAAAGACAGCCTTCCCGGAAGTCGTGGAAGACGTAGCCTTGTCGCAATTGCAGGCGGCAAAGGAAAGGCTTTACACCATGCTGGAGTTCCACGAATTCAAGATGCACAGGACCGACGTGCTGTGGAACCCCGACAATGCGTACTTGTTGTTCGAGCTCGAAGTCGCAAGGCTCCCGGGGGTGGCGTTGAGGCAGGGGCCAAAGGTCGCGGACTTGGAAAACAGCGAAAAGTTTGTTGCCAAAGCCATTGAAGCAAATTCTCGGGCGTGGATTGACCACGGGCATTGGTTCAGCGAGAAAAAAAGGCGCTTCACCGATGCAAGGGATTTAATGGAAAACGCTTTAAGGGACATAAGGAAGGGCGAGACCAGTTTCGTGTCACACGTCGCCAAGGCCTTCAAGAAAAAGTCAGAACTGCTGGACAACGCAAAAGTGATAAGAGAGTACTCCAAGGACAAGCACTTTGCTTTGGGCTTCAGCGAGTACTTGTTCAAACGCGAACGCTGGCTCGAGGAACGAGAGATATAGCAGTTTTAAAAACACTTTCTCGGCGTTGTTTTTAGAGCGCTTTTTGGGGCGGAGTCCCGTCGTCTAGCGGCCAAGGATAGTGGCCTTTGGAGCACTTTTGGTTGTTTTCAAAACAAGTTCCCTCTGACAGGAGGGAATGTGCAAAGCAAGCCATTGACCCCGGTTCGAATCCGGGCGGGACTATTTTTACAGAGCAAAAAAAAACAGTTATAAAAAAAAACGTTTGCTGGGAGTTGATTGGAAATGAAGGGAAAGATTTGCAGTTCCTGCGGTTCCTCGGTGCTGAACAAGTACACTGAATTCAAGTGCCCGGGTTGCGGCAAGAACGAAATAGTGAGGTGCGAGAAGTGCAGGCGCTTGACCAACGAATACAAGTGCAAGGACTGCGGCTTCAGCGGGCCTTGAAATTGGAAAAAGGAAAAAAGGAGTTGAAGCCGGGAATGGGTTTTGTTTTCAATGTCTACGCCGTTTACCCTGAAGGCCCCGACGAGGCCAAGGGCGTTGAAGAGTCAGTGAGGGCGTTGAAGGTGGAAGGCGCTGAACTGCGCGACTTGAAAGTCGAGCCCCTTGCCTTTGGGTTGAGCGTCGTAAAAGTAGGTTACGTCTTCGACGACAAGGGCTCCAAGGGCTTGGACGTCAAAATAGAGGAAGAACTCAAGAAGGTCAAGGGCGTGCAAAGCGTTGAAGTCGCCATGAGCACGCTGCTTTGAAAGGTTTCAAATGGCTGACTACAAGCCGCTCATTGAAGCGGCAAGGAAGTCCTTGGAAAGCGTTCACCCCAAGCAGCCCAAAGACTTGTGTTACGGCGCCGCGGTGCTGACGAGTAAGGGGAAAATTTACAGCGCGTGCAACTATTTTTCCTACACCTCCACTCTCACTTTGCATGCGGAGCAGGCGGCGTTGGCTCACGCGGCGGCGCACGGCGAGCCGGACGTTAAAGCAATTTCATGCATTTCAACTGAAGGCAGCAAGGAAAAACTGTGCCACCCGTGCGGCATTTGCAAGCAGCTCATTTGGGAGAACAGCTACGACTCAGGCATTGACGTCGAGGTAGTCATGGCCGCTAGGAATGGAGAGTTTTCCGTTGAGAAAATTTCAAGGCTCTGCCCAAAGCCTTGGCCAGTGAAGCAGCAGGCCTGAAAACGTTTTTGGCTAAAGGCTTTCCAGCACGCCTTGAATGCGTTTCCAGTGCGCTCCAACCCAGTAAACCTTGCCGCACTTAGTGCACTTCCAGAACTGGCGCGCGGGAGAACGCACTGAGTATGGAACGCTTTTTTCGACTTCTTCAATCCCGGCGTCTTTGACTAAGGCGTTGCATTCAGTGCAGTGCCTCGGGGTAGGCGCTTTTGGCGGGCTCAACCCAAGCGCCTTTACCACTTCCCCCAACTGCCCTTCGACGTAAATTGACCCCAATAAGACGCAGCGCGCAATTCGCTTGGACTTTTGAGCCAATGCCACGTCGCGCGTCAGCAGCACTCGCTTGGAGTCGTGCGCCTCTAGGAGTATTTCATTATCGCCCCAGCCTTTCCCCTTGGCGTACAACGCGTCGTAGCCGCACAGGCGCAGCCAGCGCGTGAGCTTGCCGAGCATTTCATCAGTCAAGAACTTCGGTGGAGTCATGGGCTTTGAGGGGGGAGGGCGAAAGACTATTTATCGCTTTCCCGTGTTAAGTCTTTGCCATGATAAAGAAGGTCGTGCTGGACAACTGGAAGAGCCACAAGCACTCCGTGTTCGAGTTCGGAAAGGGCACGAACGTCTTAGTGGGGGTCATGGGGTCTGGGAAGACTAGCGTTGTCGACGCCGTTTCATTTGCGTTGTTTGGCACGTTTCCCGCGCTGAGGGCGAAAAAACTCAGGCTGGAGGACGTGATAACGAGCAAGCCATACGTTGCAGGCAGCGCGCGCGTCCAAGTCGACTTTGACAACAACAACCAGGTATTCACTGCCGTACGCGAAGTTGACCGGAAAGGAAAGACTTCACTATCGGAACTGCGCGTTAACGGAAAGCTGGTGGAGGGGCCGATGACCCAGCGCGTCAACTTGGCCATAGAACGAGTAACGGGAATGGACTACGACTTGTTTTCCAAGGCCGTGTACGCGGAACAAAACGAGATTGACTACTTCTTGAAGCTGGGCGTTGGCGAGCGGAAAAAGAAAATAGACGAGCTCTTGGAGCTGCACAAGTACGAAAACGCGCGGCAAAACGCCACGTTCGTTTTGAACAGGTTGAGGGAGAGGGGACTGCAAAAAGAGCAGGCCCTGGAAAGGGTTGCGGGGGAACTGAGTGGGGTTGGGGAAAGGGAACTGATTGAAGGGTTAAAGGCAACGTCAAAGGAGCTGGAAGCGTTAAAGGCTTACGGCGAGGCCTTGGGCCAAAGGCTCAAAACTGACGAGGCGCGGCTTGAGGAATTGAAGGCTAGGAAGGAAAAGTTTGAAGCTCTTCAACGGAGTTCCCACCAGCTGCAGGGAAGCGTTGACCAGTTGAAAGCCCAGGCTGACGCGCTTGCCGAGAGGCATGGTACAACTCACAAAACGCTTGAAGAGATTTCAAGCGATTACGCCGACGCGGAGTTAAAGTTCAAGGCATTGAAGGCTAGGGACGTGGAACGAGAAGAAGTCGCGTTGAAGGAAAAAGAGGTTTCAACTAACAAAAAGGCGCTGGAGGAAGAGCTTGCCAGGGCAATGAGCGAGTTGGGCGCCTACAGCGGTTATTCCGCGATGGAGTTGAAGAGGCTTGCCGCTGAAGCAACTGCTGAGAGCTCGGAGTTTGCAGGGAAGTACAAGGCCTTCGGCGAAGAACTCTTAAGGCTCGGGGAAACGGTTGCTGGGGTTGCCGGGAGGATTGAGTCAAGGGAAAGGCAGGCCTCCGACAACAAAAAGCAGGCCTTGGAGCTCAGGGAGTTGGAGAAAATGCTCCAAGGCTTTGACGAAAAATACCCGGAACTGGAGAAAATGTTCAAGGAAAAAGAGCAGCTGCTCCAGGCTTCAAAAGTGGAGGCTTCAATAAACGAGAAGACAGTGAAAGAATTGAGGGAAGGCGCCGGGAGGCTGGTTTCAGCTAAGGACTCCTGCCCTGTTTGCGGGCACGCCTTGGACGAGGAACACAAGAAGAAAGTAATAGAGGAAAAGCGCGCAAAGATGAGCGAGTTAGAGGAAAAGGCGAGGGAGGCAAAGGAGAGGGCGGACGCGCTAATGGAGAACTACGAAGAGCTGAAGTCTGTAATTGAAAGGAAGGCCGACATAAGCAGGAAAGTGGAGTTGCTTGGGAGCTTCGAGAAAAGAGAACAGGACCTGCAAAAGGAGATCGCTTACTTGGAGGGAGAGAGGAAAAAGTTCACCGAGTCGTTGTTTGGGAAAAGGCAAACACTGAAGGGGTTGGAAGAAAAAAAGGACGCCTTGGCGAGGAAAACACAGCTGCTCGAGTCAAACCTGGAAAAGGCCTTAAAGGCCGAAGCGCTGGCCAAGGGGATTGAGGCTGCCTCGCGCGAGGTGGTGCACATGAAGGCCTTGCTTGAAAGAATAAAGTCAGAGGTGTCGCGTGAAAACCTCGAGGCCTTGGAGGGGGACTTGGAGAAATTGAGGGCGTTGAAACAACTCGTGGTGGCTAGAAGGGAGCTGGGGCAAAAAAAGGCCTTGCTTGAAGAGGCCTTGGAAAAGGCACGGGCCTTGGAGTTTAACGAAAAAGAGTTTGTCCACGCCTTGGAGTCTGTTGGAAAAGCGGGCGCTGAGTTGAGGGAAAAAAGAGTCGAGGAAAAAAGGCTTGAAGACAGGGTAACGGAGGCAAGGAAAAAAATTGAAGTCTTGGAAAAGCTGAAGGCTGAAAAAGAGCAGCTGGAGGGAGAAGTGGAAAAAACGCACCGCGCAGAGAAGAGCATTACTTTGCTCAAGAACTCCCTCCTTGAAACCCAGACAAAGCTGAGGGAGGCGTTCGTTGACTCGACTAACGAGGCAATGGAAGAGTTGTGGCGAAAGATTTACCCGTACTCCGACTATGAAAGCGTCCGGATAGCCATTGACTCGGGGGATTACGTTTTGCAGTTGAAGGAAAAGGAAAAGGTTTGGAAGAACGTGGAAGCTGTCGCTTCCGGGGGTGAAAGGAGCGCCGCCGCGCTTGCACTGCGTTTGGCGTTTTCGCTGATTTTGGCGCAAAAGCTTAGCTGGGTGATACTGGACGAGCCCACCCATAACTTGGACGACAGGGGAATAGAAAAAATGGCCGAACTTTTAAGGGATGGATTGCCGCAGTTGATCGACCAGGTGTTCGTCATCACGCACGAGGAAAAGCTGAAGCGCGCAGGCAACGGCTCCACGCACGTCATCCACAGGAACAAGGACTTGGAAGAGTGGGCGTCAATTGAAAGAGTCAATTAGGGGAAAAAGGGAAGGAATTGAAGAAAGCCCCCCCTCAAGCGGCTTCTTGGGGGGTTTGCGGTTGCTCGAATTTTTGCACGACTATTTCTTCCTTTTCGCTTTGGACTCGGGCGAACCTGCACAAGTATCCAGCCATCAAGTTGATTATGGTCTTGGAATACGGGAGCTTTAGTTCCTGGCTCAAAATGGACTTGTTTGCGCCGAAGTCGTCCTTGAACTTTTCAGGGTAGATCTGGAACAGTTTCTCGGCCTTGTTCTTGAAGTTTTTAGACAACAGTTTTCCCATAATTAAAAGCACCTTTTTCTTTTCCTTTTTCAGAACGGCTCAATTATTTCCTGCACGCCGCCGGGCAGTTCCCGCACCACGGCCAATGGGATCTTTTTCTCCTCCAATTCAATCCTGGCCAGCTGGACAGGGTCGGAAACCCCTTTCGGGACCTTTACCAAGGGCGGTGCGCCCAGTGACAACTGCAGCGCACGAGCGCCCAAGAGCCTTGAAAACTCAAACCTCGTCAAGTCCATTCCAACAACACCCCGACTAAGCGAAAAACACGAACCAGTTCGCTAGCTCACTAAAAAACGGCTATGGCGTTTTTGCTTGACTAAAAGGGGTGGGGAAACGATTTTAAAGCCATTGCCGGCGACGTGCCAGTCTTTAAGGCTAAACAAAGGCTTTGACGTCCT
>DATDTB010000007.1:0-3716 GCA_035291025.1 archaeon
GACGGGCCGGGAACGGGTTCGAGCGAACTGGAAGAAGTGTTTTAGCGCGTTGCATTTGCTTTTTGAAAGTGGTGAAAAAAATTTATGAAAAACGGAAACAATTCAATTGAATACGTTGACGCTTCCGGGAAGAGGCGTGACGGAAGGACTGTTGACGAGACGCGCCCAATAAAGATCAAGGTCGGCGTGGTGGAAAGGTCCAACGGCTCGGCGCTCGTGGAATGGGGCGCCAACAAGGCCATTGCCGCGGTTTACGGCCCCCGAGAAGTCATTCCACGGCACAAGGCCAACCCGTACAAGGCAATTGTCAGGTTTTACTACCGGATGGCGCCGTTTTCCGTGCCCGAGCACAAGAACCCGAGGCCTGGCCGCAGGGAAATCGAGATTTCAAAGGTTTGCTCGGAGGCCTTGGAGCGCGCGGTCTTGACGCACAAGTTCCCCAACTCGCAAATAGACGTTTACGTGACAATCCTTGACTCGGATGCCGGGACCAGGATTACGGCTTTGACTGCCGCGTCAGTCGCGCTCGCCGCCGCCGGAATCCCAATGAAGGACTTGGTTGCAGGAGTCGCCGTTGGAAGGGCTGGCGGAAAGATTATAGTGGACTTGAACAAGGAAGAAGAAGACGCGCCCGACGCCGTTGACTTGCCTGTTGCCTTCCTTCCCGCGCTGGACGAAGTCGTGCTATTGCAGCAGGACGGGCCAATGACTCCAGGGGAATGGAAGGAAGCGCTGGAGTTGGGCAAGAAGGCCTCGTTGAAGGTTTACGAGTTGCAGAGAAACGCTTTAAGGGAAGCCTACGAGGCCCCGAAGGACTCCGGCCCGAGAGATGCTGGCTATGTTGGTGAGGTTCAATGATTGAAGACGCTTTATGGGAATTAAAGAAGTCATTCGTGCAGGACGCATTGAAGAAGGGAAAACGCGTTGACGAGCGCTCAAGCGACGAGTACAGGCCCTTGGAAGTGACCACTGGGGTGTACCACCACGCGGAAGGCTCTTCAATAGTCCGCCTCGGAAAGACCGTTGTTGCCGCCGGCGTGAAAATGGAAGTGGAAAAGCCTTACCCGGACACTCCAAACCAGGGCGGTATTTCGGTGAACGTTGAAATGTCCCCCTTGTCCTCCCCGACTTTCGAGGCAGGGCCGCCGGACGAGTCAACAGTTGAATTGGCGAGGGTCGTTGACCGCGGAATCCGTGAGTCGAAAATAATCGACTTGGAGTCCTTGTGCATTACTCCAGGAGAGGCCGCGTGGACAGTTTTCGCCGACGTCGCCACGCTGAACTATGACGGGAACCTATTTGACGCGTGCTCCCTCGCAGTCCTTTCCGCGCTGCTGACGAGCAGGATTCCAAGGCTCGAGGAAGGAGCGGTCGTGAGAGGCGAGTACTCCGGGAGCCTTGAACTAAAGGGACTGTCAACATTGTCCACTTTTGCCAAGATAGGCGACACTTCCGTTTTGGACCCGAACCTCGATGAGGACCGCGCGCTTGACGCGCGCTTGTCGGTTGCAGTGAACGGCAAGGGCGAGATTTGCGCGCTGCAAAAAGGCGGGCTCGGGGCTTTCACTTCAAGGGAGGCCCTGGAAATAGTTTCAGAGCGCTCGCGCCAGGCTGCGAAGCACTTGCAGTCCGTGCTGGAAAAACAAGTCCTCACGGCTTGAATTTTTTGCTTTCATTGAGCGGAGGGAAAGGGGAGAGTAATTTATGGCTGTCAAATTGTCAAAACACAGGCACGCCGGTAGCCTTGGCCCAAGGTACGGCTTGAAGATTCGAAAGCTGGTCCACGACATCGAGTCAGTGAAACGCGCGCCAAAGCCGTGCCCCAGCTGCGGCTTTGAAAAAGTCAAGAGGCTCGCTTCCGGGATTTACTACTGCAGGAAATGCGAGCACAAGTTCGCCGGCGGGTCTTTTGCGCCCCAGACGCTGGTGGGCCAAACCGTTTCAAGGATCTTGAGGCAGGGCGCCACTCAGCCCGTTGAAAAAGTCGAAGAACTGCTGGAAAAGGTCCAGGAGGCCGGAAAGCGAGAAGCTGAAGCGCCCGCAGTGGAAAAACCGCCAGCGGAAAAGAAGAAGGAAAGGAAAAAGAAGGCCAAAGAGGAAAAAGCGCCCGAAAAGGAAAAGGCGGCCGAGGCCGTGGAAGAAGAGGAACTGGCCGAGGAAGAGCTTCCCTTGAGGGAGCGAAGGAAGAACACTGAAGAGTGAGGCCCTCGGTTTAAATTTTTTAAAAAGGCAAGAAAACGCAGCGGAGTTGGTTTTTGAGATGTACATATGCCCACACTGCAGGGAAAAAGTCGGAGAACTGCCTGAAGGGCGCGTTAGGTGCCCTCACTGCGGTTACAGGCTATTGTTCAAGGAAAGGCCGCCGATAGTAAAGCAGTTGAAGGCTCGCTGAACCAGGTGTTGAGTCGTGGGCTTGCTTATCACGACCTCGCGGAAGCCCTCCAATCGCACGCGGACCTTCTGCAAGGACCTCAGAGCGGTTGTTCCGGGGTCGCTTTTGATGAACCGCGGCAAGCGCGACTTCCAGTCACTCATGGACTCGGCGCGCGAAAACGGGTACTCGAGGGTTTTGGTTGTGCAGGAAAGCCACGGCAACCCGGCAAGGATTGACTCGGTTTCCGTGGCAGAGGAAAACTGGGAGTGGGGGCCCGTGCTGGAGTTCACTTCCGTGAGACTCTCCCGCGAGGTAAGCGGGGTCAAGTTCAAGCAATTCCAGGACTTGTCGCTTGCCGCAGAGTCCAAGGCGGACGAGGAACGCGCGTTGCAAGTCTTTGGCGAGCTGTTCATGGAAGGATCGGAGCTGGTGATGCGCGTTGAAAAGGGATTCAAGCGCGTCACTTTTTACTATGACGGGAGAGAAATAGGGCCCTCCTTCAGGGTTACTTCATTCAAGGCGAAAGGTGAAGGCGAGTGACTTTCGAGCACGGGGCCTTGCTGGAAATCGAATGCGGCTCAAGGGAAAAGGCGCTCCTGTTCCAGGAAACGCTGGCGCCCGAAACGCCCGGCTTCCAAACGCAGCGCAGCAGCGTTTCCTTTTCCTGCAAGGGCCCGACTTTCCACGCATTCATTGAGTCGCGCGACGTCACCGCGCTGCGCGCCTCAATTAATTCAGTCTTCAAGCTGCTGAAGGCGGCAGAGCAGGCAGTGATGGCTTGACTAAGAGTTTTTGGACGGGGGTCGTTTAAATGGCAGAACTTTCAAGGGAACAGCAAATGGAAATAATGCAGTTCGAGCAGTTAAGGAACCAGCTCGGCGCAATCGAGGCGCAGAAACAGCAAGTGAGGCTCCAGCAGGCGGCGTCAAAGCAGGCCCTTGAAGAGCTGGGGAAGACCAAGGAAGAAAAGGCGTACCGGGTAATTGGAAGCGTGCTCGTCTCCCTGGAGGTTTCGCAGTTAAAGAAGGACTTGGAAGAAGAAGTGTCCAAGTACGACGACAACTTGAAGACATTGGAAACGCAGGAAAAGAAAACCGTTGACAGGATGAAGGGCTTAAAGGACAAGATTGAAGCCGCAGTTAAATCCGCGCAGGGCGCAGTGCGCCCGGCAGGCGACGCAACTGTCGGCACCGCGTGAATTGGCCGCATGAAACGAGTAAGCCCAGCGCGGCTGGTGAAGGGTTGAAAATGAGGCAGTCACTTAATGCAAGCGAGTCAGTTGAGTTGCTCAAAGAGCTAAAGGGCAGCATTGCCTTGATGTGCCACGACTCCCCTGACGTGG
>DATDTB010000008.1:0-2383 GCA_035291025.1 archaeon
CGCCACTTAGAGGGGGAAAAGAGAAAGGAAGAGTCAATCATTTACTGGGCTTACAAGAACGGCATCCCAGTTTTCATTCCCGGCCCCACTGACGGCGCCGTCGGCTTTCAACTGTACATGTTCATGAAAAAGCATTCTGACTTCAAGGTCGACGTCTTCAAGGACGAAAGACAGCTCAGTAACCTGGTCTTGGGCTCCCGCGAGGCCGGCGCGTTGATGATTGGCGGAGGCATTTCCAAGCACCACACGATTTGGTGGAACCAGTTCCGTGACGGCCTGGATTACGCGGTTTACATCACGACCGCGGTCGAGTACGACGGCTCGCTTTCCGGCGCGCCGTTACGCGAAGCCGTGAGCTGGGGCAAGGTAAAGGAAGACGCCAAGCAAGTCACTGTTTACGGCGACGCGACAGTTTTATTGCCGTTGATTGTCGCCGGCGCCCTTGGCGAGTAAGGCAAATGCCCGCACGCCCCGCGTTCAAGGCGCGCCAGCGCCGCCTCCAGGGTAAAATCCAGCTAAAGCCAACGGAAGTGGAGGCGAGCGAGGGCTGGGAAATTGTGGGCCCGCACAGCATTTCCGCTCAAAACTCTTTCTTTGGCGTTGGCTTTGCAGTTCGCGAAAAAGGGGCGCAGGAACAACGCGGCAGGATCCAGCTCACGTTCAACAAGGTCGAGCCTGAAGGCGCCAGGATGCAGGGTCCGCATTCAAGGGAGGCAATGAAGCTGGGGTTGAAGGAAGGCGAGTTGTACGCCAAGATTAACCGCTTCTACCCCCACGGCGTTTCCACTGACGCTGCCGCGAAGGAAGCCGGGCACCAAGGGCACGGCGTTGCCGCACACGTCTTCCGCAGGACCTTGAACCTTGCAAGGCGCTTTGGCGCAAAAGCCGTCTTCTTGAACACGCAGAGTCCGCGCCTCCAGGAAATTGCCGTGAGGGCTGGAATGAAGCCCCAAAGGGAAACTCGCTTGAGTTACTTGGGCATGCGCGTCAAGCCCCGCAAGAACGCCCGCGAGTGGCGCGCCAGCCGGGGATACGAAGAACCCTTGGTGCGGACCGGAATGGTGGAACCGCGCCGCGGCAAGGCAAAGGCTTAATAGCTGTTTGATGCACTGGCAATGCATAGGTGATGCATTCATGAGAACGACTTTGGAGTTCAAGGGTTTTTCTAAGCGCGTACTGGACAGGGCTGTAAAAATTGGGCTGGCTCGGTCGAAGACCGAGGCCTTGCGGCTGGGTATTTTGGCTTTGAATAGGGAGTACCACTTGGTTAAACCAGTTGAGGAAGAATTGGCGCTCAATAAAATGGAAAGAATAAGCCGCGAAATTAGAAGTGGCAAGCGTAAGGTGTTTAGTGAAAAAGCTGTCCTCCAAAAATATGGCTTGGAGTGACGGTAATTGTTTGAACTTGTTTTCGCCCAAGGCTGGGACTGTTATTTCTACAAGATGGACAAGTCAGTCCAAAAGCCAATTATGAAAAAGATACAACAACTCAAGTTTTTGGGAAAAACGCGACACTTGGAGCATGGCTTGCCATTTTTCGTCGTGGAAGCTGGCCAGTACAGGATTTGCTTTGAGGAGTGGAGCAACAAGCGAGTTATAGTGTTTGCAGGAAGCCACAAGCAGTACGAAAAATGGTACAAGACTATTTGAGGTATGTTCATGGAGTCTTTGCTGATAAAAAACGCTTCATTTGCTGTCACGCAAAACCCGCGACGCGACGTGCTCTCGAACCAAAGCGTCCTGGTCGAGAACGGAAAAATTTCAAAAATCGGCGAGGGCTTAAAGGTCAAGGCAGACGCGGTAATTGACGCCAAGGGCAAGGCCTTGCTTCCTGGGTTGGTCAACGCGCACACGCACTTGCCCATGACATTATTGCGCGGCCACTCCGACGACAGGGAACTGCACGGCTGGCTTGACGGCATGTTCGCCTTGGAGGACAACTTCACGCACGGCGACGTTTACTTGGGCGCGTTGCTGGGCGCAATTGAAAGCATTTCAATGGGCACGACTTGCGTCAACGACATGTACTTTTACGCCTTGGACACCGAAAAAGCCCTTTCTTCAGCTGGACTGAGGGGCGTCGTGTCTTGGGGGTTTGCTTCCAAAACCAAGCGAAAGGACAACACTTTTGAATTTATCACGAAAAAACTGTCAAAGCACTTGAAGTCAGCGGAGAAAAACGACCGCTTGAAGTGGGCGCTTTCCCCGCACGCCACGTACACTTGCACCGACGAGCACTACGCGGCAGCGCAGGAGTTTTCCCGCAAGCGCAACGTCTTGCTGCACACGCACTTGTCCGAGACGCGCAGCGAGGTTTACGACTTTGCAAAAGCTCATGCGGGAAAGCGGCCAGTGGAATGGTTCAACGACGCAAAACTCTTGG
>DATDTB010000009.1:0-11950 GCA_035291025.1 archaeon
TCTTTGAGGGCTTTTTGTGGCCCCAGTGCTCCTTGAACTCCTTGAATTTTGCAGCGAATTCGTCGAACTTCACTTTCCACCGCCTCGCGTTTTTTCCTTTCGGAAAAGAATCACTACCTCATGTTATAAAAGCTTATCCAGCTACTTACTTTCAACGCGTTTTTCCACACGTTCAGCGTGCTAGGGCCTTGTTTTCCTCGGTCTTTTGAGTTTTTGTTTTCACAGTGGGGTGCAATTGAATGTCAGAAGTAAGGTATGGTAAGGCTGGCCAGTTAAAGGAAGGCAGCTATATCTTGATTGAAGAAGTCCCGTGCAAGATCACGCGGATCGACATTTCAAAGCCCGGAAAGCACGGCAGCGCAAAGTGCCGGATTGAGGCGCGAGGGCTGTTTGACGGAAAGAACAGGAATGACTTGTACCCGAGCACTGAAGACGTAAAGATTCCAGTGATAGAAAAGACCACGGCGCAGATACTCGCGGACGTTGGAGCCTCGTTTCAGTTAATGGACATGCAGTCCTACGAGACTTTCGAGCTGCCGAAACCAGAGCCTGGAGAAGTCGAGGGAGAGCTAGCGCCCGGGAAAGAAGTCGAGTTAATGAAGTACGGCTCCAACTTGAAGATAGCGCGAATCAAGAGCGAGTGAACAAGTTCACTGCACTCGGCTTCCTTCAGGTCTCTTTCTTTCCGGGGCGAGCAATGCAACGTCTTCTTCGTTTCCAACGGCAAGCAGCATCCCCTGGCTTTCAATTCCAGCAATTTTTCTTGGCGCCAGGTTTGCGACTACGACTACTTGCTTGCCCACCAGCTCGCTAGGCGCGTAGCTTTTCTTTATTCCGGCCATTAAGGTCCGCGAGCCAAGTTCTCCAGCGTCAATTGTCAGCCGGACCAGTTTTTCGGAGTGCGGGACTTCCACGGCTTCCTTTATCGTCGCGATCCTTAAGTCTATTTTCTTGAATTCCTCAAAGGACACAAGTTCACTCAACTTTTCCACCTTCTTTAGTCATTTGTGGCTGTAGTAAGCAACAACTTTTTCCCCTGAAACGCTTTCGATGCGCGCAAACCCAACCCGTTCAAACTGCACCACGTTGCCGGTTTTCTCGTTTAGGACTCCCCGTTCCACGAACCCGTTCCTGACCCCTGAAGTTGTGTGCAGCTCTAACTCCAGGGAGCCCTTGGCGGGCACCCAGTGAATCTTTGACTGGGGCATTTCGCTTGCTTTTACTTCCCTTAGCTTCCCGTTGGCCATCACTGCGTTGCACAGGTGCAATAGCCTGAACTCCACCCCGTTGGATGCGTTTTCCAAGTCTTCTTTTTCGGCGTAAACCTCGCCGTTTTCCACTTCCAGAGTTCTCTTGCCTCGCCCTTCGTCGCCTGGGTGCAGGGGAGCGCTTGCCTTCACGTTTCCCAGCTGCTCGATCCTTACTTTTTCAGGTGAAACGACTGCAAAGTACCGGTTTGCAGTTGCATCAACCAGTTTCTTGTTTTCGTTGTACAATATGTCCAAGTCAACGTTCGTCTCGTGCTGTGTCAAGCCTAGGGAAAGAATGTAGTTCCTGATGGCCTCAGGCTGAATGCCTCTCTTCTTGAATGACTTAAGCAAGGCCAGCAACTTCGGGTCGTCGTAACCTGAGTACTTTCCTTCCCTTATTCCTTGCGCAATCTTGCTCTTTGAAATGACCAAGTCCTCAGTTGTCCCGAACTTTCCGTAAACCTCTGTTATTGGGTACTTCCATTCCATGTAGTCGTAAATCACCCTCTGCTTTCTCTCGCTTGCCGCCAGGTCCTTTCCCCTTATTATGTGCGTGACCTTCATGTCGTAGTCGTCGAAGGCCGAGGCGAAGTCAAGCATTGGCCAGACGTGCGCGCTTGAAAAAGGGTGTTCTGGTTCGTCCACTATCCTGAACGTGGGCCAGTCCACGACCGCCGGGTCTTTCTCGCCTTCAAGTGTTTTCATCCTGCCCACGGCCTGTCCTTCCTTGTATTCCCATTCAAGCATTTTCCTCCACCTTTCCAGGTTTTCTTCAACGCTTAGGGAGCGGCAAGGGCAGTACTCTTTCCTCACTCGGACTTTCTGGCTCCATTCCTCTTGCGGGCAGCTGCACACGTATGAAACGCCCTTCCTTAGCAGGAGTGAAAAGAATTCGTAGTACTTTTCCAGCCTCGCCGACGCCCTTTCAACCCTGTAATAGTTGACGCCGAGCCACTTCAAGTCTTCCTCGGCCCACGCGTACGCTTCCTTCATCGGCTTCTTGTTCTCGTTTTTTGGGTCGGTGTCATCAAACCTCAAAATCAGTACCCCATTGTACTTTTTCGCGTACTCGTCGTTCAATATTATCATGCGGCAGTGCCCGATGTGCAAAGGTCCGCTGGGGTTTGGAGCCATGCGCATTGTAACATTCCCGGTCACGGCGTTTTCCAATTCTGGGAGTTCCTTCTTTCCTTCTTTTTTCCTTTCCAACAACTCAGGGTGGTGTTTTTTTAGTTCAGCCAACTGTTCTTCGGGCTTTAAGGCGTTGACTTCCTTTAACACAATTGAAATGGTTTTGCCCAGTTCCGCCATTTTGTTTTTCAGCGCCGGGTCGTCTCCCAGCAGTCTTCCCAGAACCGCTCCGTGATGTGCTTTTCCGCCGTGCTCGAACGCGTTCTTGAGCGCGAACGCGCGCATTCTTTCTTCCAAGGCCTTGCCCGCCATTTCAACCAGTTCCAGTGCTCAAGCCAATAACTTGCTTATTTTCGCTGCCATTATGAAGTCGTTTTCCGACAACCCGCCAATTGAATGAGTGTACAGCTCCAGTCGCAGCTTGTTCCAGTCGTGCAAGTAAATGTTTGGGTGGTGCCCCTCATTTTCAGCCAGCTCAGCGACTTTGTTCGCGAACGCAACAGCTTCCTTGAAGTCCTTCAAACGCTTTTCTTTCACGATCCAACCCTTTTCGTTAAGGCTCCAGCCCGGTGATTTTGAAAGCAAGTCCCTTGCTTTTTCTAGCCCCATTGGTTTTGCCCCCGTTTCGCATGGGACGCACTTCCTTCCCTCTAGTCCGCTCATTTGTCTCACTTGAACAATTCGGGCTTCCTGCCTTTCAGGAGCTTTAACGTGTGCTTTATCCAGGGAGTGAATTCTTTCCCGTTTTCGTTGATTTCTTTTTCTATTTCCCCAAGCAGTGCCCACTTGACTTCGTAAACCTCTGAAGGGTTGGGCGTTACTTCTTTTTCGAGCATTCCAACGAGGACCGCGCAGTGCTCGTTTTCGCACTTGTTTCCAGGGTGTTCGGCGTAGTAGTCAAAGAACCCGACGTTTTCCGTTTCAGCGCTGACCCCCAGCTCTCTTTCCAGGCATTTTTCAGCAGCTTCCTCTAGCGTCTCGTCCCTTCCATTCAAGTGTTCTGGGTGGCTCGTGGCGGAGACGTCCCAGAAATTGTCCCACAACTCGTGCCGCCTTTTTTGGATTAGGAATTTTCCCTGGTCGTTTTTCAGGAAAACCACGAATGCCAGGTGTTTTTTTCCCTTTCCCGTGTGGCATTCCAGGCGCGACGCGTGGCCTTTTTTCCTGCCCGTCTCGTCCACTAGTATCAGGACTTGCTTGCTTTTCTCCATTGTGAGGCTTTTAAGGTCCAATCAATCACCGACCAGCTTTTTTGTTTCCACGACCGCTTTTTTGGCTTTCACTTGCTCGTCGTCGGGCAGCAACTGTATTGCCTTGTGCAGCTCTCCAACGCCCAATCCGGCGTCCTCAACCAATTCTTTGACTTTTTCCAGGGCTTTCAATGTCTCCCTTTTTTCAGCCGCCCTTTCCTCTCCTTCAACGAGCAGTGCCTTTAAGCTATGCAAAAGCGATTCCTGCGGCGCAGTCAGCTTTAGCCTTGAAAGGAGCTTGTCTATTTTTCGCGCCCCGTCCAGCACCTTTAATGGGTTGCCGTTTGAAAGCCTTTCCAGGGCCAGTGACAACTGCTTGTCAGCTCTTACTTTTGACAACTCGCGTTCCAGCGCTTCTTTGGTTACCGACATCCTTGCGTCCGCAACTATTGCCTTGGTGTTGAGCCTTGCCGCAACCAAGGGCAGTTCAGAAAACTTCTTGGCTGCCTTTGTAGCGTCCGCCCCAACTGAACGCGCCCCGAAACCGGTTGCCAGGAACAAGTCCCCCAAGGGCTTGAATTCGTGGTTTTTTCTCTCCCGCCCAAACGTCTTCCCAGGCAACTCCTCTATTGAGACACTTTTGCGCATTCCAAGCAGCTCGGCGCTGTCCTTGAAGCTTTTAACGCTCATTTCTCGACCCTCACTCCCTCGAGTGAAATTGAAACGTCAACTGGCCACAGCCCTTCCGTTTTCCATTCGGCCTCTATGGCCTTGCGGGAGTCCTTGTTGAAGCAAACGCATATTCCAGAATCACCGCCGCCGGCCCCCGCCAGCTTTGCAGCCGCGTTGTGTTTTCTTGCTATCTGGCACATCTTGGATAATTCAGCGGTTTCAATCGCAACTCCAGCGAAGTCCCCGAGCTCGCGCAGTGCTTTTTCGTTTTCCTCTATTTTTGCCAACAAGAGCTCTCGGTCTTCTTTTTTCCAGGCAAAAATCACGCCTTCGCTGGCTTGCCTTATTTTGGCAATCACCGAATCGTATTGTTCTGGGTTTTTTCCCTTTGCTTCCTGCACGCGCCTCACTAGCTCGGTAGTGGAGGCGCTTTTTCCAGTCCAGCAAACGCTGAACTCCAGTTCTTTGGGGATGCGCAACGGGTTTACCTTCAGCAATGGCCAGTTCATTCCCACTAAGTCTGCTATCTTGGCGCCCCGCGCTATTTGTTCGGAAACGTGTTTTTGGTCGGGGGCGCTGTACTCGAACACGCCGCCGTAAACTGACGCGGCCACGTCGTAACTGCTACCTATTTTTCCCTGAGTAAAGTAGTGAACTATTGAGGCGAGCTTGAAGACGCGCATGCGTTCTTCCCTCGAGTTCAAGTCCTTTCCGTTGAATGCCTGGAGCGCGCCTATTATGGCCACTGTCGCCGCAGAAGAACTCCCGAAGCCCAGCTTTTCCGTTTTCCCGCTCCCCAGGCTCGCCTGCGACATTTCGCCCCACGTCTCTATTTCCAAGCCGTGCGAGAGCCCGCGGCGGCCGCTGTACTGCAAAAACAATTCGCCGGCCTCCTTTAGGAACTTTAGCTTCTCCAGCTGTTCCGGCGGCGTGCCCGGGGCAAAGACGAGTTTTCCTTTTTCCACAACCGCCCTGGTTTTTTCTATGCCGAAGTCTTTCACGGAAATGTAAAACGCAGGCTCTTTTGTCTTAGTAAGACGGCAGTGCACCCTCTTGTCTATGGCGGCAACCAAACCCGTTCCCCTTTCCAGAATTGAGTACTCCCCCGCGATGAAAAGTTTTCCAGGAGCTGACACGTGGACGCTTTCCATTTCAAGTTCCCCCAAGCGAATTCACCAAATTGAACCCCAAATTTAATTGGTTAAAGGAGTTTAATGTTTTTTAATGGCGCTTTTTCCCGCGCGGAATAGTTCGAGTGCGCTGCCGCGGCGGCTGCTTTCTGGAGTCCTGTTCAAGCGTTCCCCAAGCACGCGGTTTTTTCCCTTCCAGAAGTTTTCGTTCCAGGTCGTTGAGTTTTGCTTCAAAGAACCGCCTTTGCACGTCTATTCGTTCCCTGTCAGCGCGTTTTTCGCCTGCCCCCCGCCCGGGAGCCCTGGTTTCGTGGACTTCTCTTTCGTCCAAGCCGGACCGAATGAGCGCGTTCAAGGCCCGCGCTGCAGCCGCTGGGTCTCTTCCCTTTCCCTGGGAGCCAAGGCTTTCCCTCAGCGTTCGCAGGTTGTATTCTAGTTCTCTTTCCCTGTCAAACAGCCACTGGGGCAGCCCTTCGCCGCGTTCCCGCCTTTCCCTGGCTTGCTGCCGGATTTTTAGGATAAGAAAGCGGGCGGCGTCAAGCGCAGAGCCTTGAATTTTAGGGCTTAGCCACGCAGGTTTCCCCTTTTCCTTCAATAAGTCAATCGCTGCCTTCACTGCCTTTACTTCTTCCTCGCTCATTTGAAGCCTCAAAAGAAGTGCTCTTTTACCAGGCGCGCGTCCGGGCCCGGCTTTGCGTGTATGACTTCTTCAATTCCCTGAATGCTTGAAAGCCTTTGCCTTAGTTCTTGGACGTCTTTGTCCTTGCACCAAATCTTTACGTGCGGGCCAGCGTCAATGGTAAAATAGCACTCCAGCCCCGCTTCCCTCCATTCAATGACTGAGTGAATGACCTCCATTGAGACTGGGAGCCAGTAAATGATTGAAGGCTTCGTGGTGAGCATTGTCGCGTGCATTTTGAGGCAGTTTTCCTCCGCGGTCCTCCCAACCAGCCCAAAGTCTCTCGACTTAATTCCTTTCCTTACGCTTTCCAGGTCCGCTTCCACGGAGTCCAGCCAGCCCTTGTACAAAGGGCTGGTGCGCAGGGTTTGAGCCATTCCCGCCCTGCTCCTTACCTTCTTGGCCTTCCTCGTGAGCACGGTGACCAGCATTCCAACGCCTTCCCAGTCTTTTTCGCTGGCTAGCTGGGTTGCATAGCTGTCGCTGCCGTCACTCTTGTCTCCCTTTGTCCATTCCACGAACCCGCCCATTATTGAGCGCGAGGAAGAACCCGAGCCTTGCCTTGCCAGGATTGAAAGCTGCCTTGAGTCGAGCTTCAGTCCGGCCGCGGCGCTTGCAGCAACAGTCAACGCAGCCAGCCCCGAGGCGCTGCTTGCAAGCCCTGAAGCGGTTGGGAAGTTGTTTTCCGAAACAACTTTCGCCTTTTCCTTGACTTTGGCGGCGCGCCTTACCCTGTCCAAGTGCGCCGTTATTTCCTCTAAGTCGCCGCCGGTTGGTCTGGAGTTGTTCAGTGTTACGTCGTCTTCTTTCAGTGAATCACTGAATTCAACGGTTGTCTTCGTGGACAGCTTGTCCAAGGTCATTGAAATGCTTGAATTCATTGGGAGAAACAGTTTTTCATCACGCTTGCCCCAGTACTTCACCAACGCGATGTTGGAGTGCGCGACTGCAGTGGACTTCATTTTCACCAGTACTCCCCATTGGCTGCAACCAGGCTTGTTAGAGAAGCAAGCCCTTCCTTTTGAGGTACTAAGGCGGAAAGGGTTTTTTAATCGGCGCGGTCTCTTCGCGGCCCGCCCCTGCGCCTGGCCTGCATTCTCTTGAGTATCTTGTCGCGTTCTTTCTTTTTGGGAATGAACTTGCCGCCAGTGAAGTAGTCCCTCTTTGCGCCTTCCTTTCGGGTGTACTCGAAGTCTTTGGGTTCGAGCTTGAACTCTGAGTAGTCCTTGATTGTGCCCTTTTCCAGTAAGACTTGGCGGGTGAGCCCCCAGAACAGCAAAGCAAGGGCTTGCTTGCCTTTGTTGTTTACCGGGATAACCAGGTCAACGTCTCTTGCCTTGTTTAAGGTAGTGCACAACGCGATTATTGGGATGCCAACCTTGTTTGACTCGGTCACCGCTTGCTTGTCCGCTATGGGGTCCGTTACCATGACCGCGCGGGGTTCAGTGAACGACTTCCCGGAAGGGTTAGTGAACAGCCCTGGGAGAAACCTCCCGGTCACGGCCCGGGCGCCTAACTGCGCTGCCATTACTTCTACTGGCTTTTGGCCGTAGCTCCTGCGTGACACTAAAACGAGTTGGCTGGGGTTCACTGAAGAAATGAGCTTTGCCGCGGCTCTTACTCTGTCGTCAATTGACTTGATGTCAATGATTTTCAGCCCGTCTTGCCTGGTCCGGAAAATGAACTTTTTCATGAAACCCGTCTTGAACTCCGTTCCCAGGTGCGCCCCCGTCTCCAAGTACTTTTCCACTGGTATGACTTGAGCCTTTGCGTCCTGCTGCGTTTCATTTTCTTGCATTAAAACTCCCCACCACTTGCTTTTCCCGCTTTAACCGGCGTTTTCAAAATTCAAAACTTTTCATACTGCATTATTTCCTCTGCAATGTCCACTTGCGTTAGCAGCATTCTCCTGCAGCAGTACCTCTCAAGACCAAAGTCGTCCAAGACCTTGTTCACTTCCTCGCCTTTGCCTGTTCGCTCCTTGTATTTTTCATACAAGTGGCCTACTGGCTTTCCGCAGGAAAAGCACCTTACCGGGACTAGCATTTCAGCACCTTTTTTACCTCTTGGAGGCTTGCCTTGTCGACCGTGCTCCCCTACCCAGGGGCTTCTTTGGCTCGACTCTCCGCGAGTCGTCTACCAGCAGCGTTCGGTCGTATTCCAAGTACCTCTTTTTTATCTTGTCATCCTTAGTGATTTTCACGATTGCCTTGGCTATGGCGCCCCTTGCAGCAACTGCCTGGCCCATCAAGCCCCCGCCTTTCACGTTGACGTCTATGTTGAAGCCGGCAGCGTACTCCGGCGCCAAGAGGAGCGGCTCGGAAATCATCATTTGAACCAAGTCCGGCGTAACTATTTCCAAGGGCTTCGAGTTGATGAGCACGCTTCCGGTGCCTTGGACCGCAGTGGCGCGCGCGATTGCCCTCTTTTTCTTTGCCTTGACTGTTATTATTTTTTCCTTTCTAGCCATTTGCTTTACCACCAATTCACAAGCCGTAGCCCAGTTCTCTCCCGATTTCGCCCAAGCTCACCTTGCGAGTGCGGGGGTTGCTTTTTGCTTCCTGGAACTGTACCTTTCTGGATTTCTCGAACACTGCGGGAGTGCCATTGAACGCCTTCACCAGCTTCAACGCCTTCTTTCCCTTGGCTGACTTGTAGCCCACCATGTTCCGCACTGCGCGTTTTATCATCGCGTCCGGGCTTCGCGGGTACATTGGTCCGGCGTTCGGGTTCCTCCTAGTCCTCAAGTCCCTTTTCCTCTTGTAGTCCTTTAACACGTCTTTTTTGCTTCCGGTAATTATGACGTTTTCAGCGTTTATTATGTCAGTGCGCTCGCCGTTCAAGGCGCGCTTTGCCACGATGGATGCAAGCCTTCCCAGCACGAGCCCTGTTCCGTCCACGATCATTTGCCTTACCCCTTTTCCCTTCAAGCCTTAAGCCATTATCCTGACCCCTACTCCTTTGGGGTTTTCCTTCATGAGTTCCTGGATTGAAAGCGCCTTTCCCTTGCCCTCAAGTATTTTCCTGCGCGCCATTTCGCTGAACTTGAACGCTGCAATGGTTATTCTTGCCCCCACGTCGCCGTATCCAAGCACCTTTCCAGGGACAATGATGGTTTCGCCTTCTTTGGCGTTCCTGCTTATCTCCCACAAGTTGACGTATTCGCGTTTGGAGCGCGGCCTGTTGAGCTTTGTTGCCAAGTCCTTCCACAACGCGGCCTTGTTCTTGCTTCCCTGCCTGTCCAGAGTCGTTATGAGGTCCTGCAGTAACGGGTTTGAAGTCCTTAACTCCATTTTTTCCACCTTGACACTTTTTTTCTCAGCCTTAAGACAATTCCTTCTTGGCTAGTTTCGCGAATTCCTCGTTCACTTCCATTAAACCTTGGGCCGCCTTTGACAGTATTTCGCGCGGCGCGACTTGGCCCCAGCTTTCAATTTGGAATATTACCTTGTCTTTTTCGGGGGCGAACTGGAACGCCCCATTTGACGCGTCTCTTTCGCTGCCGTCAAGCGCGCACTTCCACGGCTCCTTGATTTCAGGGTTGCCGTTCTTGTCAAACGATACAACGGCATTGGTAATGGCCTTCGAGGCTTTTTCCTTGTCCGCGTCTTTTAGCTTTTTCTTGTCCAAGACCTCTATTCTTGGGTACGCCTGGTAAGTCACGAGTCCGGGCTGCCATTTTGCGTGCTCTTCCCCCTTGTTTACTTCAGCCTCTCCTTCAAGCCTGATCCTTTGCCCTTCGTTTAGCTTTAGTATTGGCACCTCGTCGTACATCGGCCCCGTCTTCGGGTCCTTGAACTTCAAGTCCTTCGAGTAAACAGTGCACGGCCCGCTTTTTTCCAAAGTGAACTTTTCCTTGTCCCCTAGCTTCATTCCCTTCGTGTCAGTCTTTAATGGCACGAGTCCAAGCCTGTGGGAAATGTATTCGTCGAAGAAAACTGACGTGTTTTCGTAAATGCTCAAGTCCTCGATGGCAAGCGTCGGGACTTCGTTCATTGCGACCCTCCTGAAAACATTGGCAATCCTTGGAGTGACGTGCCACACGAACAAGAGCCTGTCGCTTGCTTCCTTTATTACTTCGATTTTCATTTTCAAAAACACCCAGAAAATTCAGCTTAACGGGGAAGGCGTTGGCCTTTAAACCCTTCTCCCTCTCCTGCCGCCTTTCGCCCTGCACCCGTCGTGGGGCACTGGCGTGACGTCTTCGATTGACCCAATCCTCAACCCGGAGCGCGCGATGGTTCGAATGGACATTTGTGCCCCAGAGCCTGGGATTTTTGACTTGATGCCGCCAGGCGCCCTGACCCTGATGTGTACTCCGTGCACGCCTTGGTTTCTAAGCGATTCAGTGACAGCTTCAGTGACCTTCATGGCAGCGTAAGGCTTTCCCCCCTCCCTTCCCGCTTTTACGACGTGGCCGCTTGAGGCAATTGCCAGGGTCTCTGCCCCAGTCAAGTCCGTCGCGTGCACTATCGTGTTGTTGGAGCTGGAGAAAATGTGTATGATTCCCCAAATTGGTTCCCTCATTCAATTACCACCGTTTTCAACTCGCGTCCTTTACTGTCCCTTGAGCGCCTTTTTGTGCTTCCTCTACTTCTTTTCCGGCGCTCTTGAGTTTTTCAAGCCTCTCGCTTTTGGCGTCCGCCTTCGTTTCGTCCTTGGCTTTTTGCAGCATCAATGGGTTTCCAGTGAACGTTATTTCCCTTTCCATTCCAGCCCCCAGGAAGTAACCAGGCGCAGTGACCTTCTTTCCCTTGAGCGAGATGTGGCCGTGCTTTATGAGTTGGCGCGCCTGGCTCGGGGTCGCGGCGATTCCCTGCTTCCAAACCTGCGTTTGGAGCCTTCTCTCCAGGACAGTTTCAACTTGCAGCGTCAAGACGTCGTCCAGCACCGCGTTGTCTTGCAGGACCCCCTTGCGGTTCAAGCTGGTCAAGAGCTCTTTTGAGCGCCCCCCTCTTTCCTCGTCAGCCTTTGCCAGCAGGCGTCGAGCGTTTGACCTAATCTTTGAAAGGAATGCCTTGGCGCGCCAGAGCTCTTTCTTGTTCTTCAACCCATAACCCTTTTCCAGCCTGGACTCTTCCGTTATCCTCGCACTGTCCCACATCTTGTTTGGCTTGCGGTGTTTTCTCCTGATTTTTTTCGGGTCGCCCATTGAACTTCCACCTTTTCAGTTTTCTCCGTTTTTTTTACTTCTTGTTCATCCTGTAACGGGCTTTCTTGCCTTGCTTCCTGCCCGAGCTCCTGGTCCTCTGGCCCCTGACAGTCAGGCCCCACGAGTGCCTCAAGCCCCTGTAAGCCCTCATTTCCTGCAACTTCTTTATCACGTTCCTGGTGTTTAAGTCCAAGCCCGTCATCACGAAGTGCTTGTCCTCACCGCTCACTGACTCTTTGCGCTGGTTTACCATGAAGCCTGGAATGGAGTGCTCGACGGGGTTGTGGATGATGTGCTCGAGTTTTGAGAGCTGTTCGTCCTTCAACAACCCAATCGTGTGGTCGAATGCTATGCCGTGTTCTTCTTGGAATTTTATGGCAACAGCTCTAGCCATTTGGTCCCCCACGCCCTTGACTTTTATGAGGGCCCTGTAGATTGGCAGGTTTCCGTCAATGTTCACTTCCGAGAGTCTTATTTTCTGCCTCAACTCCGAGTCTTGCGCGCTGGGCTTTGCCGCCTTTGCGGGCGCTTGAGGTTTTTCGCTTTTAACTTTTTCAGCCATTTTTGACTCCACCCTGTTTTAAAGTGACTTCAACAACTCCATTACTTCCTCGGAGTTTGTCTGCTTTCCTGCCTTCACGCTTTGAGGCAAGGGCTCCAAGTGGGAAATGTTGCATTTTTTCCTTTTCAATCCCGGCCCGTCTATTAAGGCGTAGTTTCCTTCCACGCTCAAAACCACCACGCGC
>DATDTB010000010.1:0-3424 GCA_035291025.1 archaeon
CGGCACACAGGTAGCGTTCGAGGAAATAAAGCTCCGCGCGGAAAAGGACTCGTTTGTCTTGTCGCAGTGCCACCCCCTCACGCACGTCATCGGGCAGGGTGCCGCGGAAAAATTCCAGGACGTCTCGGACGCGTTCGCGGAAGGCGACTCTTACTGCTGGTCAGGGTACTACCACGGCATAATGGAGGGAATAATTGGAAGTATTCCGCCCGGGGAACTTCAGTCAAGGCTTGACTCCGTGTGCAGCAAGATTCCCGGGAAGGAGCGTTATAGCTTTGACTACTACAACTGCGTGCACGGCCTCGGCCACGGCGTCATGTTAATCAACGGCAACGACTTGTTCAAGTCCTTGGAGTACTGCGACTTTCTTTCCGGGGGCTGGGAACGCGCTTCTTGCTGGTCGGGAGTGTTCATGGAAAACGTCATAATTGACTCGCGCGGCGAGTTCACGCCTTACCTCAAGCCCGAAGAGCCATTGTATCCCTGCAGCGCCGTAAAGGACGCGTACAAGCAGACGTGTTACTTGATGCAGTCTTCGTACATGCTGAAGGTCAGCAACGAGAGCTTTGCGCGCGTCTTCGAATTGTGCAGCACGGCTGACGAGAAATTCGTTGACACTTGCTACCAGAGCCTGGGGCGCGACGCGTCCGGGAGGACAAGCAGCGACATCGCCCGAACCAAGGCGAACTGCATGGTTGGCGAGGACTACAGGCAGCGTTCGAATTGCTTCATTGGCGCCGTAAAAGACTTCATTTCATACCACCACGGAGACACTCAGGCTTACGCTTTGTGCGACGCGCTTGACGCAGAACTGCAGGGCGTGTGCCGGAAGACGGCGGAGTCTTACTACAAAATACTTTGAATGCCTTGAAACTGCTTTTTTCCCAGAACCCGCAGTTTCAGGAAACCACGCCAACGCCGACTACCCTCAGGCCCTTCGAGTTCAAGTCCAACACGAACGCCTTCTCGCTTTTCTCGGCAGCGCAGCCTTTCTCCAAGGCGATTGAAGCGCTTGAGCCGCTGGCGCCGGAAACAGTTCCGGAAACCGACTGCATTCCGATGCACACGTGCACTTTTTTTCCCGCGGCCAGTTCGCCCTTGTAGTAAGGGTTTTTCCTGAACGACAAAACGAGTTCCTTCAACGGCTTTTCGACGTGGTCGGCGCTCAAGACGGAGCCGCGTTCCAGGTCCTCGACGCCCGCGCCCTTCAAGGCAATGCCGAACCTGTCGCCGGCGCGCGCGGTTTTCGCGTCCTCGTCCTGCATTTGAATGCTCCTCACTTCAACGAATTTTTCGGCGGGCAAGAGCTTCAGTTTTTCGTGCACGCGCAGTTCCCCCCGCGAGACAAAGCCCAATGCAACGGTTCCAACGCCCTTGACGTCGAAGTAGTGGTCGATGACGCTCCTCCCCGTTCCTTCCCGCGGGGCTTTATTGAACGAGGCGAGCGCGGCGTAAATTTCTTCGGGGTCGCCGCCCGATGCCTTGAACCCAGCAATAGTAGTTCCCTTGACGGCCTTTCCGAATGGTTCAAGCAATGACTCTTCGCCTAGCACGATGCCTTGAGTGACGCCGCTGGAGTCAACCGCTACAACTTGCTCGCCAGTGAACGCGTTTACTTCCCTTACTGCGAAGACGACGGCGTCCGCGACGGAAAGGCACTGAAAGAGGACTTGGGGCTTTTCAGGGTAAGACTTCGGGTAAAGGAACGTGTAAACGCGCCCGTCCCGAGCCTTGTGGTACAGTTCAATGTCGCTAGTGGTCGCGGCCTTGGCCAGCGCCCTGCCTAGGGACGCGTCGCCCAGCACTGCAACAGTGAAACTCTCGCCTTCCATTCAATTCAACCCCGTTTTCATTGAAGCCAACTTACTCCTGTCGGGCTTTCCTTTTAAAACAATTCCATGCCTTTTTCGTTCATGCCCGCAGGCACTCCCAACAGGCAACGCTTTCAGAGAACGCGGAACGCCTTCGCGTTGGCGCGCGCCAAGTCCAGGAAGGCCTGGGTCAAGACAAGGGCCGGAGCAAGGAACTTGTTGGACTCCGGGAAGCTTCATTATGGTTCGGCTTTGAGCCTCGCAGAAAGCGCCGGGGTTGCCGCGGCCAAGCTGGAAAGCCTTCCCGGCGGCGGCGCCACGAAAACTGCTTTGAGCGTGGCACTGCTTGGAACCGCTTCGTGGGCCGCGTCGCGCGGTAGCAGGAAAGCGGAAAAGTACTACTTCTTGGACGTCGCCGCGAACCCTACGGACTTGAAGCAACTGCACAAGAACTACTTGGTCACGCTTTCAAAGGCCATCAACGCGAAGTCCGTCGACCACGACGAAATCCGCCAGCCCTTGATGACGTGGGCAAACATTTACCAAGCCGTCACCCCCTTGGAAACGGGCGTTTCGCGTTTTTCGTGGCGCAAGCTCAAGGACGAGGAAAAAAAGCAGCACATTGCCGTTGCGTTGGCTCACGTGTTCAAGAAAAACCCCGCGCTGCTTTCGCAAAGGGACAAGGACTATTACAAGTCCATTGGCTTTTCCGAGGACCTTTTCTCTCCGCAGAAAATAAACGCGCTGGCGCAAGGCGACTTGTTTAACTCGCACGTCCCGCAAAACCTGCGCCAAGGGCTTTCCTCTTACCATCCTTCAACGCCGCAGGAAGCCGTCGCGTACGCGTTGATGGTCGGCGAACTCGTCACGCGCTCGGCGCGCGACGAAATTTTCAGGAGGAACGTGCAAAGGCCTCCTTCGCGCGCAATTACCTCCCCGAAAGTCCGCTCGACACTTGGCACCCTGCGAACAATTGGGAACGTGATAACAGGGCGAGTCCAGCCAAAGGTCGCGGGTTCCGCGATGACTCTCGCAATACTCCGCGAGGCCGCCTCGCATTTGTCAAAAAGCGGAAAGATTGCGGCTGCCGGTGCGGCGTTTTCGGACAAGTCGCAATTGGCCGAAGCGCAGCACGTGGCAATGCGGCGAATAGAGAGAATGGTTGACACGGGCGTTGACTCGCCCGAAAAAGCCAAGCGACTCCAGGACTTCCTGGGAGGGTGGGCAATGGCTTTCCGCAGGGAGCAAGCCCTTAACTCGCAGAAAGGAAGTTTTGACTTGAGGGAAGCGCTTACCCCGGAACAGGCGCGGCTTTTCGTTGACGTCGGACGGCAGCTTGACCCCAACGCTGACAGGCTCTACCCTGGCTTGATGCGCGACGCAGAGTCGAGGGCGGCGGAGAAAAACCTGACGCCGGGGTCAATGAACGCCTTCATTCCCCGAGAGCACTTGCGCGAGCTCAGGAAAGTGGACGCAGACCACCCATTGGACAGGCTCAACATTGCCACGTTCATCGCGGTCAACGCGTCAATGCTGGGCGACTTTTCCAAGCTAAGGGAACAGCACAAGAAGCAATTCCGCCGGTTAGGCTTGTGAGAATTTTTTAGGGGAGT
>DATDTB010000011.1:0-12408 GCA_035291025.1 archaeon
GTATTTCCTGGGTCCTTCCCGCGTCTTCTTTTTGCGTTTTCTGCAAGGAAATCAAGTTGAACGTTGCAAGCCTCGCCAAGTAGTTCCTAAAAGTGCGTTCCGCGACTGGTTCCTTGGCTTTGTCGCCGTACAACGCAAACAAGTCCCCGGAGTAAACCTTGTCCTTTTTCGCCAGCGCTTGAAGAACCACTTCAAGCAACTCAACGTCCTTGTAACCCAAAACGTCCAGCGCCCTCTTTGCCTTGTGGTCCATCCTTGACTCGAAGGCTTTCCTGACGTGCTTTTCCTCCACTTGCCCCGAGCCGCTTTCCTCCGCAATCCTTGAAGCCTTCCACAAGGCGTCAATTGCAATTCGGGCGTCTCCACCGTTCTTCAAGCCGTACGCCACGCACAACCCCAACGCGCCTTCCGTGGCGATGTTTTTCCATCCAGCGCCAAAGGCAAGCGACGCCCTTTCCTTTAAGATGCCGCGGAGTTCGTTTGGGCCGTAGGGTTTGAACTCTATTTGCCTTTCCAGTAACGAGCTTCGCACGCGGGCGTCCAAGCCAATAGTGAGGGTGACGTCGTTTGTTATCGCGATGAAGGGAATTGGCGAGACGTCGTACTCGCACAGCCTCAGCAAGTCGTAAAGCAGCTTGGAGCCTTCCTCGCCCTTGAGCAGCTGGTCCAATTCGTCCAACACAACGAGTATTTTTTTCTCTGACTTTGGCAGCACGCGGATTATTGAGTCGTACGCTTCCTCTGTTGACGCGCCCTTGCGCGGGATTGGGACTCCTAGCTCGAGCGCGATGCGTGAAAGGACCGCGAAGCGGGAGTTGAACTCGAAGCAGTTAACGTACACGGCCTTTACCCTGCTGGAAGCGTCTTCTAGTTCGCGCGCCACGTGCTTTGCCACCGCGGTTTTTCCAGTGCCAGTGCCGCCGTACAGCAACGAGTTAGTCGCGCGCGACCCCCGCAATAACGGCTTGAGGCATGAAACGAGTTCGGTTACCTGGCTTTCCCTGGCGGGAAGCTGTTCCGGCAAGTACTCGGGGAACAAGGCGCTTTCGTTAGCGAACAGGGACTTTTCCTCGCTCAAGGCTTTCTTGAAAATGTTTGACATTTCTTGCACTTCTCTTCCCAGTAAAAGGCCAGGCAACTATTTGGCAAGCAGTTCTTTTACTGCCTGTTTTTTCCTCCGCCTTTTTTCTTTTTGGACCAACGCCAGCCTCAGCCGCCACTCGCGTATCGCGTCCCTTGACGCCTTTCCCTTGCCCATTCCGGGCCCGCTTACCATTGAGTGAAAACCGTGCGCGGCGCCCAAGCCCTTTCTTGCCCGCGCCTCTTCAGCCGCCAAGCGCCCTTCGTCCATTCTCCTAACTTCTCCCTTCACGTAGGCCTTGGAGCGTTCTATTCTCCGGATTTCAGGCTTTAAGTCCAAGGCCTGGAACTCTAGTTCTTCTGCTTCAGCGCGCGCTTGCTGCCTTTCCCTTGCAGTCCCCGGCAGGGTCCTCCCCTGCCGCCTCATTTCGGCCTCGTACTGCCTCCTGGCGTCGGGGCTTCTGGCGTTTGGGCTTATTCCGAGCTCGCTCGGATGAGGGCCCTGGCCCAGCTCTCGGCGGAGCGCCGCAGCGTCGCTTTCCAGGTTTCCCTTCCTAATCCTCAAGTCAGTCAGCCTCTGCAGTTGCCGTTCAAAGGAAAGGCTCCCGTACTCGAGCCTGAACGCCTTGACTCCAGTTATGGCGCTCCTGCCGGCAATGGCCTTCCTGACGGCGTAGCCGGCCGCCTGCTTGGCCATTGAAGCGCGTTCCCTTAAACCATAGAAGGCGTTCCTTGCCAGCCTCCTTTTCGGCGCAGCCATTGAAAGACAACTGCTGGCTACTTGTTTTAATTTTATGCCTTTTCGCCAAGGCCTCGGCCGGGGAAAGCGTTTAAAAGGGGTTTTGCGCACTTTTGACTTGTTCTATTTCTTTAGAACTGCGTTCCCAATTTTTTGCAAAGCGGAGTGGGGGAGCCAGGAGTTCCCGCCGGGCTCATAACCCGGAGGTCGGACGTTCAAATCGTCCCTCCGCTATAATTTTTCAAAATCAAAAGCCTTTAATTTTGGAGCGTGGCTCATTTAAGAGTGGTGTTCCATTGAAGTCGAGCTTTTTTATTGCTATTTTTCTTTTCAACTTTTTCACTACCCTAGCAGCTTCTCACGAGTTACCTCAAACTATAAGAATGACCTCCAACGGCTTCGAGCCCTTTGAAATCGTGGTTGACTCGGATTCCGCCGTTGTCTTTGAAAACGCCGACGTCAAGGACCACTGGCCGGCCTCAAACTTTCACCCCACGCACGACTTGTACCCCGAATTCGACCCCAAAAAACCCATTAGCGCAGGCGAGTCTTGGGAGTTCCAGCCTTCCATGACTGGAACGTTCCGGTTCCACGACCACCTCTTTCCCGAGTTCAATGGTAATCTTGTCGTGGCGCCCAAGGCCAAGAGCTTCATTGACTCCCTGGTTGAGGAGCTTGGAAAGTTCTTGGCAGGGCTTTTCCTGCCCTTTCGCCAAGACCCGCAAGCGCGTTCCAGTGTTTTGGCTGGCGGGGCCGGCTTTGACTTGACTGAAGCGGCCGCGGAAGTCGAGCAAAAGGGCTTGCTTCGCTCCAGGGACGCGGGTGAGGACTCGGGCGAGTACTTGGTTTCGCAAATGGACGCGTGTTTCAGCACCGGCGGCAAGGACTCGTGCTATGAGGACTTGGCGTTCCTAGTTATGCACCAGTACACCTTGCCCGAGGCCTTGGAACTCCTCGAGGAAACCGAGGACGAAAAGCCCGTGTTCGCGCGGTGCCACGAACTCACTCACTACCTGACCAGGCTGGCGTACTTGAAGGAAAAAAACGTTGCAGTCGTGTACGACCAGTGCACTTCGGTCTGCCACGGCGGCTGCTACCACGGAGTCATAGAACAGTACTTGAAGGAAAAACGCATTAACGCGGCTGACGAGGCAAGCTTTCAGGCAGAGATTCCCTTGGTTTGCGGGAACGAGGCTGAATACGAGGCGCCAGTCGTGTACTTTGAGTGCACTCACGGAGTTGGCCACGGCGCGATGTTCGTTACCGAAGGAGACGTTCCCGTTTCTCTTAAGTTGTGCGACGCGTTGTCCGGCGAAGCAGCCCTTCACTCTTGTTACAGCGGCGTGTTCATGGAAAACTCCTCGTCTTCCACGAGCCAAGACCACCCCTCCAAGTTCCTGAGGGAAGGCGACCCAATGTATCCCTGCAACGCCTTGGAAGAGAAGTACTTGGAGCTTTGCTACAAGTACCAAAGCTCTTACTTTGCAAGCCTGGCGAAGCATGACTGGAGGAAAGTCGCGGAGTTGTGCGAAAGCGTTCCCGGGAAGTACGTGAGGGCGTGCTTTTTGACTTACGGCAGCAACCAAGTCGGCTTCACCCAAGACTTCAAGGTCATAACAAACAACTGCCTAGTAATCAAGAGCCTTGCCAACCGGCGTTACTGCTTTAACGGAGTTGTTGACGCGTTTTCCCTTAGGTACAGGAACGACGTCTCCAAGGCCTTGGAGTTTTGCTCCCAGCTCGGCAGCGCGTACAGGGAAGCCTGCTTCAGGCAGTACGGTTCCGCGATTACTGCGTGGGAAAAGGACAAAACGCAGGTAGGCAAGTGGTGCGAGCTATTGAAGGAACCGCAGTTCGTGGAATGGTGCGGGGAGGGAGTGCGGGCTTGATTCTAGTGAAGGCGTAACTTTTTGTGGAAGACGTGGCGCGAGTGGGTTTTTTCTTTTTTCACTCATTGCCGAGCGAATTCTTCAAAGGCCTCTTTTAAGCCCGGAACAGTCTTGAAACTGGTAATATCACTGGGATGCACCCACTTGAACGCAGTGTGCTCCCAGTCCAGCCTTACTTCTGGCTTTTCACTCAACTCAACGAGCACTGGGTGCACGACCCAGACCTTTTTTATTTTCGCGTCGGAAAACTCTGCAGGCTTCCCGAACTGAATCATTGAAACCTGCCCCTTTTCAATTCCCAGCTCTTCGCGTAATTCCTCTAGGGCTTTTTGCCTCACGCTCTTTTCCTCGTCAAAGTACCCGCCTATCACGTGCCACAAGCCCCTGTAAGTGCCGACCTTTTCGCTCCTCTTTAGCAGCAGCAATTCGTCCTTGAACTTGACGAATACTGTTATCACTGGAGCGATTGCTGTCTTGCTGAAGTTGACCCTGCCGTCGGAAAACCTCGGGAGTTTCCCGCTCAACTCCCTCAAGAGCCCTAACGCGCTCTCGTTTGCCGTTTCCTCTAAGTCCATTTTTGTCCCAGTTCCTTTTTCCCGTTCCGCGGAAAACTTTAAAGGTGGGGCCGCCGAGATTTGAACTCGGGTCGCAGCCACCCCAAGGCTGAATTCTGCCAAGCTATACTACGGCCCCGCGATTTAATAGTTACCAAAACAAGGTGGAAAGCGGCTTTAGGGTTTCGCTTTCTCCCTGAAACCAAGCAAGCCGCGGTACTTGTAGGCCGCGAGCGTGCTGGCCCCGGAAAACGCAATCATTAACGCAAACAAGGCCTTGAACCCGTACTCGGACACTATCAACGCCCCAATGACTGACGCGCCGCCTATCACGAACGAGTGAATAGAGGTCTGCAGGCCGTACTCCGAGGCAAACCTTCCCTTGTCCAAGTACTTGGCGAACATGGCGTTGTACGCCGGCGTCCCGAAAGCCTCTCCCAGCGCGAGAACCAATTGAATCAAGTAAACGTGTCCCAGAGTGGCTGCAACCAAGTACCCTCCCCAGCCCAGCGCCCTCAAGGCGAAGCCCAGCAAGAGGAACAAGTCCGCGTACTTCAACTTGTCCTCCCACTTGCTTATGAAGTAAGTGAAGACTCCGACGCTAATTATGTAAAAGCCCCACACGCCGCCCACGTGCACTATGTCCTTTGTTATCCCTTGAACGAAGATGGCGTACAACGGGGCAAACATGTTCAACGCGAACACGAAAACGGCGTTGATCAAAATCAAGTACTTTATTTGCTTGTGCATTTCCTCAACAACTCAAAAACAGGCTCTCTTAAAGGCATAACTCACGTCAAACAACTTTAAAATCCAGCCTCTTTCCCTTGCCGTCAAAGAAGGAAATACTGCCAGCGGAGTACGGTGGGCCTACGATGGCGTGAATGCTCCCAGACTTGCGGAAGTGCTCCAAGTCAGCCCTTGACGGGAAGAGGACGCCGTTGGGGTGCGAGTGAACGGTTCCAATGACTTCAAGCGAGTAAGGCACGCTGTACGGGTTGTAAGAGCTCATGTTTGGGGAGTGAAAGCTGTCGTGCAGCACGGACATCCTGCCCACCACGCCCTTTTCCTTCCCGTCTCCTTCTAGCAATGCGATGAACTCGTTGGGGTGGAACTCTTTGCATAAAATGAACAAGTCGTGCAGCACCTCTTTCTTTACTTTCACCACTTCGCCCATATCAAGACAAACGCAGTGGTAAGGTATTTTAAAGAACTACAGCGGCAGCACTGGCAGCCTGCACGGGGTTGGCTATTTATTTGGCTTTGGCGTTTCTCAAGCACGAAGGGCCAGGACGTGTGGAAAATTAATCTATAAATACATGAATTATTTAATAGTGAAAAGTTTATATATGTATAGATTGCTTTATTGCTTGGTGGTTTTTGAATGCCTCAATTGGTGAAGGGAAAGGAAGGAACAATAAACGCTAAGGGAAACCCCACGCTGGATACGATTTTGCGCATCGAGAACACTATAAAGGAACTGGACTACTACCCCACTATAACGCAGTTGTGGAAGGCGCTTCCGCGCGGCGCGACTTACCAGAACTACAAAGCGGCACTTTCATACTTGGTTGCGTCCAACAAGGTGCTTTACGCGAAGGGAAAACTGTTCTGGATATTTGTTGACTCCCCTAAAAAGGAACGGCTCTGGTTGGAGAGCAGGGAACCATGACGTGGCACTTAAATGATTCCAGTCAAGATCGCGCCAACCTTCAAGTACTACGAGTACTACAAGGGAAACGCGAAATTCAAGGAAGTTTATAATTCAATCTTGCGAGGAATTGAAAAGGTACGGCAGGACCCTAAACGCGGAGAGGAAATTGCAAAGAAACTAATCCCAAAACACTACGTGGAACACTTTTGAGTTGACAACTTTCACAGGCTGGACATTGGTAATGGCTGGCGTCTTTGGTACACGATTCAGGGCAAAGAAACAGAAAGGCGCGCAGTAGTGATGGACGCCGGCGACCACAAGCACTACAACAAAGTCTTCGGTTACCGCTCCAAATAGCCTAAGAAAACTCGCCCAAGCTCTTCTGCTGCGACTCCAGCCCTTTTATTTTCGCGCTCTTTTCGCTCATCTCGAAGTCAATGCGCCTGAATTCCAGCTTCAAGGAGTCAAGCAACTCTTTCGCGCTCTTCATTATGCCGGGCGCAATGAGTATGCCGCGCGTTTTCCTTCCCTTCAAGTTGGCGACTTGGTCAACGTACATCTTTAGCTGGTTCACGGCGCTCAAGTCAGCGTCCCGCCTCTTCACTTCTATTATGACAAGGTTCCCGCGCGCGTCCTCTGCCAGCAAGTCAATCCTTCCCTTTCGCAGTGGGTTTTCCCGCATCCTGGGAGTCAACCCGGGCTCAATGAAGCTCAAGTCCTTTGCGAGCTCGTCCGAGAGGTGCTTTTCGCTGCCCACCAACCTGAGGTCGTGTGATTCCTTTAACTCGAACGCTTGAACGAACTCGACTTCGGAGAAGTCAACGTGTAACTTTTCCGCGTTTTTCCTGTTTTTTGCGAAAATCTCCAAAACCCCACCATCAAGCTTGCAGGAAATGTCGGCGCTCAACATATAGTTAATGGGGCGCACTTTCTCGTTCTGGTGCAATGCCACCGAGTGGTCGCTTTTGACCATAAGCACGCGCTTGCCTTTTGGAAGAGTGCTGGCCGCGCGCCCCAAGTACTTCACGGTGCAGACGCCGACTAAAACCAGCAAGTTGTTGTGCAAGAGGGCGTTGTCAACGCGTTCTTTTGCTTGAAGGAGTTCCATGGCATTGAATAACTTAAATAACTTTTTTATAGTACTCTTCAAAGTCTTTCTTCAAGCCTGAAACAAGCGGTTTGAACTTCACGCCGAGTTTTTTAATTTTTTCGTTGCTGCAGAAGAAGTTTTCATTCGCGAAGGGAAACTCTTCTTCTTTAAATCCAATGCCGTCAGCGCGTGGATTGAATTTAACAATCGGCTTTTTGCCTACTATTTTACCCATTTCACTCACTAAGCCATTCAATGTAATGACTTCGTTTCCAGCACAGTTAAAAGCTCCTTCATGTTTGCCCTCAGCTAAAACTAGTATTGATTCTGCTACTTCGTCAGCGAAAACAAATTGCACGACTGCTCGTCCATTACCGGGGAGAGTTAGCGGTTGTTCTTTTTTAATCCTGGAATAAATGAAGTGTTCCCTGTCGCAGTAGTTTTTAGGTCCTAAAACGTACACAGGCCTAATGCTTGCAAAGCTTGCCTTGGACTTTTCCAAGACTCTTTCGCAGGCAACTTTTCCTTTGTTATAGTCGCCCCAAATGGGCCACTCGCCAACAACGGAAGTGTTTTCGCTTAATGGGAACAATTCAGTTTCAGCGTAAGAAGCAGCTGTTCCAAAGTGCACCATGAAGTCAAAGTTTAACTCTTCAACGGCTTTTTTTGCTTGCTGTGGAGTGTAAGCGCATGTGTCAATGACCACATCAAAGTGATCCCTTAAGTTAAAGCCGTTGTTTCTGTCCCCCTTCACGAATTTTACTTTGCTTGAATAAGTCGATTGATTGTTTCCACGATTGAACAAGGTCAGTTCGTGTCCTTTCCTCAAAAGCTTTTCAACTAACAACGGCCCAACAAATCTTGAGCCTCCAATGATTAAAACTTTCAAGCCAACCACTGCAAGTACTTAGTTTAAAACAGTTTAAAGTGTCTCTTAATCACTTCAATGACAAAGCAAATGCCTGGCTTTTGTCCATCCAATTTTTTAACGTGGACTCGCTTGCAACTGCCTTCTGCGTTGCAAAAACGTAGTTCTTCATTGGCTTTCCGGTGAAGTCCATTACCCTCACGCCTTTCACTTTCAAGGCTTTTTCGAAGTCTTCAGTGGAAAGGCGGAGCATTAACTCGTCTTTCACTATTCCCGAAAACATTTTCCCGTTATTTGCCAGGAATGCAAGGCCGCCAAACATTTGCTTTTCCTTCACGGCAGTCCCCTTTAAGGCTGCACGCATTCTTTCCGCGAGCCCTTCGTCGAAAACCACTGCAGTCACCTGGGGTATTGTTGTTGGCTTTGCTTGCTTTTCAAGTCTTTGTAGTACGCTTCAAAGTCTTGGTAAAACTCTTCCAGGGGAAAACCGAACGCGTCCTGGAACGCCGCCGGGCCTTGCTGTCCATTTCCAAGGTTTTCACAGAAGTCGTCCAGTTCTCTTAGTTCGTGGTCTTTTAGCAGTAAGTCCACAGCCAAAGTGAAGTAAAAGTAAAAGTCTTCAAAGCGGCCTTCGCCTTCGTATTCCCTCAATGGCTTGGCTTCCGAGCTCATTTGGGACAGCCTGGAAGAAGCCCACTGCTTTGCGTCAATGTCAGTTTTTAGCAGCCCGGAGTCGCGTTGTGCTTTAAAGGAAAGCCATTCAGCAGAACCTTCAGTGAACCATGTAAAGGTTTCGTTTGTCCGGCCCGGCGTTACGCACCCCAGGCTCATTTGATGGAAGTGAACGTATTCGTGCGCGATGTACCTAGCCAAGTAGTCTGAAAACGGCTCGTACTGCGCGTATTTTTTTATCATGCTCAACTCAGAGCCTTCCTGCATTCCCATGTTGGCGACAACGGTTCCATTTTCCTCAACTACCCGGTTGTCGTTGCTGTTCCCCAAGACCCGTATGAGGCTCTTTCTCGTGACCGAAACATCGAACCACTGGCTCAAGAAGTAATCCATTACTTGAATGCCATCGCGCACGCTTTCCTCGTCCTCTTTTTTCACTTCGCTGAATTCAAGGGACAGGACAGAGGGTAACTTGTGCGTGGAAGTTTTTTGCTTTACCTCGCTGAAAGACTCCTGCCTTGCCGCAGTGCCTTGCTGTTTTTCGGCCTCGCATAGTTTTTGGCACGCGGGCTGCCCGAAGTAATAACTGCAGTCCGATGGCCACGCGACTTGCCTTTCAGCCTTCCAGTCCTCGCAGCGCCTTTGGTCTTCCTCAAATGGAATGAATCCGCAGGACGGCGGCCAGCACCCGAAGTCGTCACGCGCGCCAGCATCGCCATTGCTGGTTCCAAAACCTTCCTTTTTCTCGGACTCGCACAGCTTGATGCATTCCGGGGTCTGGGCGAGCCTGCAGTCGTCAGGCCATTGAACTTCCTTGCCGTCCTTCCACTGCCTGCACGCCTCTGCAGCGTAAGGGTCCTGGTAAGATGAACATTCGTCGGGCCAGCACCCGAAGTCGTCGCGTGCGCTCAAGCCTTGCTTTCCTTTGCTGCCGTCGGCCGGCGAGGTTTTATTGTCGTCACCCGGAGAGGCTGACGGCGGGCTTGCGCAGCCCATCAACAGCACTAATGAAAGCACTGCAAAAACAGCCATGCAGGGAATGCCTTTCATGCAGCAAAAAGGGAAGTTAAACTTAATAAGACCACCTGGCACGGGTTGGCGAGTTGGGGAAACGCAGTGGGGACGCGGGGATTTGAACTCGTCTTCGTGGATTCATTTTTTCCTTTTCTTTTCGTACTCACCTAGTGCTTTGAGTCCTTTTTGCAAGTCTTCAACGGAATAGTCTGACTTGAACCCCTTGCTTACCAAGTATTGCTCCATTTCCCACACAGTTAGTCCTGCCGCGTGGGCCGCGCCAGAGATTGTCGTTTTACCCTCAATGTATTGCTGGGCCGCTTTTTCCTTTGCCAAGTCGCGCATTCCTTTAACGACTAGTTTCCTGATTATGGTGCTCCTGTCCTCTAATTCTTCCTTGCTTAGCTTGTCTATTTCCATGAGAACTTGTTCCGGCAACCTGATTCCTATGGCGTGGTTCATTGTTTCACCTCCAGTAAAGCAGCTTCAATGACTGCACTGTTAAACCACCCGATTCTTTTCAACTCGTTCAAGCTGTCAATTGCTTTTTCCCCTGAAATCAACCCGTTTCGGTAAAGCATTAGCACTATTTCCAAAGTCCCAACAATTTTCAAGTCCAAGATGAGCGTCTTTCTCCTCACGTTTTGGTCGTCACTAGCGAGAAAGTCTGCTTTCTTTTCCCAGTACAATGCAAGGGCTTCTGCTTCCCCTTTTTCAATGTTGAAGTCATGCGCTTTTTTTACCAAATCCCCGTTTATAGCCTTTTCCACAAGGATTTTTTTCTCTCCCACTAGTTTTTCAAAGACCAAAACGCTGGGGTCCTTTCCCTTTCCAGCAAGAACCTCTTCATAAACTTTGTGAGGTACTAGAACCTTTTCAAAATAACTGCACGCCTTGGACAAAACAGTCAACTTTGCCAAGTGGATCAAGATCATTGCGTCCTTGACTATCATGTAATACAATGTGCACAACGTAGTATAAATAGCTTTGCGCTGCGCGCTGCCGCTGGATGCCGTTGAAAAAATGGTGGGGAAACAGGGATTTGAACCCTGATCAGAGGCTTTCTCCTCTCACGCGCAGATGACCTCTAGTTTTGATTTCATTGAACGGCTTAACTTGCCGTTCTCATAAAGTCAAAAGACAAAAAACTGGAGGCCCCCATTCTGGCCTGGTTAAACTATTTCCCCGCTTTTTTTCCCACTGAAAAAGAAAGCAAAGTCTTTTTATTCACGCCCGCTGTTGGCTAGCTGGGTGCATCCAAGTTGAAGCTCAAGTACCAGTTGCTGTTGCTGGTGTTCCTTCCCTTGGTCTTTCTCACAGCATACAGGGTTTATAATTACTCCTTGTTGTTGGATGGTGTCGCCGGCGCCGCGTCGCTTGAAGAGGCGCGGGCGCTGGCCCGGGAAAGCGCCTTGATCCTTTACTTTGTCGCGGGCCTGGTTTTTTCCTTTTTCCTCCTAATCATTGCGTATTTTTACTTCACTCTCGTTAGGTCGCTGGAACGCATTACAGACGCAATGCAAGCAATAAGCAAGGGAGACCTGGAGGGGGAAGTGCCCGAGACCAAGAGGAGCGACGAAGTTGGCGAGCTGGCGAGGGCCTTCAAGCGCATGGTCGTCAGCTTTAAGCTGACCGGTAGAGCGAAGTACAAAATAAAGGAAAGCCCCTTTGAAGACAATTAATCGTTGAATGACGTTTTTTGCTTCGTCGTTTTTGAAAAGGTTTTTAACCCCTACAACCAGCATTACTCACAGCAGGGCCTCTTGAGTTTCCCCTTTTCAATTTTTTTCAGCCAAAACGCTTTTCGAGCATCGTTGACTAAAGTGGTAGTTTTCACATGTCATCCGTTGGAATAACTGGGTACGGCGCGTACGTGCCAATGTACCGCGTCAAAGTGGAAGAGATCGCGAAGGTCTGGGGCCGCGACGGCGAGTCAGTCCGTGATGGCCTTTTTTTGCACGAGAAAAGCGTCCCGGCCATGGACGAGGACACTGCCACGATTTCAATCCACGCGGCCAAGAACGCCTTGAAGCACGCGGGTTTGAAGGGCGGGGACATTGGTGCGGTGTACGTCGGCTCCGAGTCCCACCCGTATGCAGTAAAGCCGACTGCTGTGACTGTTGCGGAGGCGATTGGCTCCACCCCCAACGTCATGGCTGCTGACTACGAGTTCGCGTGCAAGGCAGGAACTGCCGCCATACAGAACTGCATGGGCTTAGTCAAGGCTGGGTACATTGAACACGGCATGGCTATTGGAGCTGACACTTCCCAGGGGCGCCCCGGGGACGTTTTGGAGTACAGTGCTTCCGCTGGCGGCGGCGCATTCGTTATTGGAAAAAAGGAATTGATTGCGGAAATAACCCACACGGTTTCCTTCACTTCGGACACGCCCGACTTTTGGCGCCGGGAAGGCGAGCAATACCCAAGGCACGGGGCGCGCTTCACGGGCGAGCCGGCTTACTTCAAGCACGTGGTCAACTGCACCAAGAACTTGTTCAAGGCCTCGGGGTTGAACGCGGGCGACTTTGACTACGCTGTGTTCCACCAGCCCAATGGCAAGTTCCCGTTGAAGGCCGCCAAAGAGCTGGGTTTTCCAAAGGAAAAAGTGATGACTGGGCTGTTGACGCCGTGGATTGGCAACACGTATTCGGGCGCGAGCATGGTTGGGCTTGCTGCTGTTTTAGACGTTGCCAAGCCGGGCCAGAAGATAATGGTGACAAGCTTTGGTTCGGGCGCGGGAAGCGATTCCTTTGCGCTGGAAGTAAAGGACGCCATTGACTCGAAGCGGGGCAACGTCACCCCGGTAAAGAAGTACGTTGACCGAAAGAAGTACTTGAGTTACGGCGAG
>DATDTB010000012.1:0-9531 GCA_035291025.1 archaeon
ACCGCCACCGCGTTGGCTCAGCTCGCCACGCCGTCGCAGAACAAGTTCTTCATTTGGGTCTTCCTTGGAATGACCGCGGGAGTGATGCTGGTGGCCTTCGTTTCAAGCCTTGTAAGGCGTTACGAGTTCGAGAGGCAGCAAAAGGAATACGAGTTCATCAAAGCCAGGGCCTTGAACGACGCCAAGGCCTTGAGCTGAGCATTTTGGGAAAACCATTTTACTTTTTAAGCACTTAAGGCGTTACTAAATGCAATGTCACTGCTTCTAGGAGAATACGACTTGAGGGGCTTAAGCGTTGCAACGCTCGGGTCCCACAGCGCCTTGGACATATGCAGGGGCGCGAAAAGCGAGGGCTTCCCAACAATAGTGGCGTGCCAAAGGGGGCGGGAGAAGACTTACAGCAAGTACTACCTGTCGCGCAACGGAAAGGGCTGCGTGGACCACGCAATGGTGCTGGAAGACTTCAAGGAAATCGCCCTGGAAAAAACAACGGGTTTCCTGCGGGAAAACAACGCGGTCTTCATCCCCCACAGGTCTTTCTGCGTTTACGTCGGGTACGACGCCGTCAACTCCTTCAACGTGCCCTTGTTGGGGAACCGCGTACTTCTGCAGGCAGAGGAACGCACTGGGAGGTTCAAACTGGAAAAAAACCAGGACTACTTAATGGAAAAGGCAGGCATCGGGGTGCCGAAAAAGTACAAGTCGCCCGAGGAAATTGACTCCAAAGTCATAGTGAAGATAAGCAAGGGTTCGGGCGAAAGGCACTTCAAGCGCGAGTTCTTCACTGCCGAGAGCCCCAAGGAGTTTGGGGAAAAAACGCGGGAACTCCTGGGGAAGGGGCTCACTAGCCAAGAACAAGTGGACGGCGCCGCCATCGAGGAATTGGTTGAGGGCCCGAAAATCAACTTTAACTTTTTCTATTCAACCCTTGACTCAGAGCTGGAGTTGCTGGGTGTGGACACGAGGATGCAGGCAACGAACAAGGAAGAACTCGCGCACCAGCCCGCCAGCCTAAAGGAATCGCTGCTGGAACGAGTCTTCGAGTACGGTGAAAAACTTGTTGAAATAACTCAAAAGGAGTTCAAGCCTGGAATAATAGGCCCCTTCGCCTTGCAGTGCGCTTACAAGGACGAGACTCCCTTGGTTTACGACGCCAGCTTCCGCATTCCAGGATCTCCTGACACCGAGTTCACTCCATATGCTGGTTACTTGCACGGCAAGCCAGTGAGCTTTGGGAAGAGGATAGCGATGGAAATACGGAAGGCAGTGGAAACCGGCGCGCTGGAAGAAATAGTCACTTGATTTACTTGCTTACCAGGCGCTTGAAGTTGTTAGTGAATTCCCTGCTGGCCAGCCAGACTGCGAGTTCTGATTCCTTGTCGCGGCCGTTCTTGGCTTCCGGCGTGAGCAGCAAGACGGAGTGCTCGTCGTCGGCGACCAGGAACCGGTAAGGGGAGTCGTCGTGCCTTGCCTCGGTGAACTCGCCGAATTTTTTCAGCGTTTCCCTGGCTTGACTGGTGTGCGTTATCACGTCAACCCTGACTCCGCGGTCCCTTGCCTTCTTGAGCGCTGGCAGGAGAAACTTGGACTTCCGGTCCAAGCCCGAGGGAGTGGTTGAAAGGATTACGTGGCTCTTTGCGCCTTCAACCAACTCGGATAGCTTTCCGTAAATGGCGTTCCTTCCCTTCAAGGTCCAAGTGGCGTCCTGGGGCCTTTGCTCTCGTTTCGCGTCCCTGGAAATCGAGCTAAGGTTCTTGGAAATGGTTGAGGCAATGCCTGAAATTTCGTCCAAGTGAGTTTTGAGTTCTTCGCTCTTGCGTTCGTGCAGTATTTTCAGGACTTCGTCCATGCCGCGGGCCTTGTAAGTCACCGGGCGGCCCGGCTGGATTAACACGAATCCCGAGTTTTCGAGTTTTTCCAAGACGTCGTAAACCCTCGGTCGTGGAATCTTGGCCAGTTCGGAAATCTGCCCCGCCGTGGAAGTGCCGTGCTTTGCCAAGGCAAAGTACGTCTGCGACTCGTACTGGTTCAACTCGAGCTTTCTAAGCAAGTCAAGTACTTGTTTTTCGTTCATTTAAACTAACCCTTAAAAGCAGCGTGATTTGTAACCACTGCCCAATAACAAATAAGCAAAAGGTTTTTATAGGCTTTTGGTAAAATTTAGTATATGTTTCCACTGGTTGATGGTGAAATAGTGAAAAACCTTCAGGCCTTGACGAAGGCTGTCTTGCTGGTTGCATTCGTGGCAGGCATCTCAGCCTTCGGCGTCGCCGGCCCCATTTCAGTCAGCGTTGGGAGCCTGTACTCAGTTCACCCGGGCGAGTCAATGGAGCTAAGGTTCGTCGTGCACAACGAGCGCGCTCCTTCGCAGGTATCGTTCTCGGCAAGCGCTCCCGCCTCCTTAGAGGCAACCCTAAAAAGGGATTCGTTTTACTCGGTCTCGCAGGACTCAGAGAACTACTTGGTGGTAAGGGCCCGGGGCGACGCAACCCCAGGAGACCACGCCATTACCTTGAGGGCGTCAAGCAACGGCGAGCACGCCGAAAAAGTCATAACGTTAAGGGTGTTGAATCCTGCGACAACCACGTCGCGTTTTGTTTCCTTGTCCGTGAGCCCTTTCACGTGCGCAACCATTGTAAACGGGGACTCTTACACGTTTGCAGTTGAGTTGGACGTGTTGAACGCGCACGGCGACTACACCATCGAGCCGTTGGGGCTGGCGCAGGGAATGAATTACGAGTTCTCACCCGGCAACACTTTTTACGCGCTTGGAAACGGCGAGCGGATTAAAACCAACTTTGTCTTGCAAACGTCGCCTTCAACGCCGTTGGGCCAAAAGTCAGTGGTCTTGAGGGCAGTGAACACTTCCAATGGAGTGGTTGCGGCGCAGGCGCCTGCGTGCGTCAACGTCACCAAGACAACTGGAATCCTGGCGTCAATCAGCCCGTCGGAGGCAAAAATGAACGCCGGAGAGACTCAGGACTTCGTCTTAAGCATTCAAAACACTGGCTCCACTGACGGGGAATTCTTTCTCTCGAGCGACAACGAGTTTGCCGTGCTGGAAAAGACGCAGACAAAGATTCACTCGGGCAAGGTGCGGGAAGTGAGGCTGAAGGCTTCAATTCCCAAAAACGTCCTGGTCGGGAACCAGCTAGTAAAGGTAACAATCAAAAGCAAGGACTTGACTGAAACGCTGTTGCTGCCAATACAGGTAGTGCAAGAACCAGTGACAATTGAGACGGAAAAGGACTTGAGCAAGGACGAAGAATTCGCTGCGGCAATCGAGACAAAGGCCTTGTTCAGCAACAACACGCGTGAAGGCTTTGAATTAGTCAACGCCACCCTAGTGGTCCCGGCTGGGTGGGGTTACAAAGTCTCTCCCTCGCGCTTTGCATTCCCTTCAGGCAAGCAGCAAGAAGTGTCCATTCAACTGCGGCCGGACTCTGACGTTGTGGAAGAAACAACAATCCAAGCCGTGTTAACCGCGGCAGGGGAAAACAAAACTGAAAGGGAAATCGCGCGAATCCCGATAGCCATTGGCAGGCACTCAAGGCAAACCGCGCTGCTTTCGCTTGGAGTCCTCAACCCGTTGCACGGGCTGCTAGTTCTTACAGCCTTGATTCTCGCAGTGTACTTTTACGCGCACACAAAGGGCAAGAGCGTGCGCGAGGAAGTGGCGAAAAGGCTGGTTGCCTCCAAGGCCTCTGCAGCCGAAGCCCAGGCAATGGCTGGAGAAGTCGAGGGCGAAAGAGGCAAGTGGGCCAGGCTTCACGGAGAAAACGTCAAGTTTTCAGGGGGCTCGACTGGCGCGCAAGTCTTGAAGCTCGAGTCAGCCCAGCCAGCCCGGCAACCAAGCGCCTAGCTGTCCTTCAAGGCCGAATCCACTTTATTTTATAGTAGGAAATGTCGCCTTCCGCGTCAACGATGGCGAAAATCAAGTTCGTTTTCACGCTTTGAGCGAGGCGGACGGCGCGGGTAATGTCAAAAATGTCGAACTTTTCCTCTTCCGATACAACGTGCACGATCCACTTCGAGTGAGCTTCCTCCAAGGCCTGGCCGCGTGGATAGACTCGGAAGTCAACGCAGTACTTTAACCCAGTGCGCACCACGTAACCGCGTTCGCGCAAGTCCTTGAACACCAAGTTCTTGGAAAGAAAGCGCTGTTCTTGCTTTGAGCCAAGCTTCAGCAACTCCTTCACTGGAACGGCCTTCTTGCCTTCCTCAACCGCCAGCTTGCCTTTCTCGGACAAGTAAACGGCTTCGTGCAGGGACAAGTGAAGCAGCTTGTCCTTCAACTCGCCAAAGCCCTTCTGCTTGTACAACGAAGCGAAGTCCAAGTCATCCACAACGACCTTGTTTTCCACGAGTCTTCCAGTTGCCTCAACCACAAAAAACCACGACCTTGCCTAAAGCACTTCAACTCCGCAAAAGGTGCACTTCTTTTTCAAACCTGCAAGCAACTCGTTGAAGAAGGGGGCGGGCTGGCGCTGGAGCACGACGCGGCCGACGCCGAGCTGCTTGGCGCGCTTTGGTATGTTGTCGGAGTACGCGCCCCATTCCACTGCGTACTCGGCTTTTTTCTTGTGCTTGCGCAAGTACTTCGCTGACTCCATTGCCAGTTCTTCCAAGCCGGCAATGGATGAAACAGCCCCGCCGGCAGTTTCACCCAGGGACGACTGGTCGAGTACCACGACAATATGGACTTGCTCGGCGCCCTCCGAGGCCTTTGCCAAAAAGTCAGAGTCAAAGCCTTGGCCGGGAAGCAACGCAATCAAAACCTTCAAAGTCCCACCACTTTTCACGAAAACAAATTAAACCACAAAGGCTTATATCCCTGACACTTTCAAGGAAAAACTAAGAGTGCGAAACCGTTACGGCGGCGCATTCCGGGCACGCGTACTCAATCGCGCCGTCGGGTTTTTGCTCCACCTTCAAGGCGCAGTGCGCGCAGAAAGTCTTGCCGCACGAATGGCACACCACTAGAGTAGTGTTTGCCGAGCCGCAGGACTCGCATTTCTTGCCAGTGTTCTTTACCTGTTTAGAGTGGGCGGTGGCGTTGGTTTTCTCCAAGTCCTCCAAGGAAGGAAGTTCGCTGTCCTTTATCCCTGAATCCAGGTCCTGCAAGGAAAACAACTCGCTTTCTGGAGCCTTTTCCCCGCCAACTTCTTCAAGCGAAGGAAGCTCTCCCAGTTCCAACGCAGGCAGCTGTTCTTGGACTGGAACGGGCTGGGCTTGAACAGGTTCTCCTCTTTCGCCGCGCCTCTTCCTGCGCTCTCCCCGGACGCGCCCCCCAGCCTGGGGCGCTTCAGTTGGGGAAGGCGGCGCCGGGAGCTGTTTTCGGGCTTGGGCTTCCAAGTACTTGCGCCTGTGCCCCGAAGGAAGCTCCGAGGAAGCTTCCTGTTTTAGCCCTGAAAGCAGTGAATCCACTTTCTTTAACGCCTTCCTTTTCTCCGACTCATTTATTTCGCTTTTTGCGATTAGTTCCGGCACGGACACCTTCAAGCCAGTGGGCTTGGCAGGCGCCTCGGTTGCTTTGGCTCCTTTTTCCCTTTCCTTCGCGGCCTTCTCGCGTTGTTCGCGCCTGTGCTTCCCAGAGTCCTTTTCCACACTCCCCGGAGGCGGGGGCGGCGGCGCCAGGGGTATTTGCTTCGAAGAAGCGGGAAGCTCTTCAAGGACTTCTTTGGACACTCCAAGGGAACGGTTGCCTAAGTCCCCGGCAATGAATGGGTTTTCCATCAGCATTTTTTCCGCGTGGGCCTTTTCGGGGTTGAAGTGCTTGAACAATCCTGAAAGCAGCGACGCCTTCCGGCCTTGCTGGGTTGACGGAAACGTGGTCGGGGGCGCGTATACTTGGCTGTACATCACTTCCCTTGGAATCAGCTCTGGTTTTCCATTGCTGATGGCGGCGCGCGTTGCCAGGTAAAGCTTTGGCACCACGACTTCAATGAACGCTGGCGCGAAGGCGCTCGTGGCCAGCTTCAACAGCAAGACAGTGAAGGCGGCGCCTGAAAGGAAGGCGAGGTAAAAGTAGTTCCTAGTGTTTTCAAGGAACGCGCCCAAGAACGCGGTTGCCAAAACCGCGGAAACAACCAAGGAAATGCCTACAACGAACGCCGCACCAATCTTTTCCTCCTTGCCCCAAGCCCTAATCCCCGGCAAGGCCATCCTGATGGTAGTGTAGCCCCACGCCTGAGACGCGACCAGCAGGTAAAGGTAAACCATTAAGTCAAAGGCCGTAAAGCCGCCGAACAATGGAGAGACAACCATTTCGCTTCCAACGGAGAGACAACCAAAAAGTGTATTTAAACCCTTTGCGCTTTTACTTCAAAGCCGGCGCGTGCAGTTTTCCCAAACAACAAAGGAACGCGGCGCCGCGCGGAAAGAGTGAATGAAATGGTTGAACTCGCGGTCGTGTGGAGCGCATTAATTGTCAGCCTTTACAACGCCCTCGCGCCTTCACTGATTGCCTTGCCTTTGGCGGTGCTTGGAAGGCATTACCACAGGAGGCTCCGCCAGGGAAAAAGGCCGTGGAGCTGGATAAAGAGCGTTTTCGTAGTGTCTTTCGCGTTCATTTACTTGCTGACGGTGGCGCTGGTCATTGGCCCGTTCTTTTTCACAACCCCAGAATCAGGCGATGACAACATAATTGGCACTGTAAACAGGGAACCATTGCCCCTAGCGTTAACAGTCATCACGAGCCTTGTTGCCTTGGTTCCACGCGCGCTGGTCCTGACGCTCTTGTTCACTCCATTGGTGTTCTTGGGTGACGCCGTGTTTTCGTTCGCGGCGCGGCGCCTCAAGTGGAAGGGCGAATACGCGTGGGTAATTCCGTTGGCGTTGAGCGTTTACGCGTGCACATACGTATTTATTGTTTTGTCATACATATTTGATTGGCTGCTGCCCGCGCTGCTTTACGTTGCTTACGGGCTCTGAAAAAAGGCGAAACGGCGGCGGCTTAAAGGGTAAATGACATGGGGGAAAGTGCGAGAAAGTCAAGACTCTTGGTTGCGTTTTTTTTCCTCAACCTCTTCTTTTCAAGCTATTCCTTTGCGCAGGCAGCCGCTCCCTCGTACGCCCCTCCTGCGTGCCCTAACAGGAGCGGCTGCGAAACCACTCAACTGAGTTCGGCAGACGTTTCGAACCTGTGGAAGATCTTGTTTGACGGGAACGAACCTTTTAGCGTGGGCCAGGAAATCGAGGGCGGCAGCGTCACCGGGAAGACCGCGGCAGTGGACGAGTTCACGAGCACGGACTCTGAGGGAGACCACGCCAAGGATGAAAATTTTCCCAACAAGGAAATCTCGCCATTGAACCACTGGCTTTCAGGCAACCAATGCAACGGCCCCTTCAGTTACGCCCTCCGAGTCGTGGACGACGTAAGGGTTGCGCAGTGCAAGTTCTCTACGGACGCGCAGGGAAAGGAATGCGAGGGAGTCTATGGCTTGAAGGCCGCTGGAACGGTGAACGAGGCGGCTGACGCGCTGGGATTGGACGTTGCCGAGCAGTACCAAACCAAGGGCAACACAGTCCTGTCGGGCACGTTTAACAGCAAGATGATTTGCGCCTCCAACGAGGACAACTGCGACTTCACTCTCTTCAGCGACTACGAAAAAGCCTTCAACTTCACCACCAGCGTGGTGGACGTTTCAAGCATTGTCCTGCCGTTGAGCGCGCACTTGCTGCAGAGCAAGATATTCGGCGACAGGAGCATCTTGTTCTACTTGGGTCTGCAAGGGGAAACACCCCGCAGGATTCCAATCCTTTCCGAGTTCATCAAGAGAAACTACCCAGACCACATAAACAAGAAAAACCAGCAACTCATTACTGAAAAGTTCGCGAGCTTCTCGAACCCAATAATCAAGGACACTTATGGGACGGGTGACGTGATTCTAGCTACTCACAACACTGCGTTGAACGCGAACATAATTAAGTCACTGGAAGAGGAAACGCTTAAACTGGAGCAGTTAGTGAAAAAGAACCCAGACTTGGGGGAGGCTTACCAGGACTTAATAAACAACTACCGTTCCTCGATCAGCTTCGTTAAGTCAAACGTGAGAAGCGCAATAGCGGGGCCTGAAAAGGCGAAGTTCCAAGCCGGTGGAGGGTACCTGACAAAGGGAAACATTACAGTTACACCTCAAGAGTGGACGAGGGCGGCAATCAAGAAGCCAGGGGTCGCTGATGAAGCAATCGCTGCCGTGCACGACTTTAAATCGCTTGAAAGAACGCTGGGCGTTGACGACTTGTACAATTGGCAGGCAAACCTAAACGTTGACGACATTTGGAAAAAAGTGACGCCAGGAGAACTGACTCCTGCTCAAATGGCTGAACTGGGGATAACGGACCCAAGCGTGATAGCGCAGGGGTACGTGAGGAAAAAAGTCTTCGGCGACGAATTAAGTGACGGATTGAGCGGGAGAGGGACAATCCTCGTCGGAGATCCTAACTTTTCAGTGCAGCCTTGGGGCCTCTTGGACAACAATCCTCGAGTCGAGTACTTCAAGAAGTCAACACAGACCAAGGAACTTTGGAGGGCCATGTCTGACGACCAACAATGGATGACTGAGTCCCTGTTAAACTACGACGCTGGTTGGAGGAAAAGCTGGCAGGACACTTTTAAGGGATTCAGAGATGGGGGCTACATCCGCAGCCTCCCAAGCGAGGGCCTTTTCACTACCACTTTCATTCCGCGTACCGAGGCCGGGCAGGCCGCGAAGGCGTTGGTGGAAAAAGCCAACCAGTACGTTGGCAAGCCGTTCTACCACGTGTTCCTCCAGCCCACTGGCGTGCTCATTAGGAGGAGCGGGGGCGCCGAGATCCTGGGCCTGCCGACTGAATTGTTCGGGTGGGCCGCCGCGTACCGCATTCCAAAGACTTGGCACGTCTTCGAGGCAAAGCCCGGCAAGAACCCCGACGAGCCGGAACACGACATTTACAAGGACGCCTACTTGGACTTGTGGTTCAACAAGAAAAACGACAACGGCATACTCTTGGAAAAATGGTTCTTTAACGTGACAGCGCAGCTAGGCGAAAACCTTCCGTTCGTTGGCGGAAAGGTCGAGGACTTAAGGAACAAAAAGGAAAGAATAGGGCACACGGGGGACGGCTTGATTTGGCAGACCACGGTTGACTGGACGACTCCGCGGGGCTTTGAGTCCCTGGGAAACGAGCAGTTCTTTTCCATAACTCCGGACCCGCAGGAAGGAACCGCGTCAGTCACCGCGCGCGCGCCAAAGCTCAGGACCATTGCCTTGGAGGACACCAAGACAGAGGACAAGGACAAGGGGCCGGTCATAATGGCGTTCTATCACCACACTGACTTGAAGGGAAAGGTTGGCACGGATGACGGGAAAGTGGACCACAAGCTGGGAACGGGAGTGGACTTGAAGGCCGCGATTGACTCGGACAACGAGTGCGCAAAGAACGCGTGCGCGCGCAACTGGTTCGCCAACGCGCCAGTGTTCGAAAACGTGAACATCAGCTTCGCTACCCTTGCCACCGCGACTAACAACAACTTGTGGCCATTGATGG
>DATDTB010000013.1:0-9308 GCA_035291025.1 archaeon
CTTCCGCAAAGGAATAGTCCCGAGTCCAAGGAAACTCGTCGAGCAACTCAAGGAACGCGGCTTCAAGGCGTGCCGCACGCAGTTCTCGTCCACTGGCGTGAAAACCAACGCGCCCTTGGCGGAAGTCGAGGCATTGCTTAAAAGAGCGCCTTGACCATGGCCGCCAGCAGGAGAAGCGATGAAAGGTCCGCCACCGCCGTGGTTAGTGGAATGATTGTGTTGTCCGGGTCCCAGCCCAGTGAGTGAACGTAGTAACTACCAATTCCAGCCATTCCAATTACAGCGCTTATGAGGACTAGTGAAACCGTGACAGAGACAAGCATCACCTTTAAGGCGGTCGCCGCGTTCTCCGCGATTTTTTCCTTGTATACCACGAGGCTGGCAAGGGCTCCAATGTAAACTGCGCAAATCATTGACACCTTGAAGACGTTGACGAGCAAGTCCATTACCTCCGGGTCGTGCCTCCAGTTCCTCAAGTTTAGCTTCTTGCCCGTGTAAAACATGGTGCTGAAGTGCGCCGTTATGACTGTGGCGAAGTCTCCCACGAAGTCCGCAAGCGCGGGCACTATCACGATCAATGGAACTATTGCGAAAAGGTTTGCCTTTATTCCTTCCAAGCCAAAGCCGCCAATTGAGCTGATTGCCGAAGCTATTACTAGGAAGAAAAAGCTCTGCCGTATTATGGTCCACGCAACGCCGCCTTTTTGTGTTTTTGCGTTCAAAGGAAGGTCACCGCCGTGATGGCCGCGTACAAGGACGCAATGCTTACTATGTCGCCCACTGTCGTGATGTAAGGCCCCATTATGTTGTCGGGGTCGTGGCCGTGCCTGAACAGCCAGAAGGTCGTGTTGATGTTTATTGGCATTGTTATGAGAGTGGAAAGCGTTGCGGAAATCACGGCAATGAGCACGAGCTTTGGCGCCGAGACCCCGAGGAAGAACTCTGACGCGAGGAACGCCACAATTCCAAGGGCAGCGCTTGCAGCAATTGTGAGGAACAAGACCGCCAAGACGTTTGGCAGCACCAAGGGGTTGCCTTGGAAGTGGGGCCTTATTTCGCCGGCGTGCAGCGCTTCACTCAGTCTCCCGGCCAGCGCCCCTCCAATGTTTCCCCTCAACTCCAACAGCCCAGGGAGGAGAATGAAGAGGCCAGGGAGTAGTTCCACTTGCGAGAGCATATGAGCGAGCAGCACTCCCCCTGCAAGCCCGCCGGTAACTGAAACCAGCTCAACCAGGAGCATTTCGTTGAATTCCTTGGAGCGCTTCAAGGCGCGCCTGCCGCGGTAGTGAGTCATTCCAACGCGTGAAAAATGGGAAAGTGGCTTAAAGGGCTTTGCCCGCGCAGCCTTTCAAGGCCACGCAAGCTGGAAATTGGGGCCCAGCGCCAGGAGCAATGCGTAAAACGCCCAGCCGCCGAACACGAAGCTGAACATGTTCAAGGCCGTGCTCAACGCCAGCGCCTTCTCGAAGCCCAGCGTCTTGGCGTTGAAGGCGTGGTAAATCAAGGCCTCTGAGACAACGGCAAACATTTCCGCGTTGAATAGGTAAGTAAACGAGTCCACTGGGAGGCCGTACTGGTTCCAGAGCCACGGGAAGCCGAACCAAACGATTGGGTGAGAGAAGGCGTTCACTGCAAGCAAGTGCCAAGCAATCCGCTTTTCCCGTCGGAGCAGCTTCGTGAAGCGCTTGACTGCAAGCAGCGCGGCCAGCTCGAACAAGACCGTGAGCGTAAAAGCCAATGCAAACATTTCCACTAAAATCAGTGACGCCGTTTTAAGGTTTTGTTTTTCCTCTCAGCCCGCTTCCTTGCCGTCACTGGAAAAGCCATTGCCTTCCTGGCCGCTGACTTGACGGCGTAATACGCTTTTTCCGGCAGGAGCAGGGGGTAAAACGCCGCCTTCAAGGCCAGCTGCGCAGCCCGTGACTCCGGGAAGCGGAAGCTTGTTTCAACCAGCGTGCCTTGCCTGCCGCTGGTTTTGGCGAATCCGTAAACCGTTCTCGTTTTTGCCTTAACCCTGTTTTTCCCCCGCAGTGCTTGTCCGGCCAATACGTGCTTCAGGGACTGGGTCCAAAGCGCTTGCCTGTCAACGGGTGACGAAGCAGAACGTGAGAGTTCGTCCAGGCGCCGCGCCGCCTCAAAACCAGCCACGGGCACGGATTGGGACAACTTTACGCGAATGTTTGAGTGCTTGCCTTTGAGTGCGAGCCTTTCAACGCTGGACTGCCTTTTTACTATTACGTCCTTCGACCCCGAGAGCTTTCGCAGCCTTTCCTCAAGCCACGCCGCTTCGCTCTTCGGGGTAGCGTCGTCCACCACCACCAACAAGTCCAAGTCGCTTGGCTTTTGGGAAACGCGTGCAAGGGAAACCATTTTCCTGGCGCGCCTTAGGAAGAATGGCCTTGCAAGGGAGTACCTGAACTTCTTGTTTCCGGCAGTCCCCCGCCCGCTCGAGCCGTGGACTAAGACCGTTTTCAGCCTCTTGAAAACGTCCGGCTCGCTTGACTTCAAGTCGTTCACGAGCGCCCTGGCAAAGTAAAGCCTTTCAATTGACGGCCCGAGTTCGCTGGCCTTGATTCGCGCAATGGATTCAGGTAGTCCGCTTCCAGCCAGTTCCTCTCGCATTTCCGAAAGGACTGCTTCGCGGAAAAGCGAAAGCGTTGCGTCGCCGCCCTCGCCCGCCTTCCTGGCTGCGGCACGCAGGATTTTGTTTTTCAGCAGGAAGTCCTCGAAAACGAGGCGCTTCAGCCGGGCGTCGAGGGCGCTTTCAGTCATGCGCTTTAAAACTAGGCAAGGGAAACTTTAAGCCTTTCCCTTGGGAATTGGAAGGCAAAAGAGGAGGGATGAGGAAAGGGATTGGGGAAAGAAAAAAGGAAAAAAAAGGAGAGTGAAGAAAAAAGGGAAAAAATGGCTATGGGCTCATGCCGGTATGTCCAAGCCTAGCCGGTTCTTTAGTTCCCTGTACCTGTTCCGGATTGTGACCTCTGTCACTCCGACGACGTCCGCGACTTCCTTTTGCGTGCGGCGCTCGCCCTTTAGGAGGGAAGCGATGTAAACCGCGGCCGCGGCAACGCCCGTAGGCCCGCGCCCCGAGGCAAGGCCTTTGTCCAGGACTTTCTTGAGGATCTTGCGCGCCTCTTCCTGCGCCTCCCCGCTCAGCCCGAGGGCCGAGGCAAAGCGCGACACGTAGTGCAACGGCGTGGTCAGGGGGACTTCGACCTTGAGTTCGCGCACCAGGAACCGGTAAGTCTTGCCGATTTCCTTCTTGTTGCTTTGCGAGACTTCTGCTATTTCGTCAAGAGTCCTTGGAATGCCTTGAAGCCTGCAGACCATGTAAACAATGGCGGCGACAACGCTTTCGATAAGGCGTCCGCGAATGAGCTTTTTCTCGACGGTCTTGCGGTAATACAACGCGGCGGTCTCCTGAACGTTTTCCGGGAGCCCTAGGTAAGAGCACAGCCTGCGGAGTTCCTTGAGCGCGGTCGAGACGTTGCGTTCAGTGGAGCTAATCCGCGAGGTTCGCCTGTGCCACCTCATCAAGGAATACATTTCGGCCTTGGCCTGCGTCCCCAATGGGTTGCCTTTGGCGTCAATTGAAGTCCTGCGAATCGAGGTAGTGAAGCCCCTGTTGGCCACGCTGTACTTCAACGCGGCCTCTCCGCGCGACCTGTTGCCGGAGCTGTCATTGAAGGAACGCCATTCAGGCCTTGAGTCCATCATTTTTTCGTCTATTACCACGCCGCATGAAGAGCAGATTATTTCTCCCTGTTCGTAGTCGTGCACTAGCCTGTTGCCTTTGCAGCTAGGGCATTTCATGTCCACCACACAATTCACCTCGCAATCTTTTGTAAAAGAAAAGTACAATCAACTATTGCCTGACTCGCTTTTCTCGGGCTCCACGGGTTCGGTTGCCAGTTACCGTGAAACTAGAAGGAGTCGAGCACTATTCAAAGCGCCTCACCACTATACTGGGTGTACGTTATATTTAAGGCTTTCGGCTACTTTTTATAAAACCCACCCAAAAAACAGCCATCCCAGCAATTAAAGCGCTGCAATTCGCTAACTAAGCGCTTTAAGCCGGCTTCAAGCAGTTTTAGGTGCAATTATGACTGCGTTCACTGTTCCATCTTGCCCGGGGCGTGACGTGACCTTTGCGTTGCCCAAAGGCGTTTGAATGACGCAGCCCTTCGTGATTATGTTGCGCCTCACGAACTGCTCGTCCGCGGCGTTCCCGACCACGTTCTCGATCCTGACCTTTTGAATCTTGCCCTTTGCATCGGAAACATTTGCGTAAACGGCTTCCTTGAGCTTGACCTTGTCGTTGCCTATTCCAACCGCCGCCTCCACTTGGCGTTTTTCCTCAGTCTTCCCCGAGTGAACGTCCACCAGCTTTGGCTCTGCGGGAAACCCGCCGAGTTGGTGCTTTTTCTTGTTGCTCCTCCTGAGAGACCTGTTGAAGCCCCCCGAAGCCGTTCTCCTTGACTTAGTCTGCCATTGAGCCATGCAAAAAACACTCCCTTTTTTACCCGTGAAAAAAAAACCAAGCAAGCCCTAGCTTTTCAGTGCGCGAAAGCTAAAGAAAAAGGCTCGCAGTGAAACGTTTTTCCCTGCCTAAAACATGCAGGGAGTGTTATAAAAACCTTTCCCCGTTTTTTAAATTGATTTTCCTTATGGCTTCACGGAACGCTAACGCGCTGCTTTTGGCCGCCCTGCCGCTGGCATTGCTGGTACTCCTGGCTGGCTGCGCCCAGCCCACCCAGAACGAAACGCCTTACGCGCCCCAGCCCCCGCAAACCCCTCCAACGCCCGGCAGTCCTGGAGGGGGCAGCGACCAAGTAGTGCCCGTTGGAGCCACTCCGTCGCCAACGCCTCAAAAAATCACCCCGGAAACGCCAATAAGGCCTGCCGGGGAAAGAGACGCTTCTTCTCCGGCGCCGCAGCCAAGCCAGGCTCCCTCGTATTCGGGCAAGGTCCTCGCGGGAACAAAGGCCTTGGTCTTGGACTTCAAGAAAAGCGACTACGACGCAGCCCTTGCGGGCGACCAAGTCATACTGTTGTATTTTTACGCGAACTGGTGCCCGATTTGCCGCGACGAAGTCCCAAGGCTTTACGACGCCTTCAACCAGCTCAACTCCTCAGGAGTAGTGGCGTTCCGCGTCAACTACAACGACAACGAAACCGACGACGCGGAAAAAGCTCTCGCGAAACAGTTCGGGATAACTTACCAGCACACCAAAGTCATATTGGAAAACGACGCGCAGGCATTGAAGTCCTTGGAGTCCTGGGACACCCAGACTTACTTGGAAAAAGTCAGCGAACACTTATAGTTTTCTTGGTTTTCCCTGATGGCTGAAATTGGAATACTCGTTGCATTCCTCGCAGGACTGGTCTCGTTCCTGAGCCCCTGCGTCCTGCCATTGATTCCCGCGTACCTGACTTTCCTTGCAGGAACAACGCTTGAGCAGGCAAAGACTGCCGCTGACTACTTGAAGGCGCGCAGGCAGATTTTCCTGAGCAGCGCGTTCTTCGTGCTAGGCTTTTCAGTCATTTTCTCCGTCCTCGGAGTTGCGCTTCAAAGCGTTCTCTCGGCTTACGCTTACGACTTGAAGAACTACCTTGGATACGTTGGCGGCTTGGTCATAATTTTCTTCGGGCTCTTGCTGTTGGGCGTGGTGAAAATTGAGGCCCTGCAAAAAGAGCACAGGCTGCGCGTGCAAAAAACAGGCAACGCTTACCTTAGTTCGTTCGTTTTCGGGGCGGCATTCGCGGTTGGTTGGACGCCGTGCGTCGGCGCCGTCCTTGGAGGCATCCTGACGCTGGCCGTTACAAACCCGACGGCCGCGCTCCCGATACTGCTTTCGTATTCGCTGGGGCTTGGCCTTCCCTTCCTTTTAGTTGGCGCGTTCATTTCCCAGTCCAGCGCCGCCATCGCGTTCATCACGCCGCACTTGAAGTGGCTCAACGTAGTGTTCGGCTTGGTATTGGTGTTTTTGGGCGTGCTTGTTTTCACTAACACTCTTTCACTCATAGCCAACCTGGGCTTCGTCAACGACATGCTGCTGCAGTGAGAAAAGGGCAATGGGGTGTTGTTGCTTGAAGGTGAGAATTGAAAACCCGGCATTGCTTTTAGTGGTACTCGTTGTTGTTGCCGGGCTGGTTTACTTCATTCAGTCAATGAAGCCCGCGGTGCAGGACTCGCCCGGGCCGGTGGGACTCGAGGGCGAAATGGATGACTTGCTTTACCCGCGCGCCCCAGAGCTGGCGGGAATCGCGGGCTACGTGAACGTAGAGCAAGGGTTCACCTTGGAAAGCGTCAAGGGCAAGGTAGTTTTGGTCGACTTTTGGACTTATTCGTGCATTAACTGCATTAGGACGCTTCCTTATTTGACTGCGTGGCACGAAAAATACAAGGACAAAGGGCTGGTGATTGTGGGAGCCCACACCCCGGAATTCGAGTTCGAGAAAGACCCTGAAAACGTGAAGCGCGCCGTTGAAAAGCATGGCATTGAGTATGTGGTCGTGCAGGACAACGACTACGCCACTTGGCGGGCTTACCGGAACCGCTTCTGGCCCCACAAGTACTTGGTTGACGCCGAAGGGTTCGTGCGCTACGACCACATCGGTGAAGGCGCGTACGACGAAACAGAGGACGTGATAAGGAAACTGTTAATGGAACGCGACTAAAGCATAATGGCCGAGCTCCCCGAGGCAGGCGTCGAAGTTCCTGCGCCGGACTTTTCCAAGATTCTCACCCCGGAACTGTACTTCGGGCACGCGTTCCAGCGCCGGCTCCTGGGCAGCCCCGAGGGCTACCAGCCCGGCCAATCGGTTGAGTACTCGACTCCGGGCGAGCTTGAAAACGACAAGATTTACCTCACTGGGAAATGGATGAACAACGCGGAAAACATGGAACTAGTTTCAGGCAACGGCTCTGTTTCACTAAAGTACAACGCGCGTGAAGTAAACCTGGTTGCCGGCGTAAACGGAACCTTGGAGTCAACGCTTGAGCTGTACTTGGACGGTGCGCCGCTTGGCGAGTCAATGCGAGGCTCGGACGTCGTTGCCGTTGACGGAAAGGCTTTAGTGAAAGTGAAGGACCAAAAGCTTTACAACTTGGTCAAGGGCGCGGGCTACGACGAGAACTCCCTCGAAATACGCGTCGTTGGCGCTGGCTTGAAGGCTTACACTTTCACTTTCGGCTGAAACTGGTGGGAGTTGCATGGAAAAACCCAAGGTTTTCGTGGATTGCGGAACAGCACTTGTCCCGCCGCAAAAGGAACTAGTTGCACTCCTTTCCAGCCTGCAGTCCGTTGGCTCCATTACGCAAGTTGTTTCCTCTGAACTCGTGGCGTCGGCCAGGCAAGCCGAAAGCGCCGCAGTCGAGGCCTTCCAGGCAATGCACGGCAAGAGAAACTTTGCTTCCTCGCTTGACTTGGAGTTCCTCGTCCGCCTTTCTGGGGACAGGCAAATAAGCCGCGCCCTGAAAGAGTTCGCGCCCAGGGAAGGGCGCGCCGGCGTCGTGCTGGTTGCTGCAGGGAAAGACTCGCGGCGCAGGCTTTCCGCGCTGAAAAAAGCGCTGTCCTTCCACTCAAGCAGGGACGCGCTGCGCGTTGACGGTGGAAAATTCGCCCGCCTGCAGTCCTTTTACCGCTTGCAAGACAAGGCAATAATGACGATTGCGAAAAACAATTCAAGCAAGGAACGCGTTGAGGCGTTGAAGGCGTTGGTGCTCGAAAGGTGCGCCGCGGTCGCCTTGGACGAGTAAAGGCAAGCCAAAGTCTTTCTTTCAGGGCAAGGCGTTTAAAGCGTTGCCTTTCCTTTTGTCTTCCGAATGCCTTCAAAGCCCGTTCCTTTCCGGAAGCCCTCTAAGTCGTTCAAGCCGGAGACAATAGAGCAAACCCGAAGGGTCTTGGACTGGTTCGTAAAACAGGAAGGCAACCTGAGAAAGAGCGCCGTTGACGTTGCCGCAAGGGAAATCGGGAGAAGGCCCGAAACCGTGAAGGATTACGTGAAGGCCGCTGCTTACGCTTCAACTCACTCGCCCGAATCGCCTTTGTCAATGACTCAAGTTCCAAGAACCTTGAGGCCGACCGTTCAAAGGCTTCTTGCTGCAACTGAGAAGGGTGAAATTGATGCCTCGCTAGTCAGGCGCGCCGGCGACGCTTTCCTGCGGCAAACAGTTTCAGCCAACACGCAGCGCTTTGACGAGGTCTTCAAGGTCACAAACCCGGAAACCTTGGAGTTCCGTAGGAGGTTCGCGGAAAACGCGGACAAGATTGGAGAAATACTGCAAAAGGCCCACGATGCGCACCCAGTGCGCGCCAACGAGATCGCGTGGGGCATTGCCGGCAGGAAAATCCACAGCGAGAAAACCTGGGTGGTGAGAAACGTTCCAAGCGAGTCAATCCCGAAGGCAATGAATTCATTGTACAGGTACAACTTGATTAAGTCCCACTCGGAACTCGAGTATGCCCGGGCGCGCGCCGGCATCCTTCGCTTTACGCGGGCGCGGAACTTGGCTGAGTTGAAGGCTTCTAGTCCCGGCCTGGCGCGTCACCTTTCCAGCCTAAGGAAGACAGTGCAGCACTGGAACACTTCGCCCAGCTCGCCTTGGAGGAAAATCCCTAAGGAAGCAGAGGACGCCTTCATTGCCGAGTGGCGCGCCGCGTCCCTTAGGCTGAAGCGCGAGCAGCCCGTCTTGGAACGCTTGCCGGCAGTCGACCGCTTCATCCTGGAAACGGGCAAGGCGTTGGACGAGGCGCGCACCCTTTACCACGCCGCAGAACGGTTCCGCGAAGGCGACCCGTTGATAAAGGGCTTGCCAAAGAGAGTCGTTGGCCGAAGGCCAGAATGAACTGCTATTGTTTTTCCCCGGGGGTTTTTATTGAATGGAAAAAGTCCCAAGCGTCAGGAAAATAAAAGAACTCCTTGAGGGCAAGCCCACGATTGAAGGCGCGGGCGTGCACTTGCACAGGCTGTTTGGGCGGCCTGAAATTCCAAGGCTGGACCCGTTCCTGTTGCTGGACGACTTCACTTCCTCGAATCCCGTGGAGTACTTGCCGGGGTTTCCGTGGCACCCGCACCGCGGCATTGAGACCGTGACGTACGTCGTCAACGGCGAAGTCGACCACGCGGACAGCCTCGGCAACAAGGGCGCCATCACTTCCGGCAGCGCGCAGTGGATGACCGCCGGCTCCGGCATTATCCACCAGGAAATGCCGCAGCGCGTTGAAGGGGAAATGAAGGGCTTCCAGCTGTGGGTCAACTTGCCAAAGTCGGGCAAGATGATGGCGCCGCGTTACCGTGACGTA
>DATDTB010000014.1:0-17311 GCA_035291025.1 archaeon
TGCGGGTAGCTAAGCAGGTAGGCAAGCGTGTCCATGCGCAAGTTGTAGTTGGAGGCGTACAACCCAAGGCTTTGCTTCATTTGCTTGGCTGCCTGGAGGTTTCTCGCGGACAGGTTGTGGTTAATGTATGGAATAGTTGAAGCGGCTATTCCAATCAACCCGATTGGGTCCACTTCCAGGTGGGTGTGCTTTTCGGTGACGTCGGCGCGCGCCGCCGCAATGAACAAGTTGTTTTCCTCTTCCGCGTCAATCCATTCAATTACGCCCTGCTTCGACAAATCTCCCCAGTTTATTTCCTTTGACTTCAGCTTGTTCAGGTGCTCCTCTGTCAGCAAGGGCTTTCCCTTTTCCACTATTATGAGCGGCCTAACAACCCTGCCGGCGTCCAAGTTAATGAGTATTTCGTTCCTTCCCTTGTCGTAAGTCACTGAAACCGTCGCCGGAAGCTCGCCCGAGCGCCTTTTTTGCGTGACGACTTCGACTACTTTTTCGCCGTCCGGGGTCTCTCCTATGAGGTTTCCGTTGATGTAAATTGGAACGTTTTCGCCCATTGAATTTCAACACCTTTTTACCTGATGATTTTTATCCTGCTTTTCTGGAGGGCGTCAAGCACCTGCTCGGGGCTTTCGTCAATTGTTATCTTTGAAAGCGTGCTCATGTTCTTCGTCAAGCCGCATTGTTCGTCGTCCGGCGTTGCCACGCAGCAAATCCTCCCCCAGTGCGTTCCGTGGAGCTTTCTTGAGTTGATGGGCGCGTGCAATGGCGTCAGCCCGGAGTTTATTTTCTTGAAGTCGATGCCGACTGAAACGAAGTTCGTGCGGTCCAAGACTCGCGTAACGCCCTTGGTTTGAGAGTTCCAAATGCCCGTGTTTACCGCGCGCGCTATTGTCTGAGTAAGGACGGCCGGCTGCACCAATGTCTTCAGCCTCAGCTTCCTGCGGCGCGCGATTGTTTTCTCTATGTTTCTCTGGATGTCAGTCACCATTTTCTTCAACGCCTGGCGGAAGAGCTGTTCCATCATTGGGCCAGTCGTCCGGATGCGCTTGTTGGCGTAGTTGTCCAAGTCGTCCTGCGGCCTCAAGTCGTAGGCGCAGTCAACGACTTTTTCAGCCATCCTAATGATTGCGTGCGCCTTGAGTTTCCGGTCGTCGCGCGTGACCCCGATGTTTGGCAAGACGAACTGGTCCAAGACCTCGTTGGCTCTCCTTAGCTTGTATTCCGAGGGCTGGTTTGGCGCCACGAACTTTCCAATGTACAGGAGCGCCTCTTCTTCGTTTGCAACTTCGCAGTCCTCGAAGTTGACCAGCAAGTCGTTTTCCACTTCGAGCGTTTGCTTGAATTCCTTCCTCACCTGCTCTTTTTTGAGCCCCAGGGCCATCAACAAGTTGATTAGCTTTATCCGCCTTATGGTGGGAAACGCAACGCGCAGCATTCCGGCCTTGTCCCTTTCAATCGTGATGCGCGCCCTGAACGCCCCCCTTTGCCCCGTGTAAGTCCCCGTGGTGTTGGTGTCCTTTTTCCTCACCAAAACCTTTCCCACCGCCGTTTCCTCGCGGTTTCCGACTATTCTCTCGGTTCCGTTTGTTATGAAGTAGCCGCCGGGGTCCAAGGCGTCCTCCTTTGCCTGCACCAACTGCTCGGACGTGGCGCCCTTCAAGTAGCAAAGGTTTGACTTTACCAAAACAGGGAGGTCTCCGACGTAAATGTTTTCGCTTTCCGATGGAATGCCGCGGCGCAAGAGAGTCATCTTAATGAACAACGGCGCGGCGTAAGTCCTGCCCCGCAGCCTCGCCTCGAATGGCAGTATTTTCTTGCGCAACCCGTCAGCCTCGACTATTTCGGGCTTTCCGACCCTTATTTCGCCGAGCTCGATGGAGATGTCGCTGACTTTCGGGTTTACGTCCCTGACTTCGTTCACGTAGTCCTGGACTTTTTCCACGAACGAGTTGTATGAGTCAATCTGCTCTTCCGCCAGCTTGTTCGAGTCAAAGAAGGCGTCCAAAACTGCGTTCCGGTAACTTGCTGAATTCATTTAACGAAAACCCCACACCGACCTGCATTGCGCCCTTTTGGGCGCAGCCCAAGGAACTGGGCCTAAAGTGGCTCCCCTTTTGCTTGGGGAAAAACCCAACCGGCTGCCAGGCCGTTGGTTTTTCCATTCCTGCCTTTAAATTACTACTCTGTAGTAAACGCTGCTGTCCTGCCTGGTTATCTTTATGACGTCGCCGGGCTTTGCCCCGATTATTTTCACTACCGGGTCGCTTTTCAAGACCTTGGGCAGGTTTTGCAGAGAAACAGTGTACTGCTTTAGCACTTCCTCGGTTTCAGCCTTGCCCAAAACCTCGTGCTTTGGAACCCATGCATGCTCCAAGATTATCTTAGAAAAGTCCTTTGCTTCCTCAATCAAAAATCGACACCCTGCAACGCTTGCCCCAGGGCATTGGGAGATGGAAACCTGGGGTTAATGGCCTTTAACGGGGATGCTTCACTTTAGACGCCACTCTATAGTAGGAACCCGCACGAAGTCTTTAAGAAGATTTCGCTGAATGACTAAATTTCCGGCTTTTTGCTGGTTTTTTGGCTTCAGGCCTTATCGCGCCGTTCAAGTGAAGCCACGCTGGAATGAGGGATGCGATGATTATCACGGCAACAATTGGCAGCACGTACTCGTCAGCGTTCGGGATGGTCTTTCCAAGGAAGTACCCCGCCAGCGTCATTCCCACGCCCCACGCCAGCCCTCCAAGCAAGTTGTAGAAAAAGAACTTGTTGTACTCCATGTCGGCGATTCCCGCGACTATTGGCGTGAACGTCCTGACAACTGGGACAAAGCGCGCCAACGTAATAGCTTTCCCGCCGTGTTTTTTGTAAAACTCCCGCGCCCTCTCCAAGTACTCTTTTTTGAAGAACCGCGAGTCCTTTTTCTCAAACAATCTTTTCCCGTACTTTTCCCCGAACCAGTAGCCGACGTTGTCTCCTGCGACGGCGGCGACGAAGAAAACCAGTAACAAGAGCGAAACATCCAAGTACCCCTGCGAGGCCAGGAATCCCGCGGTGAACAACAAAGAATCGCCGGGCAGGAAGAACCCGAAAAACAACCCGGATTCCGCGAAAACAATCAAGAACAAGCCCGCATAACCAACGGTCTTGATTAACTCGCTTAGTTCCATTGCCATTTTCTCACTCCACCTTCTCCGACAAGCCCCGCAGCGCCATTGGGTAAAACCACGTCACCCACAGCCCCGCAATTATGCCTGCGGCAAACTTCAACGTTGAAGGCAGCGCTGCAACTGCCAGGGTCCACGCAGCCAACGCGACCACTCCTGGAACGACTGCCTTTAGCCATGAAGCCTTGGTTTGCTTTAAGTGTTTTGCGTTGTAAAACAGCAGCCCGGCATAGTAGCCTGAAACGATTCCCGCAGTGTAAGACGCCTCGCTGAAGGCGTTGAGATTGCTCGCGAAGACGAATGCAGAGGCAACAACTAACGCAAGCAACGCAATCCTTTTCGTGGTGAACTCTGCCCTTGAAAGCCTTTCCTCGAAGCCCTTGAAGACGTTCGTGGCAAGCAATCCTATGGCTAACCCGATAACCGCGCCCCCAACCACGTCCTCAAGGAAGTGCGCACCCAGGTAAAGCCTTGAAACTACCACGAGCAACGCAATGACTGCAAGCAAGGCGTCAACTTTTCTCCCAGTGAACAACGAGAGAGTGACTCCTTCGGCAACGCTCAAGGCGCTGTGGCCGCTTGGAAAGGAATGGCTTTGCTCGGACTGGATGACTCTCACTAAGTCGCTTGAAGGGCGTTCGAGCTTGAAGTAGTCCTTCGCGCCGCCGACCACCGCGCCGACCACAACCAGGGTGGTGACGGCGAAAAAGCTCTCGTAACGCTTTCCCGCCCAAAACAGCGCGGCAGCGACGAACACCCACGTTATTGGCTCGCCCGCCATCGTTATGAGTGAAAACAACGCGTCAACCGCTTGGGAGTTGCTGGGGTTCAACGCGCTTTGAACGAAGGCGATGGGTTCGTGCGAGAAGTGCATTGGGCTTTCACTCTATTTCTTTCGCTTTCCCGCCGGAGTCTTTCTTGCCTGGCTTTATTTTCTCGACCGCCCAGCTATAGTTGACCCTCAAGTCCAAGGCATTCAATGCCTTCTTGGTGGCGTAAACCTTCACTAATTCCTTCAACGCCTCTTCTTCCTTTTTCAAGGTCTTGCCGGTCACGCCTTCCGGCTTCACTACGCTTGCGCCTGCAACCATTTCGTTGACTATCTTGTTGGTCGCGCTCGAGTTGATTTCCGCCAACGCCCTTGCGACGTCGTCGCTTGACTTTTTCCCCTTCGCGATGACTTGCTCCAAGTGCGCGTCCAACGCCTTCAAGTCCATCACCTTGCGCAGGTTGTCCTCTACTTTGCGGTCAAACGTTTCGTTCAACCCAGCCAGGAACAACGCGATGTCTATTGGCCTCGTGTTCTTTTCCACAGTGATTTTCTTCACTGCAACCCAGCCCGAGTAGTTGGCCATGAATTGAATTTGTTCATCCATTCAAGAAACACCTCAAAACAACGGAAAAGCAGTCGCTTTCCCACCCCCAAGAAACCCTTAATGCGGATTCTTTTTTAATCCATTGCAATTTATTAAGCCTCATGTCCTCCCAGAAACGACGCCATCATTCAAGCATTGCGGGCGTGGTCACTAACGTGTTCAGCCCGCCCTTCGTGTCCCTGTTCACGTTCGCCCTGGCGTTCTTTATTGAAAATTCCTGGAACCCCGCCGTTGTATTGATTTCCGCTTTCTGCACCACTCTTTTCCCACTGGCGTACTTGGCTCACTCCTTCAAGAAAGGGAAAATAGGAGACTTGCACGTCACCGAGCGACGCGAGCGGATAGAGCCCATTGCCCTCACGACTGTGGGAGCGCTCGCAGGGTTTTTCGCCCTCTCTTTTTTGGACGCGCCGTTGAGCGTGAAGACCTTGATGTTCTTGTACTTCTCCAACTCCGCCCTTCTCTTGGCGATAACGATTTTTTGGAAGATTAGCCTGCACACTTACAGCATCACCGCGTCTGCCACCTCGACCTCGTACTTGTTCGGGTTTGCCGGAACGCCTTTTTACGCCGTGCTCCTTGGAGTGATTTGGGCGCGGCTCACCTTGAAGGCGCACACTTGGATGCAAGTCCTTACGGGCGCGGTCTTCGGGTTCGCGTTCACGAGCCTCCAAATAGCGTGGCTCTTGCCAATGGTCGGGCTCCTTTAGTTTTTTCAACCCTTTCCCAATTACTTCGTTATGGCCCACGAAAACATTGAAGTCGAGATAAAGATTCCATTGCCTCCTGGAGAGTTTTCCCGAGTGCGCAAGGAACTAGAACGCACTTCAGAGTTGAAGCGTTCCTCAAGCGAAGTTGACACTTACTTCGTTCCAGCCCACAGGGACTTCCTGAAGAATGAGTACCCGTCGGAGTGGCTCCGCTTGGGGATCCGCGGCGGCAAGGCGATATTGAACTACAAGCACTGGCGCCCAGACAACGCCGAAACCAAGACGCACTGCGATGAATTCGAAACCGTGGTTGGAAGCCAAGAAACCCTGCGAAAAATACTCCGAGCTCTGGACTTCAGGGAACTTGTCACGGTCGAAAAGGAGCGCGTCGTGTTCGTCCACGGGGACTCTTTCGAGGTGGCGTTGGACGACGTGAAGGGCTTGGGGTGCTTCATTGAAATCGAGGCTTTAAAAGACCTTGGAGGAGTTACTGCTACGAGGGAAAAGTTGTTCGAGTTTGCCGCGGGCCTTGGAATCGACGCCGCGCGGGAACTGGAGGACAAGCGCGGCTACCCGTACCAGTTAATGAAAAAGAAGGGCCTGCTTTAGTTTCTAAGTGGTTACTCATGGCGAAGGAATTGTTCAACGTTGACAAAAACGAGAACCCGAGCGAGTGGTACTCTGACATATTGCAAAAGGCAGGGGTTGCGGACGTCCGCTACCCAGTGAAGGGGTTCGTGGTGTACCAGCCTTGGGGTTTCGGGATACTGAAAAAGTTTTTCGCAGAACTCGAAAAACGCTGGGACTCCGTTGGATACAACGCTACGCACTTTCCTCCAGCTGTTCCCGAGTCATTCTTTGCCTTGGAGGCCAAGCACGCGCAGGGGTTCAAGGCCGAGACTTTCTGGGTGGACTTGGGAAAGGAAGAAGGGCGGATTGGGCTGGCGCCAACGAGCGAGGCGGTAATGTACCCAATGTTTTCGCAGTGGATACGCTCCTACAGGGAATTGCCGTTCAAGGTGTACCAGACCACTAGCGTTTACCGCTACGAAACCAAGGCAACGCGTCCAATGCTGCGCGGCCGCGAAGTCTTGTGGAACGAGGCCCACGCGGCAACCAAGGACGCTAAGGCGTGCCAGGAAAACGTTGACGAGGCCATGCGCGTTTACAACGACTTGTTCGAGAACGCGTGCTGCCTTTCTTCCTTGGTGTTCAAGCGCCCCGAGTGGGACAAGTTTCCCGGAGCCGATGTTACTTACGCGTACGACGCGGTAATGCCCGGCGGCAAGGCGCTCCAAATTGCAACGACTCACTTCCTAGGTCAAGGCTTCGCGAAAGCCTTCGACGTGAAGTTCTTGGACGAGGAAAACAAGGAACAGTTCGCGTTCATGAACTCGCACGGCACGGCCATGCGCACAATTGCCGGGCTCTTGCTAGTGCACGGAGACTCAAAGGGACTGGTTTTACCGCCAAGCCTTTCCCCCACGCACATAGTCGTGGTGCCAATTCAGTCAGACAAGGACGAAAAAGGCTCGAAGGACGCCGTTGAAAAGTGCCGCGAGCTAGGTGATTCGCTCAAGCAGCTCGGTTTCAACGTCGTCGTTGACGACTCGGAAAAACGGCCCGGTGAAAAGTTTTACTACTGGGAAATGAAGGGCGTTCCATTGAGGATTGAGATAGGTCCGCGTGACGTCAAGACTCACTCGTGCGTGGTCGTGAGGCGGGACACTGGCGAAAAGAAAAACGTCATGTACGCCATGGACTTGTTCAAGTTCCTCGAGTTCCTCAAGGGGCTTGAAAACGAGATAATGCGCAACCTCCTCGAACGCTCCAGAAAGCAGCTCCAGGGAAGCATTTCCAGCGCTGCCTCCCTTGGAGAGGCAAAGAAGGTTCTTGAAAAAGAAGGCGGCTTCGTGAAAGCCGCGTTTTGTTCCACTTCACGGGAAGGCGAGGCCTGCGCCGACAAGCTCAAGAGTGATGTTCCCGGGGCGGAAGTGCGCGGCGAACTCGTCGGCGAAAAGGAGAGCGTCCCAAAGAACGCGAAGTGCATAGTGTGCGGAAAGGATGCAAGGCACTTGGTTTACTTGGCGCGCAGTTACTAAGTTTTTTTGCGTTCATGAAGGTTTTGTTTGTCTGCAACGCCAACATTGGGAGGAGTCAGACCGCTGAGGCAATTTTCAACAAGCTGTCAAAGAAGAACCACGCGGTGTCTGCGGGCTTGGACATTTCTGAAGTAAAAGGCACCACTATAGGAGAGCGAGCGCCTGGCAGGGTGGAGTCCTTGAAAGAACTCGGAATTGACATTTCCCAAAACAAGCCAAAACAGTTGACCCATGAAATGGCTAGGCAGGCTGGCAGGATAATTTGCATGTGCCCGGAAAAACCAGTTCCCGGGTTCTTGGACAAAGGCAAACTGGAAGCGTGGAACGTGGAAGACGGTAAGGGAAAGTCGTACGAGTTCGTGCGCAGGAACCGCGACCAAATCAAGGCCTTGGTTGAAAAACTAGTCAGGGAAATAGGCTAGCGTTTTCACCTCTTCCATTGCTTGACGTGCGGCGAGAAGTCGACTTGGTGCGCGGGAACTCCAAGCGCGATGCCGTGCTTGGTTGCCTCTTCGTATTCTTTCTTGCTGGACCGGTCAACCTTGAATATTTTGTCCTTGAACACAATGTAGTGCCTTTTGTCGTTCTTGAAGTCGGCGTACCACGCATGCTTTGAGTCGAGCGCTTTCCTTATTTCCTCGCTGGCGTCATCAGCGTCTTTTTCGCTCACTTCAATTGAGTGAAGCGTCCACTGCTTTAACCACGGCGTGTTGTGCGATTCCGTGACCGTTTCCGTTTTTGTGCTCAAAATCCTTAACTTTTCAAGGACTGCCTTGTCTTGCAGGCTTTCCTCTATTATTACTCCCTTGAAGGCGTTCATGGCCTTACTCGCAGCCCATAATCTTTTCTTCCCTGTATTCCTGGACTTCCGCGTCCGGCGTCACGCGCGCTTCCTCTAAGTAATAGTTGAGGCCGTTCCTCCAAGCCCGCTTCACGGTAAAAGCGCCCTGGATTTCCTTGAACTCGGGGTATTCAGTGAAGCTCGCTTCCCTTAGCACTGCGCAACGCGGATCGGACAATACTGCCTGCCGGTCCGAGTAGTAAGGGTCGTTGAAGGAGTTGCCCACTTCCACGAGTTCCGGCTTGATTGTTACCACTTCGAGTTGTTCGGGGTGCTTGAACAAGACAAGGGCGTAATACGCCTGCCTAGCAGTCGTGACCCTCCCGATTAGCTGGGAGTAGTTTTGCTCTCCCAAGTTGTCCCCCAAGGGCTTTTTTGTTGTGGTTGCCTGGAATTGCGTGCTTTGCGTTCCAGGGCTGCGCGCCGTGCACTCATACAATGCAATCTCTCCCGTGCCTGGAACCATTAAAGTTTTACGCGTTGCAGTGAAGGAGTTGCCGTTGCTTTTTATTTCGCACTTGCCGTCAGTGCACGCGGCGCTTTCCTGCGGGAAGTACTGGGACGGCCAGCAGGCGTTTTTTGCACTTGCCAATAATTCCAATTCAATTGAAGCCTGGTCCCTGGGCAGCTGGGAAACTGCGGCTGTCAACAGAATCAACGCCGTGGCCCCCGCCGCCAGCACTAAAAGCAAACTCTTTTCACTAGCCATTTTTTCCCACTCGGACCTTTTGCCTTCTTTGCCTTTCCCTTTAACACGCTTTTGCAGGATAAAAAAGCTTTGGCTCACTGGAGTTGGTGCTTTTGCAGGGCTTGGCTTATTTTTTTCTCCAGTTCAGTGAAAGTCTTTTCCTCGTCAAATCCGTCGTTTTCGACTATGACGTCAAACACTTTGGGGTCGGGCCAGGGCTTGAAGTTGTATATTTCGCTGTAAATCCTTGCATCCGTTTCGTCCTTTTTCTCCACTAACTTCAAGGCTTCCTCGACGGAAATGCCGTCCCTCTTGGCTATCCTTTCCGCTCTCGTTTTCGTGCTCGCCTCGAGCCACACTCTCACGGCCTTTCCCTTGAACAGCCACGCTGGCATCCTGCCGTCTATTATGACGTTCCCTTTCTCGGCCCGCTTTATTAGCTCTTGGTCGACTTTGACGTCGAAGTGGTGGTTTTCTTCGCGGCTTTCCTGGAAAGCGACCTTGTGCGCAGTATCCGTCTCGAGCCCGTAGGCTTCCTTGAATAGTTTTTGGAACATTTCGCCGCCTGAAACGTATTCAATGCCGTGCCTTTCCGCGATTTTCCTTCCAACAGTGCTCTTCCCGGAGCCAGAAGGCCCGGCGATTATTATCACTGTTTTTTTCCCACTCAATTGAATCACTTGACTTTGATGTAATTGACTAGCTTGTCCAAGTCCGCCCCGCTTACTTTTAAGGTCTTGTTGTTGACTCCGGGATTGAAGTACAACTCGCTTTTTTCCAGCAACTCGGGGTCCGCGAACGTCTTTATTTTTGCTGGGTGCCCGAAGGGGGGCACGCACCCGACCTCGCAGCCCGCAAGGCTCTTGACTTCGTCGGGGCTGGCGAGCTTCAAGGACTTGCATTCCTGGATTTCGCAAATCTTTTTCGTGTCAGCCTTCTTGTCGCCCGAAGTGAGCGATAGAATGAACTCGCCTTTGTCCGTCTTGAACAACAGCGACTTAATGCCGAGGCTTTCTTGCACGCCGAGAATCCTCGCAGCCTCCGGGGTAGTCTTCACGGGCGCGTGCTCGAATTCCTCGAACTTTACTTGTTTTTCCTTCAATGCCTTCATTATTTCTTCGTAAACGCCCAAGTTTTCCAACTCCATTTCCCAGGTCAAGGAACTAACCTGTCTGGCTGCCGTGGGAACAGGATTGCTTCCTTCACGTCCTGCAATTCCAAGGCAAGCATGGTCAGCCTGTCAACGCCCAAACCAAAGCCGGCGTGCGGCGGGGTGCCGTGCCTAAAAGGCCAAGTATAGAACTCCAAGTCCTTTGCGTTAAGGCCTTTTTCCTTGATTTGTTGTTCCAGGACGTTAAAGCGATGCTCGCGCTGGCCCCCGGAAACTATTTCGTCTCCCTTGAACTCCAAGTCAAAGCCTTTCGAGAGTTCGGAGTTTTCATTGTCCTTCATGGCGTAAAAGGGCCTGAACTCCCACGGGAACTTGGTGATGAACAAGAAGTCGTGGCCGTATTCTTTTCGCGTTATGTCGCATAGCCTGTGTTCTTGCTCGGTTCCAATGTCGTTTCCCGGGACTTTTACCTTGTGTTTTTCCAGGAGCTTCACGCAGTCCAAGTACTCCATTCTAGGGAACGGGAGCTTTGGCGCAACAACTTCTTTTTTGAGCACCTTGAGTTCCTCTCCTGCCTCTTCCTTTAACCTTTTCAGGACGCTATGCAGTAATTCCTCCAAGGCCTTCATCACGTCTTCCTCGGAGTCAATGAAGGCCATCTCGAAGTCCAGCTGCGTGAACTCAGCCAAGTGCCTTCGCGTGAAGCTTTTTTCGGCCCTGAAACTCGGCCCTATTTCGAAGACTTTGTCAAAGCCCGCGGCCATCATCATTTGCTTGTAGAGCTGCTGTGACTGTGACAGGAATGCTTCTTTCCCGAAGTAGTTGAACTTGAACACGGTCGAGCCGCCTTCCACGCCTTGGCCTGCAATCTTGGGCGTCTGCATTTCCACGAAGCCCCGGGAAATCAAGTGGTCGCGAATGAACTCGTTTAGCTTTGAGCGAACGCTGAAAATGGCTTGGTTTTCCTGCGTGCGGAGGTCAAGGAAGCGGTGGTCCAATCGCTTGTCTAGCGCGCTCGGCACGGCTCCCGTCATGTCTATTGGCAGCGGAGTCGCGCACAACGAGAGGAGTTCGAGTTCTTCCACCAATAGTTCTTTTTCGCCGCTTTTTTGCTTTCCTTGAACGATTTTGCCCTTCGCCGCAATCACGCTTTCCGGTGTGAGCCCTTTTGCCGTGGCAAGGCTTTTTCCGTCCTTGACAGTCAACTGGATTGAGCCCTTGCGGTCCCTTAAGACAATGAAGGCAATGCCGCCCTTCACTCTGGAGTTCTTGACCCAGCCCGCCACGACGGCGTTGCTTTCCTCTTCCAGCGCCAGCGCCTGCGCGGAATAAGTCCTGTTGCGTAAGTCAATTGCCATAAGAAAAAACCAGGGGTTTTTTTGCAATAAGACAGGTGGAAACCCTTTTAAAAAACCAAGGCGGCGCTGGGAATCTGGAAGAAGCACTACTTGTTAAGAGAACGGGAAAAAGAAGTTGCTGGGAAGGCCTTGGAAAGGCCTTCCCGTCTTGCTTTTTACTTCTTGGACTGCCAGACCAGCAAGAACGCCACCAGGAACAGGACCCTGTCAAGCAAGTGCGTGAAGCCCGTGTGCAGCACCGCCCCGCCCGAAGGGTGCGTGACCAAGTACAGCAAACCCGTTATTCCGTAAATCAATGCCAGCCACGAAAGGGCCGCGTTTTTCGCTTTCCACATGTTCCACAAGTAAAGCCCCAATCCTAATTCAATCAAGTGCACGAGCATGTAGCCCATGTCTGGAATGGCTCCATATATTTCTCCACCAAACGGCATCCATTTCACCTCTTTCTTTTTTCTACAGTGCCCGCTTTCACCTGCTTGGCTTGGGCGAGACCAATTACTCTTAGTTCTTTTCAAATATTTAAACATTGCTATTCAACGACCATTACTTCGTTTTTTGACGTAAATGCTTTTTTAGGGGTTGTTTGAGGCGCTGGTTTAAAGACGTTAACGCCCTTAACCCACCAAGCTTTTTTGGAGGTGTTTTTTTCCCGTGGGCGAAAAATTCATTTCAGTCTTCCTCGCAGTCATTGTTTTAGCGCTCATTGCCGGCTGCGCGCAACCACCTGCAGCGCCAGAGCCTTCGCCCCCGCCTTCAAGTGAAACCCCGTCAACTCCGCAGCCAGCGCCTTACCAAACCCCAAGCGTTTCCGAAACCCCGACGCCTTCCCCGGAAAGCGCGCCCTCCGGTCCCCCGTCTCTTTCAGTCGCGTCGCCAAAGCCAGGCGAGTCAGTCGTAGGCCCCAGCGTTTCACTGCAGCTGGCAATTGAAAACTTTGACCTCGTCGCACCAGGCGGTGCCAACAAGGCCAACCAAGGCCACGTGCGAGTCTTGCTTGACAACGTCTTAGAGACTATTGGCGTGTCAGAGACAATTGTATTGGAAAGCGTCTCCCCTACAACTCACAAGGCCTTGATTGAGTTAAGGAACAACGACGGAACTTCTCTCAGCCCCGCAGTTGTCCAAACCCTTTCCTTTGCCGTGTTGGAAAAAGCAGGCGGAATGAGCAGCGAAAAGCTCCCCAGCGTTCAAATCCTGTCGCCAAAGCCTTCCCAAGTAGTCCACGGGACAGCCGTTGACGTTGTCGTGGAGGCAACGAACTTCTTGCTAGTCGAACCCGGCACCGCGCCAAGGGATGGAGAGGGTTACTTCCAGGTCACGCTTGACTCCTCTAAAGTTTTGACTGGGAAAAGCCCGAACTTCAAGTTCGAGGGAGTGAGCGCCGGACAGCACTCCCTTCGAGTGGAGCTGTTGAAGGCCAACGGCTCCTTCCTTTCCACGTCAGCGTTCCACGAAGTTTCCTTTGAGTCAAAAGCCTCCACAATACAGGAATTCAACATCGAGGCGGACGACGTTGGCTATTACGGCGCGGGCAACACCAAGCTCTCAGTCATCGACGCCTTCAAGGGCAACACAATCCTGCTGAACGTATTGGTGCGGAGCCAGGGGACTTACTTTAACGGCTTGAAGTTCACGAGCGAACCCAAGCACTTCGAACCCTTCAACAGCGTTGCCACTGGCGAAACTGCAAGGATTGAATTCGTCGCCACCGAGTCCTTCAAGGTCCGCTCGTGGTGGCCTTCCACTGACGCGCACAAGGCGGACTTGGACGTAAGGGTTTCCTGAGCCATCTTTGTGTGAAAAAATTAGTGCCGGAGGGCGGATTTGAACCGCCGGCCCCTAGATTTCCCAATTTCTTTGAAGCAGGCGTCATCACGCGATTGAACGCGTTCGCGGGACTCACAAAAGCAAATTATGAGTCTAGTGCTCCAACCAGGCTAAGCTACTCCGGCGAAACTTTTTTTTAGAAAAAGCTTCATCAAAAACTTTGGCTTTGAAATTTTTTATGGAAAAACTTCACCAAAAAACGACTAAACAGTAACGCGTTGGAAAGTAATTTAAAAACAGGCCTTGAGCGCTTCAAGCCTGCATTATTGCCACGTCCTTACCGACCAGCGCCACGACGTCAGCCAAGTGCGGGAAAACGCCCGTTTCCAGAACCGCGGGAATTTTTCGCGCCACCTCGTCAACGTCCAATAAGTCAAACTCCCGCGCCACGTCAACCATTGCAACGTAGTTAGAGTCCTCGGTCGTGACTTTTTTCCTTTCCTCGTCAGTCAACACGAAAGCCGCGCCAAAGCGAGATAAGGCCTTCATGGTGTGCGGCAGTCCAAAGGGGTTTACTTCGAATGGCGTGAGGCCGTGGAGGGACTCGGAGACCTTGTCGTGCAGTGAGACAACGAAGACGTGCCTTGAGGACATTGCAAGCGTCTTGTCCCTCACGAGCGAGTGCGTCTTTGTCTTCACGAAGTCCAGGTTCGAGTCAATCCTGTCCGCGAACTCGATGGTGACGTCCAAGTCCTTCGCGCCAAGCTCGCCTATGGGCATCTTGTATTCGTACAGCAAGTTAGCAACGCTTGTCGTCGCCGGGACTAACTCGACTTCAAGCCCTTCTTCTATTCGCCGACGCTTGAGTTCTTTGACTATGTATACTTGCAAGTCCGAACTACCCAGCCCAACTCGTTGCCCTTTCTTCAAGTGCCCCGCCAAGAGGAAGGCAGCGCGTTCCAGTTTTTCCCTCATTTCACTCACAACGCAGGGCAACGTTTATTAATCGTTCTACACCGCGCTCCCCAGCGAGTTGTTTTGCCGGGATGCAGTTCCTTTTTAATTGTTTTTCCAGCTTTAGTGAACTGTGCAATTAGGAAAAACTTCTTCTCCTGTAAAGCCGTTGCCGGCCACCAAGTTCATTGTAGTAGTGGGCGGCGTCCTTTCCGGCGTGGGCAAAGGCATTGTCACGAGTTCCATTGGCCGCCTCCTCAAGTCCAAGGGCTTCAAGGTCACTGCGCTGAAGATTGACCCTTACTTGAACGTTGACGCCGGAACGATGCGGCCCAGCGAGCACGGCGAAGTGTGGGTGACCGAGGACGGCGGCGAGATTGACCAGGACTTGGGGAACTACGAGCGTTTTTTGGACGCGAGCCTTGGCAAGGACAACAACCTCACCACGGGAAAGCTTTACCTTTCAGTCATTGAAAAGGAACGCAAGGGCGAGTTCTTGGGGAAAACAGTCCAGCCCATTCCGCACTTGGTTGACGAAGTGATTTCGCGCATTGAGACCGCGTCCAAGGGCTTTGACTTTTGCGTCATCGAAGTCGGCGGCACTACTGGGGACTTGGAGAACGCGATTTACTTGGAGGCAATGCGCCGCATGAAGTGGGTGAAGGGGCTGCAGGTTGCCTACGCGATGGTTGCCCACTTGCCCGTAATTTCCACAATTGGAGAACAGAAAACAAAGCCGGCGCAGCACGCAGTTTCCTCCCTGCGCGCCGCGGGAATCCTTCCTGATTTTTTCTTCGCGCGCTCGCGAATGCCCTTGGACGAGGTAAGGAAGGAAAAGCTAGTGCAGCAATGCGGGGTTCCGCACTCGAACATAATCGACTGCCCGGACCTGGATTCGGCGTACAAGGTCCCGCTGTTGTTTGAACGGCAAGGGCTTGGCGAGGCCTTGCTGAGGTTTTTCTCCCTGCCTGCAAGGGAAAGCGACTTGACTGGCTGGAGGGAATTCGTTTCAAGGCTCGACTCAAGCGAGGACTCTGTAAAGATAGCCATTGTCGGGAAATACGTTGAGGACGGTTCCACGAGTTCTCACGAGGACGTTTACCTTTCCGTGAAGGAAGCATTGGTGCACGCAGGCGCAAGCACTGGAGTGAAAGTCAGCATTACTTCAATTCCTTCAACGCATTTTGACCCGGGAAAACTGCGCGAGTTTGACGGAATACTTGTCCCTGGAGGGTTTGGCGCCACTGGGGTGGAGGGAAAGATTGCCGCGGCGAGGTTCGCGCGCGAGAACAACGTTCCTTACCTGGGCATTTGCTATGGAATGCAGTTGGCAATAGTTGAGATAGCGCGCAGCCTGTGCGGGTTCGCCGACGCGCACACGAGCGAAGTTGACCGCGAGACTAAGCACCCAGTCATTGACTTGTTGCCGGAGCAAAAAAGCGTTGACCGAAAAGGCGGGACAATGCGTTTGGGTTCTTATTCAGCGGAGTTGAAGAAGGACAGCCTTGTACATTCACTCTACAGCGAGCTGGGCTTGGTTGAAAACAATTCAGTAAAAGAACGCCACAGGCACAGGTTTGAAGTCAACCCCTCGTTCATTCCAGCCCTTGAAAAAGCCGGAGTTGTATTTTCTGGCTACCACAAGCGAGCCGACGGCCAGACTCTCCAAGAATTCATTGAATTTCCCGCCAATGACTTCTTTGTCGGCACGCAGGCGCACCCCGAGTTCAAGTCCCGCCCCAACAAGCCCTCGCCATTGTATTACGGGTTTGTTCGGGCAGCGAAAAACTACGCTTTACAGCGCGCCGGCGTCCCAGTCAGCGCCTAGCCTTTTTCAACTATAATTGAAAGTTGTTCCTTTACTTTTTCCAAGGCCTCGTCGGCGTTTACTTCCACTAGCAACCCCTTGTTCTTGTAGTAGTCAATCAATGGCTTGGTCTTGGAGTCGTATTCCTTGAAGCGCTTCCTGATCATTTCCTCTGAGTCGTCTTCGCGTTGGTAAACCTCCCCGCCGCACGCGTCGCAAACTCCTGGCTTTTTCGGCGGGATGTTTCTAACGTGGTACACCTTGAAGCACTTCCTGCACTGCCTCCTCCCAGTGAGCCTGTCCAGCAGCGTGGCCTCGCTGGCAGCGAAGTAAACAACCGCATTAATTTTTTTCCCCATCCCTTCAAGCATTTTGTCTAGAATCCTTGTCTGTTCCAGCGTCCTCGGATAGCCGTCCAAAATAAACCCCTTGCCGCAGTCCGGCTCTTGCAGCCTCTGCCTAAGCAATTCCGTCACGATTGCGTCGTCAACGTACTTCCCAGCCTTCAACGCCTCCGCAACCTTTTTCCCGGTTTCCGTGTTTTTCTTTGCCTCCTCGCGGCACAAGTCGCCAGTGCTCACCTGCACCAAGCCGTATTTTTCCTGCATTGCCTGCGCGTAAGTACCCTTTCCAGTGCCCTGCTTGGCCAAAAATATAAAGTTCAAGAAAAAACCGCCTTTCTTTTTTTCACTTTTTCTCCATCATTGTAACGACAACGTCAATGAATATCCCAGTAAGCGCTCCCACTGCGGCGAGTTCCCAGAACAAGGGAGTGTTAACGTTTCCAGCAGTAAAACCCAGCGCCATCCCTGCGATGACTCCGAAGACCCAGCCGCGCGCGATTGGGTTTACCTTTATCTTGTCGCTCACTCCCACCAGGAACCCAATGAGAGACGTTCCGTAAATTGTGCTGGCAATGAGCGAGGAGTCAAAGCTTGCCTTTGTCTGGACAGCGAACACCACAACCCAGCCCACAACGGTCAACCCAACGATCACTCCGAGCATGACGCTCAAGAATACCCGTTTCCAGTTAACGGGCTCCCAGGATAGCTTGACTTTTTTTGCGTCCCGCGAACTTTTAGGTTTGGTCATGCGAAAAACCCCCAACTTTTTAGCTTTTCCCAGGAAAAGAGTCCTTTAAGCCGTGGCCTGTTACCACGCATGCCACGCTTTCCTTCAAGCCCAGCTTCAAGGCCCCGGCAAGCGCGGCCGCGCCCGCTGGCTCGGCGTAAATGCCCTCCCTTCCCAGCTCGCTCCTGGCGTTCATTATCTCGGCGTCGGAAACCACTACTCCAGTGCCTTTCGTCTTACGCATTGCGTCCAGCGCTGCCCTCCAATAGTTTGGATTGCCGCAGTTAATGGCTTCTGCAATTGTTTCTGGGTTCTTGACTCTTGCAATTTCCCCCGAGCCCTTGGCTGCCGCGCCCGCGATG
>DATDTB010000015.1:0-14171 GCA_035291025.1 archaeon
GGCGTACGCGGAGCAAATAGTCAAGAACTCGCAGGCGCTTGGAAGGCACTTGAGCGACTTGGGCTTCAACGTCCTGTTCAAGTCCAAGGGCTTCACGGAATCCCACCAGATCGCGGTTGACGTGTCAAAGGAAGGCGGCGGAAGGCTCGTGGGGCAAAAACTCGAGGAAGCCAACATTATCCTGAACAAGAACTTGCTTCCATATGACGAGCCTAACAAGGCCGTCAACCCCTCAGGCATACGGATTGGGTCGCAGGAAATGACGAAGTTCGGCATGAAGGAAGCGGAAATGAAGCGCGTCGCCGAATTAATCAACGCCGTCGTGCACGAAAACCGCCCGCCTGAAAGCGTGCGCTCCGAGGTAGTGGAGTTCCGCAGGGAGTTCCAGGAGCAAGGCTATTGCTTCCCGGAAAGCGACTTGAAGGAACTCCTTGAAGGCGCGGAACCGCTGGCCGTGTGAGGAAAGTGGAGAAAGTAAACTTTTTATACTTTTACCACTAAGTGTACTGGGTGGTTTAAGTGACTCGAACAGTGAAGTTGAGCGATGAGAACTACAAGGAGTTGACGAGGCGCGCGGCGCGCCTTCAAGCCGAACGGGGGAAGCGCATTTCCTTGAACGAGGCGCTCGCCTTCACCTTCAAGAAGCCAGGAGCCTCAAGCCTCTCGGAGCTTGCCGGTTCTTGGAAGATTTCCGAAAGGGAATGGAGGGAAATCAGGAAAGAGCTGGATAAGGGCTGGCATGCATGGAAGATAGAGTTGTAGTGGACACCGATGTCATTGTTGACTTTCTCAGGGGCGCCCCGGAAGGCCAGCAGTTGAGCGACTCGTCAAAGTATTCAAGGCTCGTGACCACTGACGTTAACGCCTTCGAGTTGTACTATGGCGCTTTCCTGTCAAAAGACTCAGCAGGGGGAGTGTCCAGCGTCAAGCGCTTGCTTGACTCAATCGAAGTCCTAAGCACGACCACGGAAGCCATGTTGTTGGCTGGGAGGATTGGCGCGGAACTGGAACGTAAGGGAAAGCGCCTGGAATTCAAGGACTTGCTCATTGGCTGCATTGCGCTGAACTCGGGTTTTTCAGTGCTTACCAGGAACGCCAAAGACTTTCAAAGAATTCCCGGGCTGAAAGTCATCTTTGAGGTTTGAGCCATTGCTTTTTCAACGGCGCTTGCGTGGGGGGAGTGATTTTTTAATGACAAAAGGAAAATTCATCGCATTCGAGGGCCTTGACGGCAGCGGTTCTTCCACTAACGCTGCCCTCTTAGTGGAATGGCTGAACAAGAACAACAAAAAAGCCGTTCTCACGAAGGAGCCCACGGACAACTTGATTGGAGGACTCATAAGGGGCCAGCTCAAGGGCGACTGGAAGACCGGCCCGGAAGTACTGCAAATGCTTTTTGCGGCCGACCGAGGCCACCACTTGGAAAAAGACGTTTTGCCAGCAGTCGAAGCCGGCACTCATGTTGTATCCGACCGGTACTTTTTCTCTTCCCTCGCCTTCGGCGGCACTCAAGTCGACATGGACTGGCTCAAGGAGTTAAACAAGCACTTCCGCTTGCCTGACTTGGTGTTCTTCGTGAAAGTCCCCGCAAAGGTGTGCGTGGAACGCATTCACAAGACGCGTTACACGATTGAATTGTTTGAAAAGCTCGAGGCCTTGGAGAAAGTAATGAAGAACTACGAAAAACTGGCCTCGGACCCGGACTACGAGGCTGTTTTCGTGACAATTGACGGAACCCAGCCCTTGGAAGCTGTGCAGGAAGAGGTGCGCAGGATTACGAGGGAAAGGCTCGGATTGTGAAAAACGCCCGAAAAACGCCATGCTGAGCGCCTAAAACAGCCCGCGGGCAGGCGAACGCGTTTCCGGGCTTTTGACCGGAAAATATTTAAAGACAACGTAATTACATCTTACGAAAGTTACATTAAGGTTAAGTCTAAGTATCCAAGCCCTTGCATTAGATTATTCCATGCAAGCGGCGCTGGATGCTGATTTTGTAACAAAAAGTGTTGTATCCCAAAAGGAGTCGAGGTGTTGAAATGAATTCGTTGAAGTCCCAGAAAACGCTAACAGTGAAAGGCCTGCTTGTCTTAATGCTTGCATTGGCAGTTGTTTCCATTGCGGCGCCTTTTGCGAGTGCTGCCGCTGGAGACGTTAACATAATCATAAGGGCGGAAACTGACGCCGATGGTAAAGGACTTCAATTGATTGACGCAAACATTAACATTCGCTGTGAAGGATTGGCTGTTGACGGTAACAGCAAGGCGTCCATAGCCGGCGGTCCGGGGGTTGCGTATGCTTCGTTTGCCTTATTAACTGACATGGGTGGAACTGCCACGGAATCAAGTTGCGCTGACAACGACCGCATTGACGTTAACATTAGGTTCAACCGAGGATTGAAGGGCTTCATTAGTTTGGACACCAACTTCACTTACGATACTGCCGCTGACCCGAACTACTTTGACGTAAACGAGGACAGGAGCCTGTCGTCAGTTACCGGCGCTGGAATCAAGTTCAAGTTAAAGGCAATAGTGAAAAACGAGCTTGGAACTTCACTGACGGGTCCTAGCTTGGATAGGAACAACTTTGCAGGCGTTGACGCCAACATTGCAACAGCTGACGGCAACTGGTATTGGGCGGTTGGATTAAACACTGTCCGCGGCAACTTACAACTTGGCCACTCTGTTGCCGGTGCCATTTACGTTGACTCGAACGCGACTCACGTGGCGTTGAGGGACGTGAACGTTGACTCAAACACTAGCCAGACAACCATTACGTTTGCTGCAGGCGAGGACTTCAACAACGACAAGGGAATAACTGCGGGCTCGAACGACTTAATGAAGGGCATTGAGTTCCCGTTGAAGGCGGTTGTCAAAGACGAACTCGGCAACGCAATAGCTCAACTGGATGTTAACCAGTACCTCGGGAAGGACGCCAACGCTTTCAACGCTGACGGCAACTTCTATTGGAGGACTGCCGGAGAAGCAGCGCCCGGACTCGATACTGGAAACCTTCGCTTGAGACGCACTGTCCAGGGAGCGATGTTTATTGACTCCAACACCACTAACTCTGGGTTGAATGACGTCAACGCCCGGCGTGACGCCAATGGGCAGACGGTTGTGATATTCAACGCCGCAAACACCGCCAACGGCGCTGCTTACACTGGCGCCAATGTTTCCTCGACCACGATCAACGCGCGCGGCCTCGAGTACCCGTTGAAGGTAATAGGCGTGATAGACGAGTTGGCTAACGACTTGAACACTGACGTCAACCAGTACAGGGGCTTTGACTACAACAAGGTAGCCTTGAATGGCACGAAGGACATCAACATTTACTTCGGAGTCGCTGGAAACGTTGCAGACGGCAACGGAAGGCTGTTCATTGCAAAGACTGGATACGTTGACTCCAACGCAACCAACTCGGGATTGAACGACGTCAACGCCGACGTAAACAGCGGAAAAGCCCAAACCAGGCTGACTTTCAGGGCAGCTGACGCTGCAGGCGGCGCGGCTGTGACTGCTGGATGCGGTGCAGGCCAACAGGACTGCAACGCGCGCGGCCTCGAGTACAGGCTCAAAGTAATTGACTTGCAAACCGAGCTCGGTCGCACGGTTGACGGCAACATTGGGGCGATTGACAGAAACGACTTCAATGGCTTGAACGTCCGCAGAGTCACGGCTGACAGGAACTTTTACTGGGAAGCCTCTGACGCGCACGACGGAAACCTCCGCATTGGCGGCAGGAACCAGGACCGCAACCTCATTGACTCAAACGTCACGAATGCGGCGTTGAAGAACGTGAAGACGAAGAGGTCGGCGCAGACGAGAATCACCTTCAAGACCGCTGCAGTCGCAGGCGGTTCAGCCAACTCCGGCTCTTCAATCACTGCTGGCTCGACTGACCAAAACGCGCGCGGCCTCGAGTACCCGTTAAAGGTTGTCTTTAAGGACGAGCTTGGAACTGCTGTTACCGCGGCGGACGCGAACAAGTTCAACCAGCAAGACGCCAACGTTGTTACAAGCGATGGAAACTGGTACTGGGGCTACTTCAGCCTTGTAACGGACATTAACAACCTCGGCTTCCAAAAGGCTGGGTTCATTGACTCCAATGCCACGAACTACGGCCACGTTGGGGCTGTTGGCGGAGTGTTCACTGACAACGAAGCAGGCCAGACAATTATTACCTTTAAAACGGCCGGCACTGCTGGTAGCAGCGCCAACACCGCGGCTTGCGCGGCTGGAAAGCAGGACTGCAACGCGCGCGGCCTCGAGTACGGCTTGAAGGCAGTCATACTGGACGAGACTGGAAGGCCGTGGTTCTTAAGGAAGGCCACTGACCAAAACAACTTCGACTCCAACATTGTCGCGGGCCAGGACGTTAACCGCACGACGACTGACAGCAACTTTTACTGGACAGTCCACGGAACGGGCTTGAGGATGGACTTGAACATTAAGGGCTTCATTCCAACTGCTACGTCGAACCATATTTTGAGGAACATTGACGTGAACAGGAACCGTACGCAAGTCTTAATCCTCTTTACTGGCCGCAGCACTAGGAATGACTCTGGGAAAGTGGACGCGAACGACTTGACCACGACTGTTGCGGGAATCCAGCACACGCTGAAAGCCATAGTGCGCGACGAGCGTGACACGACTATCACTGCGTGGGACAACAACAAGTTCGTTGGACGCGACGCCAACTACGTGACGAGTGACGGGAACTGGTACTGGTACGGTGACGGCGTTGACAACAACGTTTCATTGCCACTCGACAACAATTACGGCGGCTTGTTCTTCTCGAAGAACGGGTACGTTGACTCGAACGTGACTAACTCGGGACTCAATGACGTGAACGTTGGCGGTAGCGGGAGCGACGTCAACCAGACCGTGATTGAATTTGACCGCAATGCGTCCGCGAGGAGCACTCCAGTGTCCGCGGGCACTAGCATTGAGGTCAAGGCCTTGGAGTTCTCGTACGAGATTTCCGTGAACGGTGGCTCGGTTACGGGCGCGACTGTCACTGCTGGGTTCAATAACACTGCGTGCAACGAGTACCACACTACTGGGAGTTATTACTGCGCTGTCATCACGAACGAGGACGGCAACAAGCAGAACGACATCAAAGTCGCTGACGGCTCACCGCAGGTGAGGACGTCTTACTTCAACACCATTGACAGGAACCACAACGGCAACACGCAGTACTCCACGAACTTGAACGTTGAAGTGGGTGGTTCGAGTGGTTCAGGCAGTGGAACGCCTTCGCCCAGCCCGACTCCAACGCCGACGCCTAGCCCGACTCCGAGCACTACCCCGACGCCTACGCCGAGCCCGACGCCAACAACTCCTCCAGCCGAGGAAACCGCTAGCGGCGGCTCAACTGAAGCCGGAGAGACCGCTGAAGTCACGTACACTGAAACAGCTGTTGTAAGCGTTGTCAGCTCGATTTCCGTGACGACGAGCAGCGCGGTGGCAAGCGTGGAAGTCAGCGTAACCGTTGACCCGACCACAAAGCCGTCACTGAACCCGGCGGGCAAGGTCTTCAAGTACTTGGAAATAACTCCAAAAGGCTTCACGACCGCCGCAGTGCAAACCGCTAAAGTGCAGTTCAAGGTCGAAAAGGCTTGGACTACCGCGAACAAGGTCGACCCGGCCAAGATTGCCTTGAACAGGTTCGCTGACGACGCGTGGACGAAGCTGCCCACTACCATGGTCAAGGAAGACGCCACGTACTATTACTACGAGGCAACGACTCCAGGGTTCTCGACCTTCGCGATTAGCGGCGAGCCGACTGCCGAAGTCCAGCCAACGTGCGGCAACGGCTTCTGCGAGTCCGGTGAGTCGTCGTCGAATTGCTGTGGTGACTGCGGTTGTCCTTCGGGCCAGTCTTGCCAAAGCGGTTCGTGCGTGACCACTCCAACGCCTCCAACGCCTGGGCCTACGCCCAGCGAAGGTGAAGGCGCGATGGAGGAAAAGAAGCCCGAGGCAGGAGACAACACTGGACTAATAATTGCAGTGATTGTCCTGTTAGTGCTTGCGGGGGCGTATTATTACTTCACGCAAATGCAAGGCAAGAAAAAAGGACTATAGAGCTGTAGCCCGCGATGAAAAAGGGGGAAACCCCTTTTTTTCTTTTATCTTTTTCTTCTTTTATTTTTCCACTTAGACCTTCCTTTGCTTGCCTTAACCCGCCACTGCCCATAGCAAGGCTTTTATATTTGCTTGAACTTACTTTGGTAGTGAAAATTGCATGAAATACAACATTGCGTTGACGAAAAACCCTGACGGGTGGTTTACCGCTCAGTGCCTGGAAGTTCCCGGCGCAATTAGCCAAGGCGAAACCAAGGAAGCGGCCTTGGAGAACGCAACAGAAGCACTTTCCTTGGTTCTTGGAGTAATTCGAGAGGAGACTTCAAGGCTCAAGGCAAGACTTTGCGTTCTTTGCAAGGCGTTAGTTATTTAAGCACCAAACGCCTGTATCCGTTTAACGAAGTGACTGTAAGTGGTTTAATTGAAGGCAGGCTTGAAAAGTCGAATAACACTTGATTCCAGGGTAATGACTGGCAAGCCAGTCATTCGAGGAACTAGGGTGCCAGTTGACTTAATCGTCCGATTGATTGCCCAGGGCAAGACTTTTGATGAAGTCTTAAGCGACTACCCACAGCTTACAAGGAAAGACATCCAGGCTGCCCTGGAATACGCGTCGCAGTTAATGGATGCAGAGCAAGTGTTCCCCCTCACGGCAGAGTGAGTTAGTTGCCTAAGTTCTTGGTGGATGAAAGCACTGGCAGGAAAGTGCACGAGTTTCTGGAATCGCTTGGCTTTGATTCTTCCTACGTTGGAGACGTTATGAGGAGCGCCACTGATGCGGAAGTAATGGAAACTGCTGCAAAGCAAGGCAGAATCCTTGTGACTAACGACAAAGGCTTTGGGCAACTTGTTTATAACTTGAGAAAACCCGTTACTGGAGTAATACTGTTGAGGCTTGAAGACGAAGGAGTTGAAAACAAGAAAAACGTCTTGAGGCAGGTACTTGAAAAAAGCGGGGGAGAACTCGAAAACCATTTCATAATTGCAACGGGTAACATTATCAAGAAGAGAAAACTTTGAAGAGCGGCTTATCTACTTGTTGCAAAAGCTCAGGCTTTTTTTCTAGAGTACTCGACTAACTTGAACCCGTTTCGTTGTGTTTCGCTTGCCTTCACCCATTCTTTTTCGGAAAACGCGGGAAAAAACGCATCGCCTTCGGGTTCGAGTTCGACTATGGATAAGAGCATCCGGTCAGCGTTTTCCAGGGCTTGCTTGTACAACGTGCTCCCGCCAATGATGAATACTTCCTTGTTGAACTCGCTTGCGCGCCTTATGGCGGTTTCGTAGTCCTTGCACACTACCACTTTGGGCGTTTCAGGCATTGACGAGCTCACGACTATGTTTACGCGGTTGGGCAAGGGCTTGAACTTTGCAGGCAAGGACTCAAACGTCTTCCTGCCCATTACCACGACGTTTCCCTGCGTGGTTTCCTTGAAGTGCTTGAATTCCTGGGGCAAATGCCATGGAATTCGTCCTTGGAAGCCGATGACGTTGTTTTTCGCGACTGCGGCAATGATTGTGATCAACGCGCTTTCGCCTTTTCCCTCGCTTTAAACTGAAACAGGGGCCTTTATTGACGGGTAAGGGTCGTACTCGGTTAACTCGAAGTCTTCGAACTTGAAGTCGTGAATGTTCTTGACTTCAGGGTTGATTTTCATTTTCGGGAGCTTTCTGGGCGTGCGCGTCAGCTGTTCCTTGACTTGTTCGACGTGGTTGTTGTAAATGTGCACGTCCCCGTACGTGTGCACGAACTCGCCTGCCTTGAAGCCCGTCACCTGCGCCACCATCATGGTAAGCAAGGCGTACGAGGCAATGTTGAATGGGACTCCGAGGAACACGTCGCAGCTGCGCTGGTAGAGGTGGCACGAGAGTTCGTTGTCGGCGACGTAAAACTGGAAGGCGGTGTGGCACGGCGGCAGCGCCATTTCCTCGACTTTCGGCGCGTTCCACGCGTTGATTATTAGCCTGCGGCTGTCAGGGTTCACTTTTATTTCCTTCAAGACCCAGTCCAGCTGGTCGAAGCCGTTGAAGTAACGCCATTGCTCTCCGTAAACCGGCCCGAGGTCGCCCCACTTCTTGGCGAAGGCGGCGTTGTCCTTTACTTGCTGCACGAACTCGTTCAATTTCTCCTTCCATTCCCGTGAGTACTTGGGGTACTTTGCTTCCAGGCCGTTTTTCTTGAGCCAGTCCTGGTAAGGCCACTCGTTCCAGATGTTGACGTCGTTTTGCGCCAGAGTCCTAATGTTCGTGTCCCCGGAAACGAGCCAAAGCAATTCGTGGATTATGCCCTTCATGAAGACTTTCTTGGTTGTAAGCAGTGGAAAGCCTTCCTGGAGGTCGAAGCGCAGCTGGCGGCCGAAGACGCCAATCGTGCCCGTCCCCGTGCGGTCGGCTTTCCTGGCGCCGTTTTCGAGAATGTCCTTCAACAATTCCAGGTACTGCTTCATTTTTTTCCCTCTTCAAGCGGAAAGTAATTCAAAGTTCGGCGAAGTCACGTTCACGGGCGCCTTGATTGGCGGGTACGGGTCGTACTCGGTTAACTCGAAGTCCTTGAACTTGAAGTCGTGAATGCTTTTCACGCCCGGGTTCACTATTAGCTGGGGCATTTTCCGAGGAGTCCTGCCCAGGACTTCGCGCGCTTGCTCTAAGTTGTTTTCGTACAAGTGCAGGTCTCCAATGACGTGAATGAACTCGCCTGCCTTGAAGCCAGTGACTTGCGCCACCATCGTTGTAAGCAACGCGTACGAGGCCACGTTGACTGGGAGTGAAGTGAAGGCGTCGCAACTGCGTTGGTACATTGCGCACGACAGCTTGTCCTCAGAGACATTGAATTGGTACATCATGTGCGCGGGCGGCAAAGCGAGCTTGGCGATTTGCGGCGTGTTCCACGAATTGACTATTAGGCGGCGGTCGTTGGGGAACTTCTTGATTCGTTCAATGACCCACTGGAACTGGTCGAATTCGCCAAAGTAACGCCATTGAGCGCCTTGAATTGGGCCGAGGTCGCCGTAGCGCTTGGAGAACGCGGCGTTGGTCTTGATTTTTTCCGCGAATTCCTGCATGGACTCGTTCTTGTACTCCGCGCTTTTCTTGAATTGCTCGAAGGGCCACTCGTTCCAGATGTTGACGTTGTTTTGAACCAGGTAATGAATGTTGGTGTCCCCGGAAATCAGCCAGAGGAGTTCGTGGACTATGGAGTTGAAGTCGATTTTCTTAGTGGTCGTGAGGGGAAAGCCTTGGCTTAAGTCGTAGCGTGCAATCCTGCCAAAAACGCTTAGGGTGTTGCCGCGCTTGGAGCCGTTTTCGAGGACGTCCCGCAACAAGTCTTGGTACTGCTTCACTTTCCTCCCCCCTCTTGACTGAAAAAGAACGCTGTTTACTAGTGAAGGAAACGCAGGGAAAGGCTTTTCAAGGCAGGCGCCGCCTGGACCTTGTAGCCTTTTCATTTTCCTTGAAGGGAACCACGTTAATTATTCCACCCTTTGATGTTAATTCCAGCTTGCTTCCCGGCTTCAGTTTTAAGCGTTCTCGCACTTCTTTGGGTATTGTTATTTCAAATTTCGATGAAATAGTTAAGGCTTTCACTTTAAAACCCTCTTTTTTGATTGGGCTGGAACAAAAAAGGCTCGTTTCAAGGACTTTTTTCCAATTAAACAGAAAGCCCTTTTTTTGGCGTTATGGAAAACTGTTTCCAGCGTTATTTTTTATCCGCCGATCCGGAACACGCTCGTGCCGCAGTTGGGGCACTTGCCCTTCATGGCCTTCTTGCCGTTCTTCATGGTGACGCTCTTTGGGTCCTTCATTTCAACCTTGTCCTTGCACTTCACGCAGTATGCTTCAGTCATACTAATTCACCCCACGCTTTTCTAACTTGCTTGCCCCTTTCGCCGTTACCACACAACTCAGGAGAGCAATCCCTAGCCATAAGGCGCAAAAGCCTGCCCAGTTATGGCGTGTGGAACAGGATTAAAGCGCCTTGGAGCCTTTTCCAATTAAAACCAAACCAGTTTAAAACCATTTCGCAAAGCCGTCCGCCAGTGCTTGGCGCGTGAAACCGCCTAGTTTTCAACGCTTATGGCAGGCTTTCCCGGGAGCGCGTTCTTTGCACGTTCGTTGGCTGAGTCCTGCGCCTTGGAAACTTTTACGTGCACGCCGAGTTCTCTTTCAATGAAGGCCTTGGCTTCCTTGAGCGCGTTTTCTTCCTCGCCTTGGCTCAGCACGAGTGATGGGACGATTTCAGGGTTTTTTGCAATCCTCGGCGCCAGCGCCGCGACTTCCCTGGCGTGCTGCTTGAGCTTGGCGTTGGACAAGAGCTTTTTCACGAGCTCGCCCGGGTTCCGCGTTTCTTTCAGGACTGCCTGTACTTCCTTGAAGGCGTCGTACTTCCAAGGCTCTGCCACGAACAACTCCAACGCCTTCGGCGTCTTTCCCTGCCGGGACACGAGTTCGAGGACCGTTCTGCTATCAGAGAACGCCTTCCGTCCTAGTTCCCTGGCTTGCTCTGCTTCCTCGTCGAACCTTGACTCGTCCGCCTCGGGCCAGGCGGCAAGCGACGCAAAGTCTTTTCCTGACTTGTTTTTCCCGAGCAATTCCCAGAACTCTTCGCTTGTCGCCGGAATCAAGGGCGCCAGGAGCAAAACCCATTTGCCCACGACGTAGTTGTTGACGGCCTTGACTTCTTTTTCGTCGCCGCTGTGCGCGGTGAATTCCTTGTAGTCGTTGAGCAATTTGTTGACGGCCGTGGACGCGTATGGCTTTAACTGCATTTTCTCCAAGTGCCCCGTGGACTCCTGCACGGCTTTCTCGAAGCGTGAAACGAACCACGAGCTTTTCCGGGTGGGCTGCGCGCTCGACCTGTTTGTTATTGCGCCTTGAATGGCTTCCCTTAACGCCTTCAACGTGCCCTTCATGCCGTGCACGTCTTCGTCGCGCCAGTCAAAGTCGCTTTCGCTGTTTGCGACCGAGCAGAGGTAGGCGCGGAAGAAGTCAGAGCCGTGCTCGTTTTTCATGGACAACAGCGTTATGACGTTGCCCTTGGACTTGGACATCTTGCTTCCCTCGCGCGTGACGAGGCCGTGGAAGGAAATGTCCTTGGGCCAGTACTTTTCCCCCAGGACAGCCGCGTGGGCGAGTATCCAGAAAGACAAGTGATTGCTCAAGTGGGGAACGAACGTGTGCCTTTTGTCCACGGGGTACCAGTAGTCAAACGCTTCCCTTAGTTCCTTGAGCTGCTTTTCGGGAACGCCAGTCTTTGCGCTGGCTTTTTTCGCGTCGCCCTCGCCTGCCATGACGAAGTCAAAGAACTCCCTGTTTAGCTGCTCAGGCGAAAGCTTGAATTCTTTGACTTTGCTGGAAATCGGGTAAAGCGCGGTGTAAAGAGTCGAGTCCGAAAGCGATTCAATCATCCACTTCTTGTCAAACGGCAAAGGCGTGCCCAGGCCTCTTTGTCGCGCGCACGGCCTCTTGTCCAGCCACGCAAACGTGTCCTCGAAGAGTTTGCGGTTTTGCTCGGGGGCAATGGTCATGCGTGAAAGGGCCTTGCGTGCCTTGTCCTTCCAGCCCTTGGAGTTGAAGTCAATGAACCACTGGTTCTTTATCTCTGAAATGACAACCTTGCCGCCGCACCTGCAAACGGCCTCGCGGGACGTGTCGTAAAACGCTAGAGCCTTTCCGGCTTTTTCCAAGTCCTTCCTTATCTCCTCTTTTGTGTCGCCAACGCTCTTCCCGGCATACTTCCCGCAGGAAGCCTTCATCTTGCCTGCGTAAAACCCCGCCTTGTACACTTCTTTTTTGGCTTCCTCTAGTTTTTCCCTGTCGTCCTGGCTTTTCACTCCCAGGCGCGCGCAGGCCTCGCCCGCTGGGTAGTCCCCGAAGCCTTCTGCCTGGATTATTGAAACGGGCGTCAAGTCCTTGACGAGCGCAAGCGAAACCTTCACGGACTCGCGGAATTCCTTGTTTTCCTGCAAGTCCTTCAAAGCAATCCAGTCATCCGGGGAATCGCTGGGCACCGAGACCACTACCCCAGTGCCGACTCTAGGATCGCAGAACGTGCACGGCAAAACCGGCAGTTCGGCGTTGGAAACGCTTGCCTTGACCTTCCACCCCACGAGTTCCGAGCCTTTGACTTTTTCACTGAGTTCTTTTACTCCGTCGACTTGATGGGAAATCTTTTCAGTGAACTCCTTTGAGGCAATCCACGTCTCGCCTTCCACGGTGATTTTCGAGTACTCCGCCTTTGAATTAACCCACAGGTTTGTCTGCCCGAAAACGGTTTCCGGCCTTAGGGTTGCGGCGACGAGGAAGACGTTTTCCCTTCCAATGACTGGAAACTTGAGCAAAACATAGTCGGTCCTGTCAACGGGGTTCGTGTCGCCGTCCTTTATGTCGTCCTCGCCGACAGCGTTCTTGTCGCGCACGCAGTAAGGCAGGAAATGCGAGCCCTGCTTCAGCAAGCCTAGCTCTTTGTACTTGTTGAACTGCCATTCCACTAGCTTTTGGTGAAGGAAGTCACCGGAAGTAAATGAACGAGTCCAGTCCACGGATAGCCCCAACGACGAGTATTCGTCGCGCATTTTCGGGATGAAGAACTTGACTATGTTCCACGGGTCCTTGAACGACTCAACTGTTTCCGCCACGTTTGCCTCGTCTTTTTCGTAAGCCCTCACGTATTCCTTGTACAAGTCAACGGTGTCCTTTTCTCCTGCGGCAACCTTGGTTGAAATCGCCAACACCGGCGTTCCGGAAATGTGGAAAGCCATGGGGAACAATACGTTTTTCCCGCGCATTCGCTGGAACCTGCAAAACACGTCACCCTCAGTGACTGCGCGGCCGTGGCCCAAGTGCAAACTCCCGGAAATGTAAGGGTAAGGCGTCGTGAACAGGTACTTTTGCCTTTCCTTGTCCACGCGCGGCTCGAAGGCCTTGGCGTCATTCCAGCGCCCCTGCCATTTTTCCTCGACGGCTTTGAAGTCAAAGCCTTCAACAGACATATATTGGTTCACGCTTTTTTTTGCCTGAAAACGCATTAGTTAAACTGGTTGGCAACTAAAGGTTGGCTTGAAAGCCATTTAAACCTAATGCGGTGCCGCTACGTTTGCGCGAGGCGCTTGAGCAAGTTCGCGTGTTTTTTTGCGGCTTTCTTCACGGCAGCCATGAACTCCCGCCTTACCACTCTCTTAGGGTCAACGTTTTTTCCGATTACTTTGTTGCCGTATTTTTCATTGGCCAACTAAAACCACCCGAACAAATTGAACTCAATTTTGCTGTCGAACAACACTTGACTGGAGTCCTTCCTTAATTCAGTAAACTTGTGAAAGTTTTAAAACCCGAAGCGTGTGTTGTCTGTAGCGCTTTTTTTCAAGGGGCGGGGGGAACTAATGGCGGTTTTGACTGATTTTGACATCAAGGCGAGGCTGGCCAAGGGCGACTTGAAGGTCGAGCCCTTGGAGGACTTGGACATGCAAGTCCGTCCTTGTTCAGTGGACGTGCGCTTGGCGAACGAGTTCCGCGTCTTCAAGCACTCAAAGAAGGCCGTGATTGACCCGATAAAGGACCACGAGTCATTGAATGACTACACTGAACTCATTGTGTTGGATGACAGCACGCCCTTCATCATTCACCCAGGCGAATTCGTTTTAGGGAGAACCGTTGAAAAAGTGACTATTCCAAATGACTTGGTTGCACGCCTCGAGGGGCGTTCTTCGCTGGGGCGCCTCGCCATCATCATTCACAGCACCGCTGGGTACATTGACTCCGGTTTCGAGGGAACAATTACGTTGGAAATAGTGAACTTGGGGAAGATGCCCGTTGCCTTGTACCCCAAGCAGCGCATTGGACAGCTGGCCTTCGAGACAACTGTTTCGCCGGCCGAAAAGCCTTACGGGCACCCGGACAGGAAGTCAAAGTACCAAAACCAGGTCTTGCCGGAAGCAAGCCGCGTGAACTTGGACTCAGAGAACCGGGCGCGTTCGGTGAAGGTAAGGAAATAGGCGGGAGTGGGAAAAAATGGGCGTGTTGCCTTTCCAGAAAATCCGGAAACTAGTCAAAACCGAGTCGTTGGTTGAAAACGTTGAAGACTTGGACAAGCAG
>DATDTB010000016.1:0-2536 GCA_035291025.1 archaeon
ACCTTAGAGGTATAAATATTTATCGGTTCACAATGTAAACAACGACGCCAAGAAGGCGTTGAGGGGTTGAAAGGCGTTTAAACGCCTTTTTTCCCTGCAGGAAAGGCGTAAAACCAATGGTAACAAGCTTGAAGGCACTAAAGAGGCGCCACAAGGGCGGGGCGGGAGGCAAGGGCTTGACGCGTGGACAGGCCTTGGACTTGGCGTTCAGGTACGTTGCATTCACTGCGTTCCTGGCCCTGGCGTGGGACTGGAACCCGCAGTTCTTGATTGACTGGACGCGGGACTCGGCTGTTTCCGCGCTCCGCTTCCTCGGCTACCCAGTCCTGGTCAACGGCGACGTGTTCTCCGGCCCAGGCATTTCCATTCAAGTAATCCAGGAATGCGCGTCTTACCTTGCCTACGTAGTCCTGCTGGCGTTGTTTGCCTACACGGGTGGGCTTTCCTGGAAGGAAAGGCTCAAGTTGTGGGCCAAAGGCGCATTAATCCTGTTTCCCTTGAACACGGCCCGCCTCGTCTTCATTTTCTGGACAGGCGAAACATTTGGGGAAAAACTGGCGTTGGACGTGCACTTGTTCATTTGGCAGGTAATGATGGCTCCGTTGCTCGTTGTTTTGTGGTTTTGGCTCATGAAGTTCGAACGCGTAAGGCTGCCGTGGGTGTACGACGCCGAACTAGTCTGGACTTCAATGAAGAAAGGCAAAAACCGCTGAAAAAAACGATTTAAATACAAGTGCCTGACTTTTCCTAATTGAATGCCTGAAAAGCTGATGAGCCAGCAGTCCCTAGAGGAAGCGAGAAGGCTTTCCTTGGAGGATGAGGAGTTAAAAAACCGCGTACTCAAAAAAGTACTGGAAGACCTTGAAAGCGCTGGAGAACCTACTCTGGACTACGCTGTAAAGGCAGCTGAAAGGAAATTGAGAGAAGAACTGCCGGCTGCAGCGCCACGGGTTTTCCTTGAAGTAAAACTCCAAGAAATGGAGCCGTCGCTTGAAAGGCTTTTAATGGCGCGCAAGGCGCTCGAGCACTTGCAGCAGTCACACCCTTGGCTGTCCAGGCAACTCAAAACCGCAATCTTGATTGGTTCCACCTCGCGCGGTGGCGCTCGAGAGGAAAAGCAAAAAATAAGAGTAATGTTCCCGTTTTCTTCAAGGAAAGGCAACCTACTTTTTTACGCGGCAAAAGCAGTCAAGAGAGCAAAGAGCGACGTTGACTTGACTCTAGTAGTCGCAGACGACACTCCCCTGCATGAAGTAAAAGCAATTAGAAATGAAAGCAAAAAGTTCCTGCTCGGCAGCAGTGCTTGGGTGCTCCGCGAGAAAGAAGTACGAGCAGCACTCAAAAGCAAGAAGCACGCCTTAAAAATTAGAACAATACTCCTAAAGCCATACATTCCACTGCAAGGCAAGCAGTTCGTGGAAAGCCTTGCACGCCTTTCAAGACAGCACGCAACAAAAACAGACGCTGGAGTGGCAAAGTTTTACCAGTTAAACTGGAGTTTTCCAGCGCGCGGTTTACGCAACAATGAACTTGGAAAACAGCCAGCGTACGCCATAGGGCTTACTCGGACCAGCAAAGACGGCGGGCTGACAGGATTCAAGTACGATTTCCCGAAAACAAAGGTGGGGGAAAAAACTGCAGGAATTGCCTACGAGTTACTGCGTGGATTGCGGAAGAGAAAAAGAGCGCTAGTGAGGTAGAAGGGCATGAAAAACACGTACATCGCAATAGACATTGAAGCCTCTGGCATTGTCCCAGGCAAGCACAGCATTTTGTCAATTGGCGCCTGCGTGCCGTTCACGCGCGAGGAATTCTACGTAGAATTAAAGCCCGCGACAAGGGAATTCGATGCACAAGCCATGAAAGTGAACGGGCTGTCGCTAGTGGAACTTGAGGAAAACGGCAAGACGCCGCGGCAGGCAATGCTGGAATTCGAGGCGTGGATACGCAAGGCAAGCAAGGGCAGCAAGCCAGTTTTCGTTGCGTTTCCTGCAACTTTTGACTGGGTTTTTTTGAGCCGCTACTTTTACGACTACCTTGGCAGGAATCCATTCGAGGGGAAGCTGCCAAGTGGAAAAGTTGACAGGCGCGTCCTCGACTTGAAGTCTTTTTGCGCGGGAAAGTACGGCTTGACGCTTGAAAAAGCAAGCACTGGGAAAATACTCCAGTTACTAAAGGCTAAAACAAAACACTCGCACAACGCCTTGGACGACGCAAAAGGCTACGCGGAGTGCCTTGAAAAGCTGCTGGAAGGCACGCGGCGGGTGGTGAAAAGCTTTAAATCCTATAAGTAACTTTAGTGTTGCATGGTCTCGCGTTGCGCTTACAGCCAGTGCCTATTGCTTGCAGTCCTGCTTGTCGCGTTTTCCGGCGCCGCGCTCGCTCAAGGCACGGGGGTTTCCATTAAAGCCAGCGCTGAAGGGGTCACTTTGTGCAAGGGCGGTCAAGTGCCTGTCTCCTTTGAAGTTGAAAACCTGGAACAAACGGAGGCCGTCGTCGAGTTGGCCGCCGAGGGAACCGCAAAGCCTTGGGTTTC
>DATDTB010000017.1:0-5014 GCA_035291025.1 archaeon
ACTTTTTGACTCGCCCTTCGCCACGCAATTCACTCCCACTCAATCGTTCCCGGGGGCTTGTGCGTGACGTCGTAAAACACCGCGCCCGCGCCGTGCAGCCTTGAAAGCTTTCCCGCAAGCCCTTCCACGAACGCGTAGTCCAAGTCAGCAAAGCGCGCAGTCATGGCCTCAGTCGATAGCACCGGGCGCAGCACAATGCTTTCCCTGCTGCTCGAGTTTACGCCGATTGGAGCGAGCACAGTTGGGCACTGCCACACCTTTCCCAGCAAGCCCTTTTCCCTCAATGCATTCATTGTAATGAAGTCAGCCTCCTGTTCCAGCGCAATCCTCTCGGCGTCGATTGACTTTTTTAATGCCGCAACGCTTTCAATCTCTCGCGGCGACAGCAAGAACACTACCCGGTTTACTTCCCTGTGGTTGTTGGTTATCCCCGTGGAAGCCCTTTCGAGCGCGCCCCACGTAACGCCTTTCCCGAGTTCTGCGCCGTGCAAGGCAACCGGGTTGGCGTAACTCCTTTCATCGCCTTGCACTCCAACGCTTTTTATTGGCAGGATTTTCGCCTTCAGTCCAAGCGTTTGAGTGAACGCGTTGATTTTTTCCTCCACGCTGAGGGCGTTTTCCGGAAGCACCCCTTGCTGGGAGCACAAAACCCGTATCCCCAGGCCCGGCCCCGGAAACGGGTGCCTTTCAATTAAATCCGCAGGCAAGCCCAGCTCCTTCCCAAGCGCCCTGACTTCGTCCTTGTACAATTCCTTTATTGGCTCCACGACGCGCCCCTCGGCAATCATTTCCTGGACCAAGTCAACGCGGTTGTGGTGCGTTTTAATCACGACTGCGTTCCTCGTGCCACCTGTTTCAATCGTGTCCGGGTAAATAGTGCCCTGCGCCAGCACGAAGTCCTTGGGCGAAAAGCCGAGCGTTCCAGCTTCGCGGTTGCTGACTTCAATGAACTTCCTGCCGATTACCTTGCGCTTTTCCTCAGGGTCGCACACGCCATTCAATGCCGCAAGAAATTCCTTTTGGGCGTGCACGACTTTCAAGTTCGCGACCCCGGCGTCCATTAACGCCTTTTCGACTTGCTTGCTTTCGTTTTTGCGCATCAAGCCGTTGTCGATGTGCAGCGCTAATACTTGCTCTTTTGGGAGGGTTTTGGCCAGCAGCGCCGCGGTAACGCTTGAGTCAACCCCGCCGCTCACGAGCAGCAATACTTTCTTACCCCCAACTTGTTCCTTGATGGACTGCGCGTGTCCTTGAGTGAAGGCCTTCATGTCCCAGTCCCTTTCGCAGCCGCACACGCCGAAAACAAAATTGGACAAGACGCTCATTCCCTTTTCTGTGTGCGTGACTTCGGGGTGGAACTGGATGCCGTAATAACCCCTCGCGGGATCCCCCACGGCAGCGAACTCGCAGTCCGTTGTTGATGCGAGGACGTCAAAACCTTTTGGAACGCCTTCCACGCGGTCGCCGTGGCTCATCCAAACCCTTTCGCTCCCGTTCAATCCTTCAAGCACTCCCTCGCCTTTCCTGACCTGCAGCAACGCAGTTCCGTATTCCCTCGTCGCGCCGCGTTTGACGACGCCTCCGAGTTCCTGCGCCATTAACTGGAGGCCGTAGCAAATGCCAAGGACTGGGACGCGGACGGAAAAGAGCCCCTTGTTGAACGCGGGTGCGTTGGAGTCGTAAACGCTCGCGGGCCCGCCAGACAATATTATTCCCCTGCAGTTCTCGAGTTCTTCAAGGGGCGCGTCCGGGAGCCTTATCTCGGAGTACACTCCAAGGCGCCGCACGCGGTTCGCGATCAAGTGCGCGTACTGGCCACCGAAGTCTAGGACGATTACCTTGTTTTCCTTCACTCTTTCCTCCCCCGTGCTTCTCTTGCCCCCAATATTATTCCAAAGGGTATTAATAGCAAGACATTGAAGACGCCGCCTGCAATGAGCGCTGGCAAGGGAGCGGTGCCAAAGGCTGCCAGGGCAACAATCAATCCAATGCCGCCGTTCTTTACCGCTGTGGAGATGGTGAGCGTTACGCGTTCGCTTTTCTCGAAGCCCAAAAGTTTTGCGGCGTAGTAAGCCGCGGCGTACGACAACCCAACCAATGCCCCCATCAGCAAGGACGTGTAAATGAAGCCCTGGAAGTCCTTCGCTATCTCTTGATAGCCCGCGGCTACGAACGCGAAGTTGACGAGGAAGATCAGGAACGCCGACAAGTTAAAGGACTGGCCCAGCAGAGCGTTTGTTGCCTTCTTGAAGTGCTTCCTGGACAATACAGCCAAAGCGAACGGCAGCAGTATTACCTGCGCGAGCGTTGCCACGATTTTAAGGGCGTCAATTTCCACCACCGACCCGGCAATGAGGTAAACAAGGGCCGGGACCGCTATTATTGACAGCAAAAGCGTCACGGCGCTTATTGAAAGCCCAAGGGACGGCTTTCCCCGCAATACGTCGGAAAAGAACGCCGTGCCGGAGGCCGCGGGGGCGCTGAAGTACAAGACCGCGCCCAACAGCGTCATTGGCGCCAAGGGCGCCAGCGTTCCCGCGAGCACTGCCGCAAGGGGCGCGAGCCCGAAGCACAACGCGACGCCCCAAAGAATCGCCTTGGGCTTCCTGAAGTCCGAGAGCACGTGCGCTACCTCTATCCTGAGCGAAGTCAGGAAAATCAATGCCATCAGGATTTGCGCCACGTAAGGCGCGAAAAGCAGGCCCTGCGAGGGAATGACGAAGCCAAACAAGTCCCCGGATATTATCGCGGCGTAAAGCACGAGTTCCTTGAACTTTTTTTCCTCCACTAACACCAGCCCTGCCTCAGTAGTCAGTCAGCCTGGCTTGCTCGCCGGGCTTCAGCTTTTTTTCCCTGCCTTCCCCAACTTCAAGCCCTGTTTCCTTCATGCGCGTGATGGTTTTCACCATTTGCTTTTCCTTGCGGTACTGCGACCACAGGTAGGCTTCGTCGCTCGTCTTCTTGGTGACTAGTATGACGACGCGGCCGGCTTCCTGTCTTCCCGTTCGCCCGCGGCGCTGTATGGCGCGAATTTCGGACGGCACGGCCTCGTAGAACACAACCAAGTCAACGGAGGGAATGTCAATGCCTTCCTCTCCAACGGAGGTCGCGACGAGGACATTGTGCTTTCCTTCCTTGAAGTCCTGTATTATTTGCGCCTGTTCTTTTTGGCTCAAGCCCGCGTCTTTCTCGCCGCGCGAAGCCTGTCCCACGAACCTCGCGGCCTTCACGCCCTTCAAGGCGTTCAATGACTCCACTACGCGCGTGGCGCTGTCGCGGAATTGCGTGAACACCAATATTTTGGGGTTTGGCTTTTGCAGGACTTCCAGTTCAACCAGTTCAGTGAGCAGCTTCAGTTTCGGGTGCTCAAGGCTGCGCTCCATTAGCGCCTTGATTTTCGCGAACGCCAGTGAAACGCTTGAATCCTTCAACAGCGACTTCACTGCCTTTGACGCGCCGGGCTGGCGCGCTTGTTCTTCCAGCCTTTCAGCGTAGCTCTTTGCCGCGGCAATGCCCTGCGTTTCCACTAGCTCCAAGGCGTGCTGTACTTTTAGTATGGCGGCAATGCTTGACGCGGCCGAGTAAAGCGCGGGGCGCTTGGCGCCGTGCCTTGAGATTTCAGCGCTTACGCGTTGCTGGAGCGCCACTGCCAGCCGGCGGGGCATCTTTTTCATTGCCACCCTCAAGAAACCCATTTCCTTCAATGACTGCGTTTTGCGTTCAATGAACTCCCCGAGCAGCCTTCGCACGTCAAAGAATTCCTCCGGCAGTTCTACTTGAACCCAGTCAACGCTCGTGTCCTTCACGTACGGCTTGACGTCCGAGTCCTCACGCGTCCGCATTTCCACGCTTCCAATCTTGAGGGCGTCGCACACTTCTTTTATCCTCTGCCTTGAGCTTCCAGGCGAAGCCGTTAGCCCGAGGATGTACGCGTTGCCCGTTCCAGAGTACTTTTCAGCGATTGATGTGTACGAGTAGTTTTTCACGCCGCGGTGCGCTTCGTCGAAGACGACAATGCTGTAGTCGCCCAACTCAATGGAGCCGTCTTCCATTGACGAGGCGATTGTCTGCGGGGTCGCGCACACTATTCTGGCGTCGGCGAAGAGCTGGGAGCGCTTTTTCTTGGCCACCATGCCAGTGAGCAGCGCCACTTCACTTTCCGTGAACGCAAACAGCTTGCTCAAGGCTTCGCGGTGCTGCACGCACAGGGGGCGGGTCGGCGCGAGGAAGAGCGCCTTGGAGTTTTTCACGCTTGACAGCCGGTGCGCCATCACCAGCGCCGCAATGATTGTTTTCCCGAGCCCGGTCGGCAAAACCACGAGCGTGTTGCCTTTTCCAATGGCCGAGGCAGCAAGCGCTTCCTGGTACGCGCGGGGCTGGAAAGAGCTCGGCTTTAGCAGTGATGAATTCATCCGAACCCTAATTCCCGCAGAGCGCTTTTAAAATGGAACTAAACATTACACGCCGCACGCGAACTTGTTTTTTCAATCTGGGCGCAAACCAACTTTTTTGTCCGTTCTTGGTTTTTTAATCGCCTGAAACGCCTGGAAAGGCAAAGCTTTAAATTCTTTTAAGGCAATGAGTTAGCCAGAGGCTTTGTTTCCAGCGGGGGGTGTTTTAATGGACTTGCCGATTGCTGCACTGGATAGGCTGTTGCGCAGGGGCGGAGCGGAACGCGTTTCCGAGGAAGCCGCGAAGGCGTTGGGAGAGGTCTTGGAAGAGCAGGCAAAGGGAATTGGCGCAAAGGCTTCCGAGCTCGCAAAGCACGCCAAGCGCAAGACCGTTACGGCTGAAGACGTCAGGCTGGCGGCAAAGGGCTAGGCTTTCACTTGCTTTTTTCCCTCTATTTTGTCAAAGGATCTCTTTAAGAGAAACTCCTCGAGTTTGAGAAGCGCTTTCACTTTTTCGCTTTCAGTGTTCAGTGTGTACAGCTGCACGTTCCCAATGGCGCGCGTTGGCTTTGCAACTCCTTCCTTGAGCAGCTTTGGCATCAACTTGTAAAGCGTGGGGCGGG
>DATDTB010000018.1:0-6555 GCA_035291025.1 archaeon
CTGCGGCGCGTGCGGCAACCAATGCGGTTCCGGAGGCAACGCGGGCAGGCCGTACTGTTGCCCGTCAGGCGGAACGTACTCGTGCAGTTCGGCGCCGTGCCCGCCGCCGATTTAGACGTACCACTTTGTTATTATGTAAATGACCAGTATTATTGCCGCAAACCCCAAAAGCAGGAAGCCGACGAGCTTCAAGTTCGCTGCTCCTATTCCACCAGAGGCGTTGCCTGAATAGCTTGCAAGGCTTTTTCCGCCTTCGGGGTGGCTTGCCACGTTTTCCCTTGCCGCATCGCCCGCGGACGGCTTTTTCCCAGCCCAAAAGTCCTTTTTCTTTGACAAGTACTTTTCGGCCAGCCCGGGCTCGACCCCGGCCTCGAGGACTTGGCTCCCGAACTTTCCCTTTGCAGTCATTGCTTTTTAGGAATGCGCTCCGGGTATAAAAGAATTTCCATTGCCTGGTTTTTTCCCGCCGTTTTCCAAGGGAAAGGCTTAAATCAAGTAAGCCGTTTTCTTGTGCAAATTGCTTTTGGGGGTTTTTTCGCATGGTTGACGTTTTATGGGTTGTTGTCGGGGCAGTTGTCTTGGCCGTGTTGGCAGCGGTTTTTTACTACAACGGCTTCCGGGTCGCGCTTAACCGAATTGAAAACGCGTGGGCGCAGATCGACGTCCAGTTAAAGCGGCGTAACGACTTGATCCCCAACTTGATTGAAACCGTGAAGGGGTACGTCAAGCACGAAAAGGGCGTCTTGGAAGAAGTGACGCGCGCCAGAACCTCAATGATGAACGCTGGCTCCGTGCAGGAAAAAGCGGCTGCGTCAAACCTGTTGTCGGGCGCCTTGAAGTCGTTGTTTGCGGTCGCCGAGAACTACCCGCAGCTCAAGGCCAATGAAAACTTCCTCGCCCTCCAGGAAGAGCTGAGCAGCACGGAGAACAAGATTGCCTTTTCGAGGCAGCACTACAACGATTCCGTGTTGGAGTACAATAACTCCATACAGGTAATCCCCGGGCTGTGGTTCGCGGGAGCCTTCGGGTTCGCCAGGAAGGAAATGCTTGCAACGCCCGAGGCAGAGAGGGCCGTGCCAAAGGTAAAGTTTTGAAAGCCAGGAAAGAAAAGGCCCTGAAGTTAGGGGGCTTTTTCCTTTTCTAATTCAGTGGGTGCTTTTTTTCAAATGGCCAAGAGCAGTTTTTACTCGGAGCAGTCCAGGAACGTCTGGAAGTCTTGGCTGCTTGTATTGGTGGTGTTTTCCTTCATCTTGCTTTTGTCGCAAGTTATTGCGTTGGCGTGGGCGCCCGAGCTTTCCTTCGTCATCCTCGTTTTCGCAATAGTCTTTTCACTGGCTTACACGTGGTACACGTATTACCACAGCGCGGACATAGTGCTCAAGTCAACTGGCGCCAGGCCCGCCACCAAGGAAGAGTTCCAGCGCTTGAACAACGTCGTGGAAGAGCTCGCCATCTCGTCAGGGATTCCAGTGCCAAAGATTTACGTGCTTGACTCCAATGAAATCAACGCGTTCGCCACGGGAAGGGACCCAAAGAACGCCGTAATCGTGTTCACGACAGGCATTCTCAAAACCCTTAACAGGGACGAACTCCAAGGCGTGGCGGCTCACGAGTTGTCGCACGTCAAGAACTACGACGTCAGGTTCATGACGCTCGTAACTGCAATGGTTGGAATCGTGTCCATTTTGGCGCAGGTGTACTTGAGGGGAATGTGGCAAGGTTCCAGGGGCGGCGGCAGGAGCCGAGGCAACGCCGTGTTCCTGGTCCTTGGACTCCTGCTGGCAATCTTCGCGCCTTTCATCACGAGGCTGGTTCAAATGGCTGTTTCCCGGAAGCGCGAGTTCTTGGCCGACGCCTCGGGGGCGCAGATGACGCGTTACCCTGAAGGGCTTGCAAGCGCGCTGGAAAAAATCGCGAAATACAACAAGGGCGACATGCAAGTCAACGAGGCCGTGTCGCACTTGTTCATCGCCGACCCAGTGAAGTCTCACTTGGACTCGTTTTTCGCCACGCATCCCTCGCTTCAGGAACGGATAAAAATATTGAGGGGCATGTGAGTTGCAGGGGCCGGTTTTTGTATGTCACGCTTTTCATGCGAGGAGTGCAGTGCTTCTTTTTCAGCCAAGTGCGGCAACTGCGGGCTGGCCGTGACTGAAAGGGTTTACGAAGAACAACGCGTTTTGTGGTGCCACACGTGCAAGAAAATCGTGCCATTGCCCGCGCACTGCGGCAAACCCATGAAGTTCGTTTCCTGACGCCCTCACGAGGGGGGTTGCCTGTTTCTTTTTTTTTTTGCATCCGCGGCATGTCAGTGAAAAGGTATAAATTGCTTTTGCCGCATTAAGTACCATTCATTTTTGAAAACAAAAACGGCATTTTACGGGTTAAGCCAATAGGGAACCGCTTTAAGGGTTCTTTGTAGTGGGTTGAGCCGTAAAAAGGGCTGTTTTTTTTGTGCCATGAACGAGGCTGGTTTGCAATGAGGGTATTGGTTTTAGGCGGTTACGGGGCAATGGGCCAAGTCATAACGCGTGACTTGACTGAAAGCCCTGAAGTCAAGGAAGTAATAGTTGCCGGCAGGGAAATAGTCAAGGCCGAAGCGCTTGTCTCCGAGTTGAAGAGCCCGAAGCTGCGCCCGGCGCAAATTGACGCGACTGACTCGGACTTGGCGCGGAAAATAAAGGAAGTCAACCCCGACGTCTTGGTGAACGCGTCGTGGTACGAGTTCAACATGAACGTCATGCCCGCAGCCATCGCGGCAAGCACTCACTACGTTGACTTGGGCGGGTTGTACCACATGACGCAGCGCCAGCTAAAGCTTGACTCTTTGGCGCGTGACTCCGGGGTGTTGTGCGTGCTTGGAATGGGGTCCACTCCTGGGGTGACAAACGTCATGACGGCTTACGGCGCGGGCTTGTTGGACAAGGTTTCAATCATCAAGATTCGCACTGCTTCCGCCGTCTTGGACAAGAATTACGCGTTCCAGGCGCCTTTCTCCATTCGAACGGTTTTGGACGAGTTCAGCGCCAAGCCAGTCGTGTTCAGGAACGGCCGCGTTACCGAAATAGAGGCGTTGAGCGGCAAGGAAACGCTTGACTTCCCGAAGCCCATTGGAAGCGTTGAAGGCTACTATACTTTGCATTCGGAGCTGGCGTCAATGCCCCAAAAATACAAGGCCAAGGGCTGCAGGGACATTGACTTCATTGTCGCGTACCCGAAGGATTTCACGGAAATAGTCGCTTCACTTGTGAAGGTCGGGATGGCTGACAAGAAGCCCATCAACGTGAAAGGCGCCCACATTTCCCCGTACGACTTCCTCACTGAAGTGGTTCGCAGGATTCCAGCGCCCAAGCAGCCCGTGAAAGACGTTGACGCGTTACGCGTCGACATCCAGGGCTTGAAGGACAAGAAGAAAACAAGCTTGAGGATTGAAAGCGTGATTCCTTACCACAACCGCTGGAAGCTTAGCTCGGGCGCGGTTGACACTGGAGTGCCGCCGTCAATAATCGCGCAATGGATTGCGAAGAGGAAAATAAAGCAAACAGGGGTTACAACGCCGGAAGACGCCGTTGAACCACTGCCGTTTTTCAAGGAACTCGCCCTTCGGGACAGGGGAATCAAGGTGTTCCTGCAGGAAGGCAAGGGAAAGCAGAAGCCGTTGTTCAAGTGAAAGCCGTACCTTGTTCTTGTTTTTCACTTATTTCTTTGCAATTCTTTCCCTTGACGTGATGGTTGCAATGCTCGTCTTCGGCACGAGCGCGTCTGGCAGCGCGTCCTCGAACGCGTCCAGCGTCGCGTTTAGTTCCTTGTTTCCATGCGAGTAACTAGTGAACATGACTTCTTCGTTGTCCTCGTCAACCATGACGCCTTCCTTGAGCAATTCGTAGTGCATGCGCGAGTACATTTCCAAGTCGCACGTCGCCAAGTCCCTGTACTCTTTTACGTCGTCCAAGGTCGTGAACAGGAACTGGAACATTGACGGACAGCCAAGCACCTTGTGCTCCACGCCCTTGTCCTTGAAAACGTCCCCGATGCCCGCCATTAGCTTTTCGCCGAAGGAATTCAAGTGCTTGAAGACGTCGTGCTTGGACATGTAGCCAAGAGTCGCGTCAACCGCCGCCAGCGACACCGGGTTAGAAGAGTACGTACCGCCGTGGACGACGTGGTGAGGGCCTATCTCGCTCATTACTTCCTCCACTCCTGCTATGGCGGCAACAGGGTAGCCGTTGCCCATTGACTTCGCGAAAGTAGCCAAGTGCGGCTTCACCCCGAACAGTTCTTGCGCGCCGCCCAACGAGACGCGGAACCCGGTCTTTACCTCGTCAAAAATCAAGAGGACGCCGTGCGCGTCGCAGAGCTTTTTCAAAAACTTCAAGTAACCCTTCTGGGGCATTATCCCCGAACAGTTCCCCATTATGGGCTCAGTTATGATGCACGCTATGTCGTCCGCGTTTTTCTCCACGGTCCTTTCAAGGGTCTCGAAGTTGTTCCAGCGCTCCACTAAAACGAGTTTTTCAATGGCCTTGGGAATGCCTTCAGACTGCACGAATGGGACTGGAGTTCCTTGGTGCATTGGCGTGTTAAAAGGCGGGTCCGTCGAGAAGAGCACGTAGTCGTGGGCGCCGTGGTAATGGCCCTCGAACTTGAGGACTTTTTCCTTCCCAGTAAAAGCCCGCGCCACGCGGATTGCGTGCATTGTCGCCTCAGTTCCAGTGTTAGAAAAACGCACTTTGTCGGCGCACGGCACGCTTTCCTTGAACTTTTTCGCCACGCTTATCTCCATTTCGTGCGACAACGCAAAGACCTCGCCGTACTTTTCGGCTTCGTCCACTTTCCTCCGCACTTCAGGGAATGCGTGGCCCAAAATCACGGGGCCGAAGCCTAAGCGGTAGTCAATGTACTTGTTGTCGTCAACGTCCCAAATGTATGCCCCTTTCGCGCGGTCGATGTAAAGCGAGCACGGCATGTACGTCGGGCAAACCTTTTGCCAGAGCCGCGCGTTCGAGGAAACGCCTGCGGGGAGGTACTTCAACGCTTCCTTGAACAACGCGTACGACTTCGTGAACTTCAGCTTTTTCATTTTGCTTCAACCTTCACTATGTGCCGCCTTTCCATTGCAAGGCTACCACTACCTTCTATTGTAAACGTTTTAAGCATATCTCCTGTACGCTTATAATGCGCTTGCATTTTTTGATTGCGTTTTTGGTTTTGTCTTCAGTTGGAAGCGCGGCGAGCATTAAGGCAGGCTGCGCTGGAGTAAGCGCAAACGGAGACCCGCCTTACACGTGCACTGGTTTTAGGGACGACGATGCAATCAATTACAACCTGGCAATTACAAACGACCCAAATTTTGCGTGGGCAAACCCGAATGGCCCTGAAGGAAGCTGCAGTTCTCCTGGCGACCCTTGCTCTACAACTACGTCGGACGCTTCTACCCGGTTTGGGAATGGGACATCCATTCACGTGTTTATGGGAGACAGCCACTGCAACAACATCTTTAACTGCAATGCGCAAAACGGGTGTCTATTGCGTACTTCGAGCCAATGCAAGATTGATTCCTCGGAAAACAAGTGCGTACAGTGCAGCGGGAAATTCGAGGACAATATCTGCGCTGACTCAGGTGGAGGTCAATTGAACAACCCCAGTGGATGCACGAATGCCCTCACCACCGTTTCTTGCAGCAAGAGCGGCAGCGGCTGCGAAAGCGCTTGTGGAGCCTCAGCCCAATGCGACGACAAGGCTCAAGGTGCTTCTTGCACGTCTTCAAGTGGAGAGCCCGGAACATGTAACGGCTCCTGCGACTGCGTTCCCTTGCCTGACTGCACTGACACTGACCCCCCAGGCAACCCTTACACTTACAACAACTACACCACCAAAGGAACTTGCACTAATTCTAGTGGCACGTCTTTTACCGATTATTGCCCCAACGGTGACAACACCGATTTATTGGAGGAATTGTTTTGCTGTGATAACCAAACAGACTGCTGCGTTTTCACGAACAGCGTTAGCTGCAGCGCCCAGTTCGGTGCTAGCTATGTTTGCGAGCAGGGAAAGTGCGTTAACAAGCCTTGCTCTGACAACGACCCGCCCGGCAGCGGCTTCACGTACAACAACTACACAACCGCTGGAACTTGTGCTCCAACTCCCACTTTTGGCGGGAACGTGAGCGACAACTGCCCAAATGGTAACGGAACTGACAATTTGGCGGAAATTTTCTGCTGCAACAACAACGCGCAGTGCTGCGTCTTCGTTGGTGGAATTAGCTGCAGCGGCCAGTTTGGCCAAGGCTATGCGTGCAAGGACGGCGCCTGCAAGTTGTGTGGTGGGCTGCCAAACGGCACGGCGTGCGGCACCCGTAACTGTACGGGCTGTGGCTCTGACCCTAACTGCGCATGGGTGGGTTCTTGCACCAAGACGTGCCAAAACGAGTCATGCCAGGACTGTACTCCGGTGTGCAGTAACCAGAATTGTTGCGCGGACAACGACAACTCTTGTGGTAATTGTGGTAATTGCCAGAACTGTAATAACAGTGACAACTGGTACAACGTGGGCGGT
>DATDTB010000019.1:0-6175 GCA_035291025.1 archaeon
GATTAACTGCGACAAGTAAACCGCGTTGGTTCCCGTTCCCTCCAAGTAAGTCTTGAAGTTTATCACGTAAAACACAAAAACACCATTCAAGCAAAGGCAACACGCGCTTCAGGCGTCAATGTAATATTTGGGCAAACTTAAAAAAGCTCACTGGGAAAGTTGCCTTTAAGCGATTTTACATGCATTTACTTGCCTTAAGCCTTGTCAAGGCGACTGAAGAGGCCGCTATTGCGTCCTCTAAGTGGGTCGGCAGAGGGGATTCAAAGGCAGCCGACGGGGCAGCGGTCAAGGCGTTGCGCAGCGTCCTTTCCGGGATTGAAATGAAGGGCCGCGTCGTCATAGGCGAGGGCGAGAGGGACGAGGCGCCAATGCTGTTCATTGGCGAGGAAGTCGGGAACGGGAAAGGCCTTGAAGTTGACATAGCCGTTGACCCGCTTGAATGCACTGACTACACCGCGCACGGCCGCGGGGGCGCCATTTCAGTCATGGCAGTCGCGCCCAAGGGGCACTTGCTGCACGCGCCAGACACGTACATGAACAAGCTCGCAGTGGGGCCGAAAGCCAAGGGCGCGGTGGACTTGGACGCGCCAGTTAGTGAAAACGTTAAAGCCGTCGCAAGGGCGCTGGGCAAGGACGTTTCCGAGGTTTCTGTTCTTGTAATGGACCGCGAACGCAACGAGAAATTCGTGAAAGAAGTCAGGGGCTTGGGAGCGCGCGCGATTCTCATAACCGACGGCGACGTCGCGGGCGGGATTTCCACTTGCGTCGAGGGCTCCGGGGTGGACATGCTGCTCGGGATTGGCGCGGCGCCAGAGGGAGTGCTAGCGGCTTCGGCAATCAAGTGCCTCGGCGGCGAGTTACAGGGAAGGCTTTGGTTCAAGAACGACGCCCAACGCGAAAGCGCGCTCAAGCGGGGCTTCAAGGACTTGGACAGGAAACTCGGGTTGGAGGACTTGGTGAAGGGAAACGAGAGCGCGTTCATTGCCACTGGCGTGACAACTGGCCCGTTCCTTCAAGGAGTCCACGAAAACGCCCGCGAGACGACAACGCAGTCAATAGTGATAAACTCGAAGACAAAGACGATTCAAGTACTGAATTCCAGGCGCTTGAAGCAGTGAGTGAAAAACTTTTTCAATTTAGGAAAAAAAGGGGGAGTCAAAATTGACCGCTGACTTGGAAGAAACCGCGAGGAAAATGGTGCAACAGCCAAAAGGGATTCTGGCAATGGACGAGAGCACGGGAACCATTGGAAAGCGCTTCCAGTCCGTTGGCGTGGAAAACACTGAGGAAAACCGGAGGGCTTACCGCGAGCTACTCGTCACCGCTCCCGGCATAGAAGCGCACATAAGCGGCGCGATACTGTACGAGGAAACGCTCGGCCAGAAGACCGCGAACGGCGTCCCGTTCGCGCAGGCATTGAAGCAAAGGGGAATCGCTCCCGGCATAAAAGTCGACAAGGGCACGAAGGACTTGGCGGGTTTCCCGGGCGAAAAGATAACTGAGGGATTGGACGGCTTGCGTGAAAGGCTTGCAGGCTTCAAGGCCCAGGGAGCGGAGTTCGCGAAATGGCGCGCAGTGATAACGATTGACGCCGCAAAAGGCCTGCCTACGAAGCAATGCATTGAAGCCAACGCGCAGCGCCTGGCGGAGTACGCTGCGCTGTGCCACGAGCAAGGCCTCGTGCCAATAGTCGAGCCCGAAGTCTTGATGGACGGAACGCATTCATTGAAGGCGTGCGAAAAGGCCACGACCCAGGCGTTGAAGGCTGTGTTTGAAAAGCTTGCCGACTTGAAGGTGAACTTGAATGGAATCGTGCTCAAGCCCAACATGGTCGTCCCGGGAGCGGACAGCACTGACGAGGCCACCCCAAAACAAGTCGCGAGCGCCACGCTCAAAGTCTTGAAAAAATGCGTCCCTGTGGAAGTCCCGGGAATAGCGTTCCTTTCCGGCGGGATAGGCGACGAGGAAGTCACTTTGTACTTGGACGAACTAAACAAGGCCAAGGCAGCGGAAGGCGCGCCGTGGAACTTGACGTTCTCGTTCGGGCGCGGCCTGCAAAGGGAGCCATTGCAGTTGTTCGGCTCCAAGGACAACGACAAAACCAAAAAAGCCCAGGACGCCCTGCTGAAGAGGTCGCAGGAGTCATCGAACGCGACGCTTGGAAAGTACAAATAAAGAAGGAAAGCGCGCCACCAGGGAACGCCTTGCCGTCACTTAACTATTTTTAAATTGAAGGACTAAGGCATTAGTAGCGGAAAGCCTTTTTTTGCGGAAAAATCCAAAAGCAGTCCCGTCGTCTAGCGGCCAAGGATAGTGGCCTCTGGAGCCATTGACCCCGGTTCGAATCCGGGCGGGACTATTTTCCCACCCTCAAAGGAAGGGGGTTCAATCGCCGGGCTTTTGCAGCCTCGGCGGCCTCAACTCGATTTTCTGCGAGTAAAACTCCTTCCTGTACTTCCTGACGTAAAGCCATGACACCAGGATTGTCAGTATTATCAATCCCAGTACTGGAATCCAGGCAAGCGACTCCAAGCCAGCCGCGCCGACTCCGTCAGTCACTACAACCGGCGGCGAACCCTGCTTTTCGAATTCAACGCCTTCAGTCACTTCGCCGCACACCGAGTGAGTCATTGAAACTGAAGCCTTGTACAACTGGTTGCCCAACCCAGTGGAGTCATCCAAGGAGTAAGTCGAGGAGTAAACCGACTGATCTGGATCGTACCTCAGTGAAAGGACTTCAGTGGAGCCGTCGGGCCTTGAAAGCGTTGCGCTGGCACGGGGCGAGAACACGCGTGACTCGCCCTTGAGCAGCGCGAACTTCAACTCGCCCGCGACGGCGTTGATTCCGTAATAGGGAGTGAACTGCGGCACTGGCGCTATTAGTTCAATGGCGTAATCGCAGCCGGCCAGCGAGACAATTGGGGCGCTTGACTCCGCGCCGTCAACCTCGCTTACCTTGTAGTCAATCGCCTCGACCTTGCCGGACTTTGCCGCGAAGGAAATCGAGTAAACGGGGTCGTTCCTGAGGAGGATGAACGAGTCCAGGAGTTCCTCGCCCAGGTGCAGGTTGCGCGGGAGGCACTCGCTCAAGGCGCATTCGCCGGCAATGACCTTCCCGTTGCGCAGCAGCGACTTAGGGACTACTTCGCGCAGCTCTACTTTCTTGTCTTCCTTGGAAGAGTTGGAGACTTTTAGGAAAATGCTTTGACGCCTCGCGTTCTTCTCGAACAACACTTCCTTTTCCACGAGGGCAGTCCCAGCAAGGGCTTCAATGGAGGGAGCTGCGGCGCCCTCGCGCGGCAGCACTGACTCCCTTAACTCCGTGAAGGAAGACTCGATGGCCAAGTACTTTGAAACCGTGTCAGGCGTCTCGAACTCCAAGGCAATTCCGTCGCTTTTCAAGTTCCTCACGGGAATGTTGACGCAGTCGCACTTGCCTTCAACGCACTCGCACGACGACGGAGCAAGTTCCTGGGACTCGCAGGAAATGGACAAGGCGCGTTCAAGCGCGGGCACCAAGCCCGTCACCAGTTCGCTCCTTGCCTCGGGTGTAAGCGCGTCCAAGTCCTTTTTCAGTGACTCAAGGGTGGGGCGGGAAACCGGTAAAGGCGACTGCTTTGCAGTGGTCAAAAGCTTTGACGCGGCGTCTGTGAGGGGTTCCGTGACTGGCACGGCTTCTTTTCCAGTGACTGGAGTGACGCCAACTGACGGCGCGGGCACTTCTACTAATTTTTCCGGTTCTGGCAAGGGGGTCACGTTGGTTGTCACCGCGCCTGAAACAGTTAACTTTTCCACCGCGGGCAGCAACTCCGGCAAGACTGCTGGGGCGGCGTCTGAAAGGGCTTGCCTCACTGCGGACTGGCTGATCGTGCACGTTGAAAGGCTGCCAGCCCTTGGAAGGGTGAATTGGTCAGTAGAAGTAAAGGAAATGCCCAAGTTTTTTGACACCGGGTCCCTTGTCAGCGAAAACGACGGACGCGACGAAAGCGCCTCGCCTTGCGCCAAAACAGTTACTTCACGCGAACTGCTCGAGGAAAGGCGTTCGCCGTCGGTAACAGTCAGCGTGACCAAGTAACGCCCCGGGAACGGGAAGGAATGCGTTGGGTCAGGCAAGTTCGTCGTGAAGCCGTCGCCGAAGTCCCACGAAAAAAACAAGGCAGAACCCTCCGGATCGTACGAACCGCTTCCAGTGAAGGAAACAGGCTCTCCAACGCGGGCCTGGGCTGGCACGCTGGGCCAGGACAATGGGGCCTTGCTCGGCAGCGCCTTCACTTGCAGTTTCAGGAAAGCCCTGCCTTCAGCGCCCTTGTCGTCCGTGACTGACAAAATCACTTCCGTGAAAACGGGCTTGTTGAAAACCAGCGTGTGCGAGTTCTGTATTCCAACGCCAATTACTTTCCTAAAGCCGTCCTCGTCAGTGTATTCAATGACTGACTTAGCAATGCTTCCATCTGGGTCGAAGGACTTGTCAAAAGCCAGTTCTATTCTGTCACCCACGAAAAACTCAAGCTTGCCCTGCAGCACTGCTATTTCCGCCTTCGGGGGCTCGTTTTCCCTCGCTGCCTCAGGCGTGCCGGAAGGCGCTGTGGCCGGGTTGACTTTGATGGAAACGGACTCAGTGCTCGTGGCGTTGGAGTTGTCTTTCACGGTAAGCGAAACCTTGAACGTGCCGGTTTTCCCAAACAAGTGCGTCACTTTCGCGCCGTCGGCGACGCTGCCGTCGTCCTCGAAGTGCCATGAATGACTCGCAATCAAGCCATCGGAGTCGCTCGAGCCCTCCCCCGAAAAGTCAACCTTTCCGCCTGCCACTATTTCAAGACTGGAAGCCTTAACTGACGCAGTCGGCGGCTGGTTTGCGGGCGCGGGCTGTTGCGCCGAAACAGTCACGGCCTTTTGAGCCGTCGCAGTCGAGTTCCCGTCATCCCAAACCTTTAGCTTGACTGTAAAAGTCCCTTCAACCGAGTACTTGTGCACTGGGTGCCTTTGAAAGCTTTTAGGAGTAGAGTCACCGAAGTCCCACTCCCACGCAACAACGCTTCCATCGAAATCAGTTGAAGAGTCAGTGAAGGAAACGTTTTCATCTCTGCGAGGCTCCAGGGGCGTGAAGGAAAAGTCAGCCGTTGGAGGGTTGTTCTGCGGGCTGGGGGTCGGGGCCGGGGCGGGCGGCGGGGGCGGGGGAGCCTGGGCAGCGGAAACGCTCAAGTTGAAGTCATGCGTTGACGAAACGTTTTCATCGGCAACGGTTCCTTTAATCACTAAACGCACAACCTTCAAGCCAGCAGTCGAATAAGTGTGCTGGGGGTTTTGCAGCGAACTCGAAGAGTCGTCACCAAAGCTCCAAGAATGCTGCGGGCTTGAAACGTTTTCAATGACTGAATTGCCTGAATTAAAGCTGACATTGGAGTCCACTACGGCAGGGGAAGGCGAAGCGGACCCCGATGCCGCCAACCTGTAAACCCCTACAATGACCAAGCCAGAAACAGAGCCGCTGAGGCTCCCGGTAGCAGTGACCATTGACCTGTAAACGCCGCTCGCTGCAAACTCGTGAGTCGGGTTTCTTTCCGTGCTCGAAGAGCCGTCATTGAAGTCCCAAAAATAAGACAAGTTCTCTGACTGCAGGAAGCCTGAAGGGTTTGCCTTGAACTGGATTGACTCAGAGGTTTTAGCAACGCCGGGAGTGGCTGAAGGGTTCACCGAGAAATTACTGGACTGGGAAAAAGACAACGAGGCAATCAAGGCAAAAAACGCCAAAACCCAAACCCACTGCCGCCTCATAAAGCCTTCAACAGGCTTCTTTTTTTAAAGGTTAACGCGACTCCATTCTTAGCAAAGAAAACACCAGGCAAAAAAAAGCCCTTGTAGCTCAGCCTGGCAGAGCGGCAGTTTCGTAGGCACCTTTTTTGGTTTGAGCTCACACGCTCGCCTCTAAGGCTAGCTGAAAGTTAACCAAAAAAGCTGCACCAAAACTCGTTTTTGGTCGCGCGTGCGGAAACAACTGCAGGTCGTGGGTTCAACTCCCACCAAGGGCTTGCCTACAATAGTGCGGGCTTCATAACCGAAACTTTTAAAGCGAAATGCGCCGTACTGCGTTTCATGGCAAGAAAAATCCTCGCGTTTTTCACGGTCCTTGCGTTCGTGCTCGCCTCCGGGTGCGTCCAAGACAAGGGCCCTGGAG
>DATDTB010000020.1:0-11129 GCA_035291025.1 archaeon
CCTTCGCTGTTGACTCGTTGTCGCCCGTGATCATCACGGTTTCAATGCCGGTTGCCTTGAGCCTTGAAACGGCTTCCTTTGCGTTTCCCCTCAAGGTGTCGGCGATAGCGATTATTCCAATGACTTTTTTCGCGTCCGAAACGAACACGACTGTTTTGCCTTGCCTTTCAAGCTCTCTTGCCTTTCCTTCAAACGCTCCCAGGCTGGCCTTGTTGTCGCTGAAGAGCGCGCGGTTCCCTATCAATACCTTGCTGCCGCCCACGAACGCCAGTATTCCCTTGCCGGAAAAAGACTTGAAAGAGCTTGGCTGCGTTGCCTTAATGGAAAGCCTTTTCGCCTCGGACACAATTGCGTCGGCCAACGGGTGTTCGGACACGCTTTCAGCCGAGGCCGCCAACCCAATCAGTCTCCGCTTGTCCCCAGCAGCCACAACGTCAGTAACCCTTGCCTCTCCCTTTGTCAGCGTTCCAGTCTTGTCGAACACGACCACGCTTATCTTGTGGGCCTTTTCCAGCGCCTCCCCGCCCTTTATCAGCACGCCGCGTTCCGCCCCAATTCCAGTGCCAATCATTATCGCAGTAGGAGTCGCGAGGCCCATGGCGCACGGGCACGCGATTATTAAGACCGCCACCAGGATGGTGAGCGCGAACGCCATTCCTTTCCCTGCAGCAAAGCCCCAGTAACCAAACGCCAGCAATGCTATCACTATTACGACTGGCACGAAGTAGGAAGCAACGACGTCTGCGAGCCTTTGAATCGGGGCCTTCGAGCCCTGAGCTTCTTCCACCATTCTAATGATGTGCGCCAAAACAGTCTCGTCGCCCACCTTGGCTGCCTTGAACTTTAGGAACCCGTGCTTGTTAATCGTTCCAGCTATGACCTTGGAGCCTTTTTTCTTGAATACCGGGATGCTCTCGCCTGTAAGCATTGACTCGTCAACGCTGCTCTCGCCCGCCAGCACTACCCCGTCAACTGGAACCCGTTCGCCCGGCCGCACTAGGACAACGAAGCCAGCCCTCACTTCTTCAATTCTCACTTGCCTTTCGGTCTTCCCTTTTACTACAGTTGCAGTGCTTGGCTGGAGCTTCATGAGCTTCTTTATCGCGTCAGAAGTCCTGCCTTTTGCTACGGCTTCCAAGTACCTGCCGAGCACTATGAATGTTATGATTATCGCGGAAGTGTCAAAGTACGTCACTGACTGGCCTTCAGGGACGAACTGGGGGAACAGCACTACGAAGGCGCTGTAAAAAAACGCCGCGGACGTTCCTACCGCAATCAACGTGTTCATGTCCGCGGTCCTTGCCTTTAGCGCGGAAAAAAACCCCTCGTAAAACTTCCAGCCGACGAAGAACTGGACCGGGGTGGCAAGCGCCATTAACACGAACGGGTTTGCTAGCATTGACGGGGTGAAAGTGAAGACTTCCGGAAAGCTGCCCAAGAGCACGGGCACGCTGAACGCTGCTCCAACGACTAGCCTTGCTTGCAGTTCCCTTAGCTCTTTCTTTTTTTCCTCTTCCTGCTGCTGTGAAGAGAACTCCTTCAATAGCTTGTAACCCGCGCCCGCAACGGCTTTTTGTAGCCCTTCCTCTCCCACCACTGACGCGTCGAACTCAATTAACGCCTTTTCCGTGGCCAAGTTCACGGAGGCGTTTTTGACGCCAGGCGTTTTCTTGAGGGTTTTTTCAATTACGAGAACGCAGGACGCGCAGTCCATTCCCTTGACGGTAAAAGTCTTTTTTTCCACGCAGCCTTCACTCCAGCCTTCAGTCCTGGACTATTATCTTTCCCTGGAACATGTCCATTGAGCAGTGAAAGCGGAACTCGCCCGCTTCCTCCAAGTCCAGGGTGACAGTGGTGCTTGAATTGCTTGGGATTATGACGTCCTTGCCGAATTCAGGGAATACCACGTTCCTCCCGCAGCCGGCGTCCTCGTCCGCAGTAAGAGTAATCTCCAATGGAACGCCTTTCTTTGCCACCACCACGTTTGGCTCGTAGTTCGTGAAAGTGGCGTTTATGGCTACTTCCTGCGCGCCGTCCGCGTTCAACTTGGCGGTTTCCCTTGTTTCCTTGGTTATTTCGCTTAGCCACTTGTACTTTGCCAGGCCACCAGTGCTCCCCGTTGAAGCGGAAAGGGTTGCGAGGCTGGTTGTTTTCCCTTGGAGCGAGAAGTCCAGGAAAAAGCTTGAAACGCCAGCTAAGAGCACGAACACCAAGCCCAGCGCGGCAAGGGTTGGAGCCTTCACCTTTGTCTGCTTGTACACAACGTAGCACATTTCGGCCATTACGAATACCACGACCGCGAAAAAGAAGGGCATGAATAACTGCAAGTTGAATGGCCTGATCATTTGCCCGAGCATGGCGCCCATCATGCCGCCCATCGGTCCCGCCATGACCCCCTCCATTCTTCCAAGTGAGCCTCCAAAAGTCCTGCCCATAAACACTCCAGCAGCGGCCCCGGCGAGCGTGCCGGAAATTGTGGCGGTGAAAAAGTCCCCGGTCGGGACGACTATCACTGTTGACGTGACCAGCCCGGCCATCATTCCAAATGTCATTCCAAGCATCATTCCGTGCATTTCGCATTCCTTGCAGCACAACTGGTTCTTGACCTTCCAGGCGTAAAGCCCCGCCAAGGCAATCGCGATGAAGCCTATCGCCCCCGCCGCATAGTATGAAACCATTTGAACCATATTTCCAACCCCGTTTGCAAAACCAAGCGCGTGTTTTTTTTAGAAAACTAGCTTGAAACGCTGGCCTTGTACCCCGATTCCTGCACTGCCTTCAACAGCCTTTCCTGCGTGGTTTTCCCGTCGTCGAACTCGACCACTGCTTTCTTTGAGTCGAAGTCAACTTTTGCGCTTGACGCGCCAGCGTCCTTCAAGTTCATTTCCACTAGCTTTGAGCACCCGCCGCAGTGCATTCCCTGGATTGAAATGCTTATTTTCCTCATTTGAAAACCCCCAGCCGAAGGAAAAAGAAGGATAAACCTTTTAAAAGCGTTACATTTGTTGTAAATCTAACCAGTTTTGCCTTTTTTCCCGCTGCCGGGAACGGATTCCAAGTCAATCTGCGCCCTCTGCAGCCTTCCCGAATAGTCAACGTACACGGCTTTTGTCTCGGAGAACTCGTGAATGCCTTCCTGTCCCGCCTCCCTCGTTCCGTTGCCAGTGCTCTTAACGCCGCCGAACGGCAAGTGCACTTCGGCGCCAATGGTTGAAGCGTTCACGTAAGTGATTCCCGCGTCCAGTTTTTCAATTGCCAAAAACGCCTTGTTGACGTCGCGCGTGTAAATGCTAGTGCTCAAGCCGTATTCAATGGAGTTTGCCGCTCTTATCGCTTCATCGAAGCCCTTGACTGGAATGACTGAGACAACGGGCCCGAATATTTCCTCTTGCGCAATGCGAGCGTCCCACTTCACGTTGGTGAAAATGGTTGGCTCGTGAAAGAATCCTGTTGAACGAGTCAACGCATTGCCGCCAGAGAGCAGTTTTCCTTCCCTTTTGCCCAGTTTCACGTACTTCCTGGTTTTTTCCAGCGCCGCGGCGTTCACCAACGGGCCCACGTCGCAGGTCATGCCGTCGCCAACTTTGAGTTTTCGGGTTTTTTCAACGAATGCTTCCTCGAATTCGTTCTTGATTTTTTCGTGGACTATGACGCGCGACGCCGCAGTGCAACGCTGCCCAGTCGTCCCAAACCCTCCCCAAACAGCTCCTTCAACGGCCAACTCAACGTCCGCGTCGTCCATCACGATTATTGGGTTCTTGCCGCCCATTTCCAGCCCGACTTTTTTTATGCCTGCATTCGCGAGTATCCACGCGCCAGTGTCCCTGTGCCCCGTGAATGACAGGCAGCGTATTTTCGGGTGCCTTACTATTACGTTTCCAACTCCTTCACCCGAGCCAGTGACCAGATTCACTACGTTGTCGGGAACGCCCGCTTTTTGCATTACTTTCACGAGCTCGATTGCGCACAGCGGCGTGTCCGAGGAAGGCTTTAACACAATTGAATTCCCGCAAATTAGCGCCGCGCTCGCCTTCCATGCAGGAATGGCTATCGGGAAGTTCCACGGCGTAATCAAACCCGCAATTCCCACAGGCCTCCGCGTTGTCATGCAAAACTTGTTCCTTAACTCCGATGGGGTAGTGTAACCCAGCAAGCGCCGCCCTTCTCCTGCCATGTACTCGAAGACGTCAATGGCTTCCTGCACGTCCCCCAGTCCTTCGCTTAACTGCTTGCCCATTTCCCTAGTGACGAGTTCCCCAAGCCTTTGCTTTTCCTTCCTCAAAACCCGCGCGACCTCAAACAGGACCTCCCCGCGGCGTGGCGCCGGAGTGCTTGACCATTCCTCAAAGCCTTTTTCCGCTGCCTTCACGGCCAACTCAACGTCTTTGGCGTTGCCTTTCTGGAACTCGCCCAAGACTTCCCTGCTTGCAGGGTTGGCGCTGTTGAAAGTCTCCCGGGAACTGGATTCAACCCATTGCCCGCCAATGAAGTTCCCGAATGCCTGAATTTTTGCCATTGGAAAAAACACTCCTTTTTTTGACGCGCTAACTAATGGCGTTGCATGTATTAAACCTTTTTCGTTCCCACCACCCACGTTTTTCGCGCGCTGTTTTTCTCAAGACGAGCGGATAAAGCATTTAAAAGCACTTCCTGTTTTATTTCTCTGCAACCGCTCCAGTGCAAAAACGCCCTTGGCTGCCGGTTTACCAGTGTCTCGCCGTGAAGTGAACTTGAATGAGTAACGCCTTCCTGACCAGGATAAAGGAGCTAAAGCTGAGGAACTTCAAGTCCTTCAAGAAAGCCGACATCCCGTTTTCCGATGGGTTTACCGCGATAATGGGCCCAAACGGTTCCGGGAAATCCAATGTTTTGGACGCCATCCTCTTTGTTTTCGGCGTCACGTCCTTGAAGTCAATCCGCGCAAAGCAGCTCACTGACTTGGTTTACCACGCCGCCCCCGACAACACCGCCCGGGTTTCCGTGCACTTGGAGGGCCCGAACGAGAAGGGCGAGAAAACCGAGTACGTCGTGACTCGCTCTATTGACAAGCAGGGCAAGTCTTTTTACAAGCTCGACGGGAAACGAGTCACGCGGAACAAGATTCACTCCTTTCTCACTTCCCTGGGCGTTAGCACGAATGGCTACAACGTCGTGCTGCAGGGCGACGTTGACCGAATAATAGAAATGGGCCCAACGGAGCGCCGCCAAATAGTCGACGAAGTCGCTGGGATTGCGGAGTACGAAGAGAAAAAGGCCGAGGCGTTCAAGCAACTCGACGAAGTGAACTCGAAGACGCGCGAGTGGGGCATAGTGAAGGGCGAGCGGAAGGGTAACCTGGAGGCGCTGGAAAAGGACCGCGAGGCGGCGTTAAAGTTCCAGGAACTCAACACTCGCCTCAAGCGCGTCAACGCAACAATTCTCTCCAGCGAAATAAAGCTCGTCTTGAAGGAAAAACAGGAAAGCGAGTCACAGCTGGCCGCGGCAGAGGAGCAAGTGAAAGAAGTAGAGTCCCAGATTGCCGGCATTGAAGGCGAGCTTAGGGAATTGGATGAAAAGATTCGCGGCTTGCAGGAAAAGGCCCTGAAAGTGGGCGGGGAGACGAACGCGCAGCTGGCCAAGCAGATAGCGGACACGGGCACGGAGATGGAAGTGAAGAAGAGCCAGCTCGGGGAACGCAGGAAAAGCGTCGAGAAAAACAAGGCGGAAATAGAGTCTTTGAAGGCAAAGCTTTCAGAACTTAACGAGCGCATGGAAAAAAGCGAGCGCTCCCTCAGGCCCAAGTACGACAAGAAGGCCGAAGTGGAAAGGCAAATACTCCAATTGTCATTGAAGCAGCGGGAGGCCTTGAAGGGCTTGGACGGCACTGATTCGGAGTCTGCGAAACTGGAAACGCAGTTGAAAGAGCTGTCCGAGCTGCACTTGAAGAAAAAGGAAGAGTACTATTCATTGAAGGCAGGTTACGACGCGCTGGCGGCGACGCAGGAAATGGTGAACGCGTCCGACCCCTTGCGGGGCGACAAGCTCAAGCGCCTTGAGGAATCAGTTTCGGAATCCAGCCAAAAGCTCAAGCAGGCCTTGACTGAATTGGGCGCGTTGTCCAAGGAAAAGGAAAAGCTTTACTCCGAGGAAAAGAAGTCCAACGCCGGCTATGCTTCACTGGAAGAGCAAATAAAGGAAGTCCGCGAGCAATACGTTGCCTTGAAGTCAAAGTTAAGCACGCTGCACGCAAGCAGCCTCGGGAAAAACATTGCCATTGAGTCGTTGCTGGCCGCAGCCAAGAGGAGCGAGTTGAAGGGCGTGCACGGGCCAGTTGCAGAATTGTGCAAGTATGACTCGAAGCACGCTCAAGCAATTGAAACCGCCGCCGGCGCCAAGATGTTTTTCATCGTCGTTGAAGACGAGGACTCCGCAATCAAGTGCATTAACTACTTGAAGGAAAACCGGCTCGGCCGCGCCGGCTTCATTCCATTGAACAAAATAAAGCCTCCACGCGTTGTCTCCCAGGAAGCCTTGGGAAAGCCGGGAGTGATGGGGACCGCCTTGGACTTGGTAGGGTTTGACTCGCGCTTCAAGCCCGCGTTCTCGTACGTGTTCGGCGACACGCTCGTAATAGACAAGGTCTCCCGCGCCAAGGAAGTCGGGGTGGGCGTTGCGCGAATGGTTTCGCTTGACGGCGACTTGATTGAAAGCTCTGGGGTAATGCTTGGAGGCGCGCGGGACACGCGCAAGGCGACTATTTCTGAGGGGAAGGAGTTAAACGCGTTGAACGACCGTGTTTCCGAGTTGGAGCAGGAGAAAAAGAACGCCTTTAAGGACTTGGAAAAACTCCGCGCCAACCTCTCAGTGTTATTGGACAGCGAAGGCGAGCTCGAATTGAAGGTCCGAGAACTGGAAACCCAGAAAAAGTCCCTTGAGGCCCAGCTCTCCGAGTTGAGGGGGCTGCAGAAAAAAGGGCTTGCCAGGGACGGGAAGGACGTTCCAACGCTGTTGAACGAAAAGCGCGAGGAAATGCACAGCGTGTCGCAGCAAATAAGCACCTTGGAGTCGCAGAAGGCCGGCGTTGAAAAACGCCTGCAGGAACGGCGTTCTACGCGCGTGTCGCTTAACTTGGAGGACTTGGAAAAACAGTTGTCCAAGCTGCGCGAGGAACGCATGGCAATCGAAGTCGAAATCCAGTCCACGTCGTCAACGCAGGAGCAAGGGCTTAACGTATTGAAGAAGGAGCACGAGGAAAAGGTTGCAGCGCTTGAAGGGGAAGTGAAGGCTTTCCATGCCGAGATTTCCACGCTGGAGTCGCGCTTGAAGGAACTCGAAAAGCACAAGGAGCAAAAGCAAGTGGAACTGCAGAAGTCCAGCAAGGAAGTGGAGGAAATCCAGGCCCGGGTTTCAGTGCTGGAATCCAAGGCGCAGGGGCTTGCAGTGAACCGCGGGAAGCTTGAGTCGCGCATTTCCTCCATTCGCAGCGGCGTCACTGACGCGAGCGTGCGCAAGGCAATGTTTGAAACTAGGCTCTTGGACTTGCAGAGGGAAATGGAAAACTACCCCCACGTCGAGCCATTGAAGGAAAGCGCTGAGTCATTGAAGGACGAAAAAGTGGTCTTGCAGAGCAAGATAGGCGAGTTGGGCGCGGTGAACATGAAGGCAATCGAGGACTACGAGGTGTTGTCGCAGCGCGTCAAGGAAATAGAGGAAAAAATCAATGTCTTGGGGAAGGAAAAGGACGCGGTGCTGGAGTTAATAAAGAACATTGACGCGCGCCGCGTCAACGCATTCATGTCCAGCTACAGCAGCATTAGGTCGAACTTCGAGAAAATGTACGCGGGCATGACGAAGGGGAAGGGATCATTGAAGCTGTCCGACGACCAGAACCCATTGAATTCTGGGCTGTTCATCGAGGCAAGCCCCGACGGGCGCACGTCATTGAAGCACATTGACGCCTTGAGCGGCGGCGAGAAAGCCCTCACGTCAATGGCCTTCCTTTTCGCCATCCAGAGGCACAAGCCCGCGCCCTTCTACGTATTGGACGAATGCGACGCGGCCCTGGACAAGGTTAACTCGGAAAAGATTGGAAACCTGTTCACTACCTTTTCGCGCGACTCCCAGTTCATAACGATAACGCACAACGAGGTATTGCTGAAGAACGTTGACCAAATAGTCGGGGTTGCAAAGGGGGCTGATGGCACGTCAGTCATTGGAGTCAAGCTCCCCAAGGGCGAGGCGCAGGCGCCAATTGTTGCTTGAGTTTTTTTCACTTAAAGTCGCGCATCATTGTCTCGTATTTTGCCTTGAGTTTTTCGAACCTTATTGTGTTGATTCTCCCAAAATGGTAGTCTTCTTCGGCTTTTTTCAATGCGGCCTTGATTGTCTTTGTTCTTGACTCGCTTGCCTGGTTAGTCATTGCGCTTGCCGGGCGGGAGTGCAGTTGCTTGACTCTTTCCAAGTGCTCCTTGTTGTATTCCGGTTCTTTCCTTGCCTCGCTTCGTTCAAGCCGCTTGCGTTCGCGTCCTCTCCCGTAATGCCCGGGCTCCAGGCCCCCCTGCCGCAGTACTACTATTATTATTGCCGCAAGAATGACTATGAGCACTCCAAGCAGCACCCCAGCTATCACGCTTAGCTCTGGCTCTCTTTCAATGACTTCAAGCTTGGTGTTCAACCCCTTGCCTTCCTGGCCTGGCGCCAAGGGCGCGATCCCGCTTGCGGAAAACATTTGCAGTGAGTCGTTTGCCAGGTTCTTTGACATGTGGAGGATGAGGACGGAGCTGGAAAGCTCGCCGCTTGCCTGGGCCGCGTCCCCGTTCTGCAAGTGGAAGCGCGCCGCGCTCCCCAAGTACTTGGAGTGCTGCCAGAACACGAATGCAAAAGTAGTCGGAGAGCCTTCAATTTCCTCCCTTATTTCTTCCAGCTGGCTTTCAACCGCCTCGGCCACCCCCAAGACGTCGGCGTCAATGTTCTTGATTTGGTTTTGCAGGTTGTCGCTTTCCAGCGCTGACTTCGCGACGGAGGCGCAGTAAATGGAGGCGGCGTTCCAGTTCTTGGCTTTGGCGTCAATGCTGCACTTGTAATAACGAGTGAAAAGTTCCTTGGCGTTTATTTCGCACAACGGGCTCTCGTAGTCCTGCGGCGTGCAGTCCCTAGCCACCAGCAAGTCCTCTATCGTTATTGACTGCTTTCTTGCCAGCCCGGCAACGCTTTCCTCGCTGACTTTCTTTGAAACGCTCGTTTTCGCGGCCTTGGAAAGCATTGACTCGGCGCTGTCCATCCACGCCGAGGCCATCATCAGCTTTTCAAGCCTGTCCAACGGAAGAGTTATGTCGATTTTTTGCCCGCCAATTACAACAACTTCCGCCGGCGCGCTCTTTAACTCGTTGACGTTGTTGCACGCCCACAGAGTCCTTTGCTGTGCCCCAATCACCCAGTCCGCGTCCTCCCTGCCCACTCCCCGCGCACCCAACCGCTTCAACAAGTCGCTGCACCTGTCCGATTGTTGTTGGAGGACTTCCTCGAACTGCGACGAGTTGTCGGTTATTATTGACTGGTGTTCAAGTATTGCCTCGGCCTGGCTGGCGGAAGTGAGGGCGAGGAACGCGAAGTTGGCGCCAGTGTACAAGTAGTTCTTTCCAAGGAACTCGTTTGCCTGGTCAAGCAAGGTTTTCGCGCGGTTGTTCAAGCTCTTTGCGGTTTCCAGCAAGTCCTGGTTGTAGTACTCGGCGTTTTCCGCAAGCTTTTCTGACTTCACTACTTTTGCCGAAGCAGACTCCACTAGTTCCTGCGAGAACTCCTTGAATGTGGCGAACCTTTCAGGCAGCACCAGGGGCGCGGCAGAGAACTCCGGTAACGGAGTCCTTTCAATTGCCTTGATCTTGTTCAAGTCCGGCCCCGCCTCTATTATTTGCAGGGCTTCCTTGACTGTCGCAGCCTCCGCGACAACCAAGTCCAAGTTTTCAGGAGCGTACTCCAGTAAGTTGACGTCCTTGGTTACTTCAGTGTCCTGCCCGTTGACTCTCTCCGTGACAGTGGCCCTTTGAACCGCTTCGCCTTGCGGGATCACGAACAGCTTCATTCCAGAATTTGAGGAGGCGACGGCTTTTTGGTAAATGCCCCTAACCGGGCCAATAACCCCGCTGTCGTTTATCGTGCCGGTTATGGTGACGTTTTCCGGCACCGCCCGGTTTTGGACTTCCGCAATCAACGCAATGGTCATTGCCGCTCCGGCGCTCGGCCCGTCTATTTGGTAAGCGTTCGTGTCAATCCTGAAAAATATGTCGTAGTCGTCCAAGTCCCTTCCAGTGAAGGCTTCGGAGTACCTCTTGGCGATTTTCTCGGAGTTCTGCGTGTCAACCCCCGTTCGAGTGGAAACCGAAGTGTATATTTCGCCGTTGCCGGGAGACGTTGCAGTGGTAAGAGAAACCGTCAGCTTTGCCATCAATCCATCGCCGTCGCCTGTCACGGCAGGCACGTACACAGTCGTTGACGCAAAGGAAACAGAGGCAACGCCGCTGAACGCCATCAATAATAGTAAAAACTTGGCGCCTGCCCTCACTTGAGACCACCCGGAAATCGCTACCAGCCCTTTTCACAGAATTTCTTTCTCGAACTGCTTGCGCTTGTACCAGTTGACTGCAAGGAAGGCAAAGCCGGCAAGTATTAACGCGTAAGTGAAGTTCCTTGTTTCCCCGATTGAAGTGCCCGCGGAGTCCAGGCTGAACAACGCGAAGATGGCAATGAACAACACCAATAACTGAGTTATCTCGTTGGCCCAGTAGTCAATGTACTTCATGACAATTCGGACGTCCTGGCTTCCCTTCGCCGCCGCCTTTTCCTTTTTTTCCGCCATCAAAAAAACACCGCGCCTTTAAGGGAAAGTGCATTGAATCGCATAAAAAGGTTACCCACGCGCAGGGGATTGGTTTTTAGGCTTAACCCGGCGCGCGGGCTTTTCAAGAGGAGGCACTGGCTTTGACGGCTAGGCATTGCGTCCTTTCCCCCCCTTTCAGGGGTGGAGGGACGCTTTTATTTGGCTAAAAACTAAGGAAAAGTCTTCTTCAGCCAAACAACGCGCCCAGTCCAGCGCTCGCGCTTTCTTCAGCCTTCTTTTCTTCCTCGGGCGACTTCTCGGCCTTCTTTTCCTC
>DATDTB010000021.1:0-11282 GCA_035291025.1 archaeon
CCGTGGCAAGGTTTGGAATGCTTGTCCCAATGGCTCCAACTGTTAACCCTATTATTATTCCGGGAATGCCCGTGATGTTGGCAATGGAGACCAGGCTGCGAGTGAAAAGCTCGGAACCCAAAACCAGCAACGCCAGGCCGAAAAGCAAGGGAAGAAGCCCTCGTGCTTTTTCCGAGTGAATCCACTTTCCCGTGAGCTCCAGCGTGCGCGAAATGCTTTCCTCTTCCCTCGCGCGCTCCTTCCGGGTGAGCATTTTTTCCTGCTCGTAAACGTTTATTATGTATGGAATGAATAACAAAAGAAAGATAGCGCCGTCGAGCCTGGAAAACTGGCCGTTGCCCATGCCCACTAGGCTCACCACGAGCGTTGCAACAATCATGAAGACCAGGTCCCGCGTTATCATGACCCTGCTAAGCTTTATCGGCCGGATTATCGCGGAAACGCCCACAATCAAGCCCAGGTTTACAATCAGCGAGCCAATCGCAACCCCGATTGCAAGATCCGGCTTTCCCTTCAAAATAGACGAGGCAGAAATCAGGACTTCGGGCATGCTCAAGAGCAAGGCAACCAAGACAATGCTTACCGCAACGTTGCTCGTCCGGAACACTCGGGCAGTGTGCGAGATCGCGTCAGTGGTCTTTTCGGAGCCCTTGTTGATCAAGTACAGCGCGGCGACAATCACGACCAAGTCTATTGCAATGCTTCCAAGCACCATGGAAAAATCACTTCAAGTAATTCCATTCCCGCGTCGAATAACGGCTTTCCACGAGCTCCCTTGCCCTGGCCAGCTCGCCGCCCGAGTACTCGCCGAACCCGAATTCCTTTCCCTCAGTGAACCCGTGAAGCAACGCCTTGTAAGCCCGCTCCAGCGACGCGTCCGCGTTGTGTTTTTTCACGCACGTCACTCTCTCCTCCACGCTTTGAATCATTTTGTCTGAAATCTTTTCCCTCGGCACCTTGAGCAACTGGAACATTGTAACGACGTCCAAGTCATAAAGCATGGTGCCGTGCTGCAAGAGCACGCCGTTGCGCCGCGTCTGCGCGTTGCCTGAAATTTTTTTCCCCGACAACTTCACGGCAACGTCGTTTATTGGCTTGAATTCGGCCTCTATTCCCAATCCCTTCAGCCCTTCAACTATCCAGCCGCAGATGACGCGGTAGCTTTCAGTTATTCCCTTTGGGAAAAAGGACTCGGGAGCAATCACGCTGTAAGTAACCTCTCCATTGGTGTCGTGGTAAACCGCGCCGCCGCCAGTCCGCCTGCGCACGAAGTCAAAGCCCTTCTCCTTCACTAACGCGACGTCAACCTCGTCCTCGAGTCCCTGGAAGTACCCAATGGACACGGCGCTAGGCTTCCACGTGTAAAAACGAATCGTTGGAGGGCTCTCGCCCCTGGAAACGGCTTCGCTCACTGCCTCGTCCAACGCCATGTTGGCGTGGGCGTCACGCGCCTGCAATGGAATAACCCTCCACTTCACGCTTGCCACGCTTGAATCACTTCGCATTCGAAGCAGCCGCCTTCAACACCCGCGCAATAGCAGTCGGGTCCACTCCAACGAGCACTGCCTTCCTGGCCTCGACTACTCGGCCGACGCGCTCGCCTAACGCCTTTTCGTCAAGTGAAGCCTTGGCGCCGCTCAATGCCTTTTCAATTTCAAGGACGCAGTCCTCGGGGTGAGCGAAGAAGTCGCCGGTGACTTGCGTTTTTTCAATGACGCTCCCGTCCTCGGACACCCACGCCTTGACCCTCAAGAGCTTACCGCCGGGTACCTTCTCCGTTGCCACGCCAAGCCTCGCCATGCGAAAACCATTAAAGCCGCGCAATTCTTAAAAGCCTTGCAAAAAAATGCAGGGGGCAGGATTTGAACCTGCGAACCCACAAAGGGACAAGGCCCTGAACCTTGCGCGTTTGGCCAGGCTCCGCGACCCCTGCTTTTTTTCCAAAAACGCGGCGGGAGGGATTTGAACCCCCAAGTCCCGAAGGACACTAGTTCTCAAGACTAGCGCACTGCCGGATTATGCGACCGCCGCAAAACCTTTTTTGAGGTGTGCTCTCACGCTCGCCGGAATACGGCTCGCTATGAAATCCTCAAAAAAGCTTTACCAAAAAACTTTCTCAATAAACCCTTCTCTGTTCCTTGCGCATTTGCGCGGACTTCAAGTTGTCAAAAGCCCTGCTGATGGCTTCGGCGAGCCTGAAGTCCTTTTCCGTTGGCTCTGAAGAGCTTCCCTGTGTTGTCGTGCTTTCAATGGTCACGCGGGTCTGGTTCCTTACCTCGACGTCGGGGTAGTGGTAAAACCTGTGCGCGATCCTCGCGACTTCCTCAACGAACTTGGCAGACTCGCCGAAGTTCTTGGTTTCAAAGACTCTAACGATTTTGTTGCCTTTCAGCTCCCACCCTGGGAACTCCTTCAGTTTTTCAACTACTTCACTCATTTCATTCCACTTCCCGCAACTGCAAACGGACCTGGAGGGATTTGAACCCTCGACCGACTGCTTAGAAGGCAGTCGCGCTATCCTGGCTGCGCTACAGGTCCCCAAACAACCCTTTTTGATTTGAATTCGCACGCTCGCTTCGCTCGCTAATAGTTAATCAAAAAGCGTTGACGGAAAAACCCCGCTAATTCTGGGCGTTTTCCCTCCTGCACTGAAAAAGTAAGCCCGGCAAGGTATTAAAAGGGCTTTTCAAGCCTTCAACGGCTTGGCTTTCACGTCGCGCAGCACCCTGTGGGCCTTGGCTTTTTGCGCGCCGAGTTTTTCAGGCAATGCCACGACGCCGTCCACTGAAGGGCGGAGCCGCATAGAGTCAGTGATGAGCTTGTACTTGTTTGCCTTCAAGGCCTTGAGAAAACCCGAACGCTCGTGTTCGCCGTCGAACTCCAATGGCGCGCCCCCGAAGCCGCACCTCGGGCAAAACAAGATGACTTCCGGGTGCTTTTTCCTGCTCTTCACTATCCTGTCAACCTGGTTCAAGTAATGAACCACCGGCGGCAGTTCCAGGTTCTTGAAACCGCACTGAGCGCACGCCCTGATGACACTTTCATGGTAATGATAATGTTCCTGCCCTGCCTCAAGGGCATCGTGCGAGAACTCTTCAAACTCTTCCACGCCAACAACCAGCGCGGCACTTGTATAAAAACTTATTGAAAAGCTTTACGCAGAAAGCAAGGAAAAAAACGTAAGTGCTCCGAACGGGATTTGAACCCGTGTCCCAAGCGCGAAAGGCTTGTGTGCTTGACCGGCCTACACTATCGGAGCGCACCTTTTCACGCATGCCTTCGCACGCTCGCCGCGGCTCGCTGCGAGCTGCGCAAAAAGTTGCACCAAAAAACGACTGCTTGCTTTCATTAACGAGGGTGCGAATCGTTTTAAAAGCGTTGTTTTCGTTTTAACGCTTTATGCCCCCGAAAAAGCGCCAAGCACGCAAGCCTAGCTGGAAAGTCGCAGTCGTTGCCTTGGGCGGGAATTCGCTCATTGAAAAAGGCCATTGGGGCACTGTCCAGGAGCAGTTGAAGCGCGTCCGCGAAACCGCTGAAGCGGTTTCCTTGCTGGCGAGGCGTGGGTGGAGTGTTGCAGTGACGCACGGCAACGGCCCGCAAGTCGGCAACTTACTATTGCAGCACGACGTAGCAAAGTCGCTCGTCCCAGCGATGCCCTTGGACGTGCTCGTGGCCGAGACGCAGGGACAGATTGGCTATTTTTTGCAGCAAAGCCTTGAAAACAACCTCTCCAAACACCACTTGCACAAGGGAGTGCTCTCAATTGTGACGCAGGTCTTGGTTGACCACTCAGACCCGAGCTTTTCAAAGCCCACCAAGCCCGTGGGGCCGTTTTACACTCGGGAAGAAGCCCAGAAGCTCATTGACTCGAGGAAGTGGCCCATGAAGGAGGACTCCGGCAGGGGGTATAGGCGCGTCGTTCCATCCCCGAAGCCGCTGCAAATAGTGGAACGCGATTCTCTTCGCAAACTAATTGGCGAGGGCTTCATGCTCGTGTGCTGCGGCGGCGGGGGAATTCCAGTCATAAGGAAGGGCGGGGACTTGTTCGGAGTCGAGGCAGTCATAGACAAGGACCTTGCATCCGCGGTGCTCACAGCGGACCTCGGCGCCAAGCTCTTCGTTATCTTGACAGAGGTGCCCAGCGTTTTCCTCAACTTTGGCAAGAAAAACCAAAAGGCGATCGAGAAAATGACCCTGAGCGAGGCCTCGCTTTACCTGCGCCGCGGCGAGTTCGGCGAGGGCAGCATGGCCCCCAAAATCGAGGCCGCCATTGACTTCCTAAAGAAGGGCGGTGAGCGAGTCATAATAACGACTCCGGAGTACTTGATTTTCGCCTTGGATGGAAAAGCCGGAACGTTAATTGTAAGAAAATAGTTTTTTCCGTTAGTCAAAACTTCAAGAACTTTATCGTCCTTGCCAAGTCTTCTTCTGATATTACTATGATCGTGTCGGTCCAGCAGCTCATTGTCTCTACCACGTTTATGTTGTTTTCACCAAGCAGCGAGTAAAGGTATGCGATGAACCCCGGCGTTTTTTCCACTTCCTCTGAATTTTTGATTGTCACCATGGCCAGGTTTTTCGACAACCGCAGGGTGCTTTTCTTGAACGCGTTCAAGTCGTCAAAGTTTTTCTCTGACATTATAATCGTGAAAACCTTTGGGCCTTCAATTGCGTAAAAAACGCCGCCTTCGTCCCGGGTTTTCTTCTCCAAGGCAATGAGGCTTTCCAGGCGAAGCGTCTTCTTTCCAATTATTGCCACTACAATCTTGTTCTTCACTTCCAGTTCGCCGTTGCGGAGAATGCGAACAATCCCCTCCTCGCGCACGCCCTCGTTTTTGAGTTTTGCCGCGAAACGCCTGCAAGCTATCAGCACCGCTTCAACGCTTGACTTTTTCTCTGGGGAAATGTGCCTTGCGATGCGCCTCGCCAGCTTGGAATAATTCACCACGTTGTTTTTCAAGCAGTCCTTGATGCTTGGATGCCCTCTCAAGTAGTTTTCAGTCAGTTCAGTTACAGTAACCATGCCCTACAATACCGGGCTGCAGTTTTAAATTGTTTGCTTTCGGACTTTTTTGTCTTTTTTTGTTCAAGATTAGTCACAATCATTAAGTACTCCAGGCGCGGTACTTATTGGAGGTGAATGAATGGGCGAAAAATTGGTTTTGGCTTATAGTGGAGGGCTTGACACTTCCGTAATGCTTCACTGGCTTGCCTCTAAGGGGTTTGAAGTTGTGGCGTTCACGGCAGATGTTGGGCAAAAGGAGGACTTCGGGGCCCTCAAGGAAAAGGCCTTGTCCTGCGGCGCGTCAAAGGTCGTTTTTGAGGACTTGAAGCAAGACTTCGTTGAAGGCTTTATCTTCAAGGCACTGAAGGCGGGGGCGGTTTACGAGTCAGAGTACCTGCTTGGAACGTCGCTGTCCAGGCCTTTGATTGCAAAAAAGCAAGTTGAAGTGGCGTTGAAGGAAGGCACGAATGTTTTGGCGCATGGGGCAACGGGAAAGGGGAATGACCAGGTTCGCTTTGAGTTTGCGTGGATGAAGTTCTTGCCTGCCGTGAAAATAGTGAGTCCTTGGAAGGACGCGGAATGGCTTTCACGCTTCAAGGGAAGGAATGAGTTAATCGGATATGCAAAGGAGCACGGGATTCCAGTGAAGGCAACCAGTGAAAAGCCGTACAGCGTTGACGAAAACCTGATGCACGCCAGCTACGAGGGCGGTTCTTTGGAAGACCCGGGAACGCCCGCAGGCAATGACGTGTTCAAGCTGACCGTTTCGCCAATGCAGGCGCCGGACCTGGAAACGCTTATTCTAGTGGAGTTCAAGGAAGGCATTCCAGTCAAGGTTGTCGATTACTCGAATGGCGTTAAAGTTCAGGGTTCTTTGGAGCTGTTCAATTACTTGAACAGCGTAGGCGCAAAAAACGGGGTGGGCAGGGTTGATTTGGTGGAAAACAGGTTCATCGGCATAAAATCGCGCGGCGCTTACGAATCGCCAGGCGCCACGATTTTGTGGAAAGCCCACCAGCACCTCGAGAGCATAACTCTGGACAGGGAGGTGGCCCACTTGAAGCAGTTCCTTTCCATTAAGGTCGCCGAGCTGGTGTACAACGGCTTTTGGTTCTCGCCCGAAATGGAGTTCTTGATGGCCGCGGTTGAAAAAAGCCAGGAAACAGTTTCCGGGGGAGTCCTGCTTTCCCTGTACAAGGGAAACGTGATGGTTAAGGCGCGCGAGTCTCAAAACGCGTTGTACAGCCAGGCATTGTCAAGCATGAGCGAAGACGGCGGCTTTGACGCGCTGGATTCGAAGGGCTTTATAAAAGTGCACGGGTTGCGTTTCAAGTTGAATGGCTTAAAGGGTGCAAAACATGAAGTTGTGGGAAAAAAACTACAAGCTTGACGAAAAAGTCGAAGCGTTCACTGTTGGCAATGACTACCTCCTGGACCAAAGACTAGTGAAGTATGACTGCGCCGCGTCCATTGCACACGTGAAAATGCTTTACCGAATAGGATTCTTGGACGAAGCTGAATGCGCTCAGCTAGTTGGTGCATTGGAGGAGCTGATTGCCTTGGACCAGGCTGGAAAGTTTTCAGTCAAGAAATCCGATGAAGACTGCCACACGGCCATTGAAGCTTTTCTGACGCAAAAACTAGGAGATGCAGGCAAAAAGGTTCACGCGGCGCGCTCGCGCAATGACCAAGTACTTGCTGCACTGCGCCTTTACTACAAGGACGAACTCGTTGAAGTCAGCAGGTTAGTCGACGCGCTTGCCTTGTCTTTAGAGTCGTTCGGGAAAAAATACGGGAAAGTAAAGGTGCCTGGCTACACGCACACCAGGAAGGCCATGCCCTCGTCTTTCGGGCTGTGGTCGCAGGCGTTCGTTGAGTCAATGGCTGACAACAAAAAACTCCTTGCCGTTGCTTCTGACTTAATAGACCAGTCACCCCTTGGAACTGGTGCCGGCTATGGATTGCCAGTCAAAGTGGACCGCGAGCTAACCGCCAAGCTGCTGGATTTCAAAAAAGTCCAGGAAAACCCCTTGTACGTTCAAAACAGCCGCGGAAAGTTTGAGGCGACAATACTGCACTGCTTGAGCCAAATAATGCTTGACTTGAACAAGCTCGCTTCCGACTTGATGCTTTTCAGCACCAAGGAATTCGGGTTCATTGAATTGCCGCCAGAAATTTGCACCGGCAGTTCGATAATGCCGCAGAAGAAAAACCCAGACGTCTTGGAGTTGCTGCGCGCCAAGTACCACAAAGTGCTGGCTTTAGAACAGTTAGTGAAAACCGTTTCCTCTAACCTGATTTCAGGCTACAACCGCGATGTCCAGCTGACAAAAGAACCGGTAATGGCGTCATTTGACGAGGCAAAGAATTGCCTTGAAATTACTTATTTGGTATTGTCAAAAATCAAAATAGACAACAGCGCGTGCGAGAAGGCAATGACTGAAGACTTGAACGCGGCAGGCAAGGCCCTGGAATTGGCTGCAAAAGGAGTACCTTTCAGGACCGCATACCAGTCTGTTTCGAATGGCCTGTAAACTTGAACTTTTAAAAAGAGTTCAAGCAACACCCTTACATACTATTGTTGTGGCATTGCGCGGGTGGTGGAATGGGAGAAACCAGGAAAGCAAGGCACTTCATTGACGTGCCCGACCTTTCCATAAAAGAGATTGGAAAAGTTTTTGCCTCGGCTGAAAGGCTAAAGAAAACCCCGCGTTCGCGGCAGCTGAAGATGCTTCCCGGAACCCAGGTCGCGCTCATTTTCGAAAAGCCTTCCACGCGCACGCGCGTTTCCTTTGAAGCGGGAATATCGCAGCTGGGCGGCAACGCCATTTACTTGGACCCAAAGACGACTCAATTGGGCCGCGGCGAGACTATTGGTGACACGGCGCGCGTGATAAGCCGTTACTGCGACGCGGCAGTCCTGCGCGTGTTCAACCACGACTTGCTGGGCGACTTTTCACGCGCCGCTGGCATCCCGACAATCAACGCCTTAAGCGACTTTTCCCATCCGTGCCAGAGTCTCGCCGACGTTTTCACCATGTAAGAGGCAAAGGGCAAGCTGAAGGGGTTGAAGGTAGCGTTCTTGGGCGACGGGGGCAACAACACATGCAATTCCTTGATGCAGTTGTGCGCAATGCTAGGCATTCACTTTTTCGTGGCATGCCCTCACGGGTTCCGTCCTGACTTGAAGGCGTGGCACTGGTCCGAAGGCGAAGCCAAGAAGAACAAGTCGCGCCTGGTGGTGACGGAGAGCATTGAAAAGGCGCTCGAAGACGCTGACGTGGTTTACACTGACACGTGGGTTTCCATGGGCTTGGAAAAGGAATCCAGCGCCCGGCGCCACTTGCTGGCGCCGTACCAACTCAACGAGCGCTCTCTCGCCCTCGCGAAAAAGGACGCGATAGCAATGCATTGCTTGCCCGCGCACCGCGGCGAAGAGATAACGTCTGAAGTGCTTGACGGAAGGCAAAGCGTCGCGTGGCAGCAGGCCGAAAACAAGCTACACGTTCAAAAGGCTTTACTGCTTTATTTGCTTAAGTGATTTTTTTGCCCTTGAAACTTGAAGGAAAAACAGCCCTTGTAACGGGCGCATCGCGCGGCATTGGCCGCGCCATCGCGCTGGAGTTTGCGCGCGAAGGCGCGGACGTCGTGGTTAACTACGTGAAGGCCAAAGACGAAGCCGAAAAAGTAGTTAATGAAGTCAAGTCGCTTGGGAGAAGGGCCATTGCAGTTAAGGCGGATGTTTCCAAGGCCAAAGAGGCAATGTGGTTAATTGAGCGCGCCGTGAAAGAATTCAGGCGCGTGGACGTTTTAGTGAACAACGCCGCCGTTTTCCTGAGGCACGACTTCTCGAAAGCGACGGAGGAAACTTGGAACGCGACACTGGACGCGAACTTGAAGAGCGCTTTTTTCTGCTCGAAGGCTGTCTCGGAGCACATGCTCAGGCAGAAAAGCGGTAACATCTTGTTCATTTCCTCAATCAGTGGCAACCTGCCAATTGAGGCCTCGCCCGAATACGGCGTTTCCAAGGCTGGAATGATTGCATTGACGAAAAACCTTGCCCTCTTGCTGGCTCCCAGCGTCAGGGTAAATTGCGTGGCCCCGGGCTTTACTTCAACGGACATGACTGGCTACGCCGCGAACCCGGAAAAGCGCAAGGGAAGGGAAGCGCTTGTGCCGTTGAAGAAAGTGAACGAACCCGAAGACGTTGCCAAGGCAGCATTGTTCCTTGCCTGCGACGACTCCAGGAACGTCACGGGGCACGTGCTCGTGGTTGACGGCGGGTATTCCTTGCGTCCGTTGCCGAAGCCGTGAACCCGCGTTGAGTGCTTGTTTTATTTCTTTTGACGCCTTTTTCCTGCATGAACTACCACATCGGCATTGACGACACGGACTCCGCGTCAAAGGGAATGTGCACGACTTACTTGGGCGCCAAAGTCCTGCGTTTTTTGCTGGGCAAAAAGGCAATGCTATTGGACTACCCGCTCCTCGTTCGCTTGAACCCCAACATTCCGTTTAGGACGAGGGGAAACGGCGCGGTCTGCCTGCGCTTTGAGGCAACCCCTAAGGTTTTCGCTGAAGTGAAAGACTTCGCCTTGGGCTTGGTTGCAAGGGACTCGGTCTTGGACGACGAGAAAACGAATCCCGGCGTTGTGTTCCTTCAAGGAAGCGTTCCACGTGAACTCAAAGCCTTTTACTCCCGTGCCCTCCACGAAGTCCTTGAAGTCGGTGAAGCTGAAAGGCTCTGCTCTTCCGTTGGCGTCGAGTTCCACAAGTTCAAGAACGGCCGCGGCATCATTGGAGCGCTCGCCGCCGTTGGCGCCGAGCTCAAGAACTCGGATTACACGTTCGAGTTCCTCGCGTACCGCTTCCCGGAAAACTGCGGCAGGAAAAGGAAATACGGCCTGGAAAGCGTTACTTCCATGAACGAGGCATTCGCTGATTCAACTTTTGCAAACATTTACAAGAAAAAACCCAGGCTGTTCCCTGCCGGGAAAGACCCTGTGTTTTGCGGCGTGCGCGGGGAAACGCCTGAAGCGGTTGCAAGGGCCTTCAAGGCCTTGGAGCTAAACGAGGAGTTAGACTTTGGCGTGGTGTGGCGCTCGAACCAGGGAACTGACGCGCACTTGAACGTCGGAGTGAAGACTGCGGCGATGGCAAGCCCGTTTACGGAGGCAAAAATTCACGGCGTTGTCGCGGCGAAGCCCGAGTACTACGGGTCGAACCCTGGCAAGAGGCACGTCCGGTTTGCATTGTCGGACGAGTCCGGCCGCATCGAGTGCGTGGCCTACGCCCCAACGCGTGAGTTCCGCAGCGCGGCCGCAGCGCTCTTGCTTGGAGACGAAGTATGGGTCGGCGGCGGCGTCAGGAACGAAGGAAACGGGTTTTCCAAGAGCCTTAACCTGGAAAAGTTTTACGTTAAGCGCCTCGCGCCGCTTTTCACGCTTGAAAGCCCTTCATGCAGGAACTGCGGCGGCAGGACTTCTTCATTGGGGACTGGCAAGGGCTTTAAGTGCAAGAAGTGCGGCTCCGAGGACGCAGGGGCGGCCAAGAAAAGCCACAAATTAAAGAGGGACTTGGCAGAAGGAATGGAATACGTTGTGCCCACTTGCGCGCTGCGGCACTTGACGAAGCCCGCGGAACGCTTTGGGCGCGAGAAAAAGAGATTTTCCCTGGCTAAGCCTTTAACTCCAAGCCAAGTCTTCCGAGTTCTTTCCTGAAGACGTCCATCACTTCCTCTAACGCCTCCCTTGTCCGCCCCTCGAACCTGAGCTTCAAGTGCGAAGTGGTGTTTGACGCGCGTACGAGCCCCCACGCGTTTTTAGTGCGCACCCGCGCGCCGTCAGTCGAGTCAACCTCGAATTTTTCAGCCAAAGAACTGGCGATTTTTCCAACGAGTGCAAACTTTTCCTCGTCCTTGACGTCAATGAATATTTCCGGGCTGGCGTGGTACGAAGGCAGCGAAGCCACGCGCGAAGAAAACGGCTTGCTTGCCGCCGCGATTTCTGCGAGCTTTAGCGCCGCAAAGATTGCGTCGTCGTAGTTATAGTAGCAGTAAGGAAAGAACAAGTGCCCAGAGAGTTCGCCGCCGAAGACGCCGTTTTCGCCTAGCTCCTCGGGTATGTAGCCGTGGCCAACTCTTGCCATGACGGGCGTGCCGCCGTGCTTCCTCGTGTCCTCGAACAAGGCGTCCGAGCAGCGGACTTCAAAAACGCATTTTCCTTTTTTCACTGAAAGCGCTTGCCGCGTGAAAAGCATCAATAACTGGTCCGCCGTT
>DATDTB010000022.1:0-4397 GCA_035291025.1 archaeon
CTTGCCGTCAGGACTGCGGCGCTTGCCCGCCTCTTCCTAGTTGCGGTGATGGCGCCTGCTTGTTGCCTGAAACGTGCGCAACCTGCCCCAATGACTGTGGTTCTTGCCCGCTTCCATACTGCGGTGACAGCCACTGCCAAGGCGTTTTATTGGGCGAGACTTGCGCTACTTGTCCCTCGGACTGCTGTTCTTTGTGCGGCGACCGTGTTTGCGACGGCGCTTTTTACGGCGAGACTTGCGCTACTTGCCCGCAGGACTGTGGTAACTGCGTTACGAGCTGTTCGTCCTTTAACTCATTAAGCTGCGGTTCTTCGTGCCAGGACTGCACTCAGACTCACGGCGTTGGCGCGGTTTGCAATGGCGGCGTTTGTTCTTGCCCGCCTGAAACAACGTCGTGCCGTGATTCCTTGACTGGAGTTCGTTTTTGCACTGCGCCTCGCGCGGACCCGCGGAACTGTGGGGGTTGCAGTGCTTTGGGCAGCGTGCCTCAGGGCGAGAATTGCTTGGACAAGCAGGAAGTGTGTTACTTGGGTAACTGTGGCGTGACTGCTTGCACGACTAACTCTAATTGTTCCGCGCTGGGGACTGCGTACAAGTGCTGCGGCACGGCCGGCACGTCAGTCAAGGCGTGCACTAACGTTAACTCGCAGGCGTCCGTCGTGAACTGTGGCGCGTGCGGGAACGCGTGCGGCCAAGGCGGCAACGCGGGCAGGCCGTTTTGCTGCCCTTCAGGCGGCACGTACGCGTGCTCGTCGGCGCCGTGCCCTCCACCGATTTGAGCTTTTCAAATTAGTTCGAGTTTCCTGTTCCGCCTGTGGTAGCGTTCCTCTTTCGGGCCGTCCGCTGAAAGGAACTCGCTTACTATGCTCAAGGCGTCCACTTCAGTCGTCGTCCTTCCCGCAAGGCACAGGATATTTGCGTCGTTGTGCTGCCTCGAGAGACGAGCAGCCTCGGTGTTGTGAACCAACGCGGCCCTGACCCCCTTTACCTTGTTGGCAGCCATGCACATCCCGATTCCGGAACCGCAAACGAGTATGCCCCGTTCAGCCTTTCCGCTGGCGACGTCGCGCGCTACCGCGAAGGCGTAGTCCGGGAAGTCGCAGCTTTCAGTTGAATTGCATCCCTTGTCATCTACTTTGATTTTCTTAGCCTCAAGCGCCTTCCTGACCTTTTCCTTTAACTCGAAGCCGGCGTGGTCGCTGCCTATCACGATTTTCATTTGCCCTTTTCACCCTCAACCATGGCAAGAATGCAGTGTAAAGGAATAAAACTTGTTTGCTTTCAATTCCCTTAATGGAAAGGACTGTAAAGATCGCCCCGTCGCTCTTGTCGGCTGACTACGCTGACTTGAAGGCTTCAATCGAGCGCGTTTCCTCGGCTGACTTGTTCCACTTGGACGTCATGGATGGAACGTTCGTTCCAAACATCACCTTCGGGCCATTACTCGTTGAGGCCATGCGCAGGCTTTCAGCAAAGCCCTTCGAGATACACTTAATGATCCAAGAACCAATGCGTTACGTTTCAGAGTTCGCCAAGGCAGCAGGCAACAGGAACGACACAACGCTAATAGTTCACTACGAGGCGTGCGCTGACTTGAAAGGAACGATTCGAGCAATAAAGGAAAAAGGAATGCGGGCCGGCGTTTCAATAAAGCCGGGGACGCCGCAGGCTTCCCTGGTTCCGTTCCTTCCGGACTTGGACCACGTCCTCGTCATGACAGTCGAGCCCGGCTTTGGCGGCCAGTCCTTCATGCACGACCAAGTCCCCAAGCTTTCTTTCTTCAAGGAACTGGCAGAAGAAGGAGGCTTTGCCTACGACATCGGCGTGGACGGCGGGATTGGCAGGAACACGATCCAGGAAGCCCGCGCCGCGGGCGCCAACGTCTTCGTTGCAGGCAGCGCAGTCTTTGGAAGCGTTGACGCGAACGCGGAAATCAAGGCATTGAAGGAATTGTGCCTCCAAGTGCAGGGCCAGGATTAGTTGTCAGTTTTTGCCTTTCCCTTTCTCTGCCAGGACAACAACGTTTTCAAACAAGCTCGCAATCGTCATTGGCCCCACGCCGCGGGGCACGGGCGTTATCGCGCCAGCCTTTTCCTTGACGTCCTCGTAGTCAACGTCCCCCCTTAGCCTGCCCTGGGAGTCCTTCACTATTCCAACGTCAACCACCACGGCCCCTTCCTTGACCATTTCCTTTTTCACGAACCCTGCCTTTCCGGTTGCCGCCACGAGCACGTCAGCTGAAGCCATAACTTTTTCCAAGTCCCTTGTCTTGGAGTGGCAAATGGTCACGGTGGCGTCGCGCTTGAGGAGCAAGTGCGCCAGGGGCTTTCCCACAATGTTGCTCCTGTTTACTATCACTGCGTTCTTTCCAGCCAGCGTGACTTTGTAGTGGTCGAGCAGCGTCATTATTCCCTTGGGCGTGCAAGGCTCCACCAAGGGAGTGCCTCCAACTAGGAGCCCGATGTTTTGCGCGTTCACGCAGTCCACGTCTTTGCCGGGGGCAATGGCGTTGCAAACGACTTCGGTGTTCAAGTGCCTTGGCAATGGCAGCTGCACCAGCACCGCAGTGACTTCGTTGTCGTCGTTGAGTTTTTCAATCAGCGCCAGGACTTCCTGCTGCGAGGCGCTTTCCGGCAAGTGGTGGTGTTTTGACTCAACGCCCAGTTCGGCGCAGGTCTTGTGCTTTATTTTCAAGTACGTCTGGGATGCCAGGTTGTCGCCCACGAGCACGGTTGCAAGGCACGGAGTAACGCCCTTGGCTTTCAGCGCTTTCACTCTTTCCATAACGCGGGCCTTGACTGCCGCGCCCACAAGCCTTCCGTCAAGAACTAGCACCAATTGAACACGACCCAACAATGTCGGGCAGAAAGGAATTTATTGCCTTTCATTCCTTGCTTTTTATGGTGGAAAGGGCGCAAATTGCGGAATTGCTTGATTCTTACGACAAGAAAGACATCACCATAGCCACGGCCACGAGTCACTCTGCGTTGCAGATATTCCACGCCGCCAAAAAAGAAGGCTTCAAGACGCTTGGCGTCTGCGACTCGGCGGCGCGGGAAAAGGCTTACTCTTCGTTCAAGGCATCCACTCCGGATTCCTTTCTAAGGGTTGACTCTTGGAAGGACTTGCTTTCCAGGGACGTCCAGGAAAGACTAGTTGAGGAAAACACAATCGTCATTCCGCACGGCTCCTTCGTTGAATACGTTGGCTCTGATGAAATACTTGAAAAGTTCAAAGTCCCGATGTTCGGCAACCGCGAAGTGCTTAACTGGGAGTCTAAGCGCGCCAAGCAAAGGGAGTGGCTTGAAAAGCTCTCAGGCCTGCACATGCCGCGCGAGTTCGACCCCAGCAACATCAAGGCCTTGTCCTTGGTGAAGGCCAGCGGCGCCAAGGGCGGGAAGGGCTTCTTCAAGGTCAAGTCCAGCGCCGAGTTCTACGAACAGATACAGAAACGCCTGGACTCGGGCGAGTACTCCAAGGAAGACATAAAGCACATAACGATACAGGAATACATTCCCGGCGCCCGCTATTACTTCCACTTCTTTTACAGCCCATTGTCCAGCGACTCGTGGGCAATGGAACTCAACGGCAAGGGCATAGGCTCGCTGGAACTGACGGGGATAGACAGGCGCGACGAAACAAACATTGACGACTTGCACAGGACAGGGTTGGACGCAAGCGAGCTAAAGGAACTCGGCATCACTCCAACGTACACAGTCGCTGGAAACCTTCCCTTGGTTTTGCGCGAGTCGCTCCTGCCCAAAGTCTTTGAATTGGGTGAAAAAGTCGTCAAGTCCTCGGTTGAAAGCTTTTCCCCCGGCGTCGTGGGTCCGTTCTGCCTCGAGACGTTCTGCACTTCGAGGCTGGACTTCATCACCTTTGAGATTTCCGCGCGAATCGTCGCCGGTACGAACTTGTACCCAGCGGGCTCGCCTTACTCGGTTTTGGCGCACGGCGCGGACGCGGAAATGTCGGCGGCGCGGCGCTTAATGCTCGAAGTAAGGAAAGGAATTGAGCTTGGAAGGCTTCCTGAAATCGTTTATTAAAAGTTTCGCCCGCTTTCTTGCCTTTGATGCTCAAACGCAAGCCCGCCCCCGTCCAGGCTTTGCATGGGAAAAGCGCGGCGCGCATTTTGTCGCCTCTCTTGAAGCGCTACTGGCGGAGAGTAAAAGCAGGGACTCCAGGCGTTGGGTTGAAGGAAAAGCTTGCCTTGTCGCGCCGCAGGGTTTCCACGCGCGAGGCAGAGGAAAGCGATTACTCAGGCGAGGTCCCGTTTTTGAGGCAGGAACTGGCCCACGAAGTCAGGGCATTGAAGTCAGCCCTTGGCGCGGGGTCGCTTGGAACGGCAAAAAGGATTCGAATTCACCCGACTGGCTGGGAAACTAGGTTGTCAATTT
>DATDTB010000023.1:0-4140 GCA_035291025.1 archaeon
CGTGCTCGCGTGGTCGTGGCTGCTTCGCGGGGAAAAAATCAAGGCATCGCACGCGTTCCTCTTGCTGGTGCACATTTCCGGGGCCGTGCTTCTTTCAACTGGCGGGAATCTCGCGGGCTTGGGAAAGAGCCAGGCGGGCGACTTCTTGATAATTGCCGCCATGGGAATGCTGTCGTTGTCGTACCTGCCCGCGAAAAAGCTTTCAATAGAGCTAGGCGCCAAGGCCACAAACGCCTTGACGCAAGTAGTTGGAGGGCTGGCATTGCTTCCCTTGGCAGTGCTTTTCGCGCCGCCCGCAAAAGTCTTGGCGCTGGAAGTGACTGGATGGGTGTTCCTGGCAATCCACTCAGTGCTGTACAACTTGGTCTCGCAGACGCTGTGGTACGCGTCATTGAAAACCGTGCAGGGCTGGATGGTTTCAGCGCTCCGCGCCCTCGGGCCGTTGCTTGCCGCGCCCGTGGCGTTCTTCCTCTTCGGCGAAACGCTTGAGCCAATGCAGTTAGTCGGTGCCGCCATCGTCCTATTAACTTCGCTGTTGATGGCGCGAGAGCATTTCAAAAAGTGAGTGGTGGGCCCGGCAGGATTTGAACCTGCGACCTCCGCCGTGTGAAGGCGGCGTTATAGCCGGGCTAAACTACAGGCCCACGACCTTTTCTTGCCTCAGCCTGGCTCCGCCGGCTTCGTGCAGAACGCAAGAAACGCTGCGCGTTTCTGCGCCCAGTCAAGCTTGGCTTGACTCGGGAAGCTCGACCAAAAGAAACTAGTCCTTTGCGCAATGACAAGGATTGCAAAGAGTTTTTATTCACTGCCCTGAGCTGGGTTCAGCGCCTAGAACTCCAGTAAGCGCCCTTGCCTTTCTTCCACTTCAAATAATCATGGAAAGACTTATGGTAGTCAAAGCACCAGTCGCTTTTTCGGAGACTTCGCGCGTCAACCCATTCGAGCCTGCGGACTTCGGCGCTGAGTTTTTTCCTCCCACCTACAATCTTGCCGGCGAACAACACGTAAGCCGAGTGAACCCGTGGATCCCTGTTCTTGTCGGAGTAAACGCCTACAATTCCAGTGAGCTTGACCTTGAAGCCGGTTTCTTCCATGAACTCTCGCACTGCCGCGTCCTCCACGCGCTCCCCGTAGTTCACAAAACCCGAAGGGTACTCATACTTGCCCTTGAAGGGGTCGCGGGCGCGCACTCCAAGGAGTATCCTGCCTTTTTCTTCGACGACAACGCCGGCGCCAATGTAGGGGTGCTTGTATTCCTTCATTTTCCAAGACCTTAAATTAAAAAAACCAAGCACCGCCAGCCATAAAAATGTATTCGGTTCATTTGGTTTGAATGAACGCTAAAAGCGCGTGTTTGCTGGCGTTAATTGCCATCAATGCCATACTGGCAATTTCTGCGAGCCCGGAAATACACGACGACAGCTTGTTAGCCGTGGAACCCAGCGACGTCACTACTTTTCCTTCAAGGTATTTAGAGAAACTGGAAATGGACCCAGTGGCTTTCGTCCAAGCGAAAGGCATTTCGCTGACGCCAGCTCAAAGCATGGAACTGCGCGGGAAAGTCAAGAGCATCACAATACCAACCAAGCTCACACCCATCAGCGAGTGGCTGCCTGGCTCTGGTGGTGGAACTTCAGCACCTGGCTGCGCAGAGTACTTGCCTGAAGGCCAGGGAGCGCCGGTTATTACTTATGCAATCATTACAACGCCTACAACTGGAGTCCCTTACAACGGGGACACGACTGCAAATTCTTTGGATATTGCCTTGGCGCGAATGGAAGACGTGTTTTTCAGGGAGGCATGCGTGGAGTTATTGCAGGTAGGGCTAGTCCAGTCTTATTGGGAGTCAGTTGACACTGACTGCGAAATGAGGGGGGCTTCGGAGTACTTTGACGTACTCTTCGGCGACGGTGTGATTGCATTTTACATAATAATCGACAAATACTGGGTTTATAACTCGTTTACGGACACTTACACCCCGGGCTTGGCCCTAGACAACCCGATAACTGACCGGTTCACTGATATACCCTACTGTGGGGTGGGAGCGCCCGCAACCACGTCCACCTACGTTTCAACCGGCCTGGAAATATCCTTATTCGCAGGAGTGATGGTTCACGAGGCAGGCCATGCCTTGAGCGCCTTTTATGTCCCGGAGCAGTCGCACGGCGGCGCTTGCAAGGCCGAAGACAACCCAGTGCACAATGCAGATTCTTTCATTACAATAATGGGTTACCCAAGCGAGCCAGAGCACTGCGTTGAGGGCTCAATGAATGGTTACACGCACAACCACGTCACTTTTTCAAAGATTTCCGGAAACGACGAAAGGAGTAGGATTTTTGAAGAAGCTGACGCGTGGAGCGTCAGCGGCCCTGTACAAGAGTCAAGCATCAAAGTACCTAGGCAGGCGGCGCTGGAGGAAAAGGAAAAAGAAAGCGTCACGGCGCTTTTGCACTTGGAAAAGGCCCTGAATTCGTTCCAGTACTCCGTAACGATAGTAATACTTGGAGTTCTTGCAATAATAACCGGGCTGCAGTTAATGGCTTTGGACAAGATTAAAAAACTCGCGAGCGCTGGGCGGTTAAAAAAGGGAAAGAAGGGCTCGCCTTAAAAATACTAAAAAACAAAAGTCGTGCTTTTTAGTCAGAGAAAACCAGGGAGGATTGTGGTTAATGGCTGGAAACGTCACGGAATTGAATGACGCGGGCTTTCATGCCTTCGTTTCAGGGAACGCGTTGAGCGTCGTGGACTGCTGGGCCGCGTGGTGCGGGCCGTGCAAGATGATCGCGCCCGTCGTTGAACAGCTCTCCGAAGAGCTAAAGGGAAAGGTTTCGTTTGGGAAGCTCAACGTTGACGAAAACAACGAGACGCCAGTGAAGTACGGCATTGCCAGCATTCCCACTTTATTGGTGTTCAAGAAGGGCGAGCTCGCCGAAAGGATTGTCGGGTTCAGGTCAAAGGACGACTTGAAGAAAGTCCTGGCAAGGCATTACTGAACGCCGAAAACGCAGGGCGCTAGTTGGGTTTGAGGGCATTTAATGAAGCAAGCACTATTGCTCGAGCCAGGCGCAGTCGAAGGAAAGCGCTTTACTGAAGCGCAGGCGTACCTGGAGTCTCTTATCAGGAAGCTGGGAAGCAAGCGCAAGAACTCCATGGGCCTCGAGAGGACTCAGGCGCTTTTGGGCTTGCTGGGCAACCCTGAAACTAATTACCCAATAATACACGTTGGGGGAACCAACGGCAAGGGCTCGACGTGCGTGTTGGCCGCTTCAATCCTCCAAGAGGCAGGGTACAAGGTCGGACTGCACTTGTCGCCGCACCTCCAAGACATCACTGAACGAGTCATTGTAAACGGCGCGCCCATCGCACGCGGGGAGTTCATTGCCCTCGTTGAACGGCTCAAGCCATTGGTTGAAAAAATCAAGCGCGAAACCCCGTGGGGCGCGCCTTCGTACTTCGAGGTATTGGTGGCGATGGCATTGCTTCACTTCGCCGAGCAAGAAGTGGACGTTGCGGTAATCGAAGTAGGCTTGGGCGGCAGGTTGGACGCGACAAACGTTGTTAGCTCGCGAGTGTCAGTGTTGACCAACGTCGAATTGGACCACACGAACTTGCTGGGAAACACCGTTGAAGAAATTGCAATGGAAAAAGTTGAAATTTTCAAGAAAGGCTCGCGGGTCGTGGCGGGAGCGGCACAGGAAAGCGTCCGGAAAATAGTCCAGGCAAAGGCTTCAAGGGAGGACTGCGAACTGGCTTGCCTCGGCAAGGAAGTCGTCATTGAAAATGCCAACTGCGGCGTCGACGGAAGCGTTTTCGACCTCCGCGTCAATGGGAAGGCGTTGAGGCGCCTCAAGCTCTCGCTGCTGGGAGAACACCAAGTCAGAAACGCCGCGCTCGCTGTCGCGGCCGTGGAAGGGTTGAAGGACGAGCTGCCGGTTGGCGGGGCGTCAATCCGCGCTGCACTGAAAAACGCGTTCTTTCCCGGAAGGCTTGAAGTCGCAAGCCGCAACCCGTTAGTTTTGCTGGACGGGGCGCACAACCCGTCAAAAGCCAAGGCGCTTGCGGCAACCCTTCAAAGCCTTTTCCCTGGAAAGAAAATCACCTTTGTTTTTGCAATGAAGGGGGACAAGGACTTTGGCGAAG
>DATDTB010000024.1:0-13381 GCA_035291025.1 archaeon
GGAAGCGTCCCGGGAAAGTGCTACACTAACTGCTTCACTGGCTGTGACTCTGACTGCAGGCCAAAAGAGATATGCGGCGACGGGGTTTGCCAGGAAAGCGAGAAGTCTTGCAAGACGTCTTGCGCGCAGGCGGTTGTCCGCGGCGGTTTTGACGAGGAAGCAATTAAGTCGCAAACAGAGCAATGCGAGTCTTACTGTTCTACGAACTGCCCGCGTGACTGTGATATTGAAAAAAGGTACTGCGGTGACGGGGTATGCGAGGACTACGAAAAACAGAAAGTGTGCGAGGCTTCAGCTTGCCCGCCTTGCCCCGCTGGCGCTGACTGCTCCCCGTGCGCCCCGCCCGTTTGCGAGTCTTACTGCAGGGTTGACTGCCGGGACGACTTGGCTGGTTCTTTGCACGTCTGGACGCAGAACTTTGAATACTACTACGGCAACCCAGTCGAGTTGTATGCAAAAGTCGTTGACTCTGACGGTTCTCCAGCCACCCCGGAAGAGGGAACGGCGGTTTACTACAATGGAAGCTGGGATTCCACTGAAATGCTGAGGCTCATGGCCTTTGACTCCTCGCTTGGCTACTATGTTTCAAGGATTGAATCCATACAGCCAGGCACTTACTCAGCCAGCGTGACAGCCCGGTTTTCTTCCGGCTTCACTGCCTCTGGCGAGACCAAGTTTAGGGTCCACCAAAAAGACAAGGACTACTGCGGGGATGGCGTGTGCAGCTCGCTTGAATCCGGGCAGATTTGCGAGACTTGCCCGGCGTGCGCTGAAGGCGAGGCATGCAAGCCGTGCGGCGGGTGCCGCGTTGTGTGCCCCGAGGACTGCGGCGGCAGGAAGTACGAGTACTGCGGTGACGGCGTTTGTTCTGGTTATGAGGCAGTGACTTGCCCGGCGCGCGCCCTTCCAGTAACGCCAACAGCGACTGAGGCGAGCGTTGAAACGCAAACACGTTCCGGTTTCCCTGCGCCAGCCACTGCAACCACTGCGACTGGCTTCAAGGGGGGAACCGCTTTCGCTTTGGATTGCGTTGAGTGTCCAAGGGACTGCAAGACTGACTCTTACTGCGGTGACGGAGTGTGCACGGCGGAAGAGGAAAACGTTTACTGCAAGGAGGACTGCAGGGAAGTGAATGGAGTGAGGGATTGCGAAAAAGTGTGCACCACGTCTTGCCAGCCGGACTGCAGGTTTTCCTTGACCCCTGAGCCTTCGCCTGAAGGAAGGGAAAAGTGCCGCGGCCTTGGCTGTTACTTCAATGGAACGTGCCTTCCAGTGGGCAACCGAGTTGCTGACTCGGAGAAAAAGCTTTACTGCGGAGCAGGCGGCGAGTTCGAGGCCCAGCTAGACCTTGAGGCGCCGTGCCAGAACTCTTACGAGTGCGAAAGCAACTTCTGTTCTTCCGGCAAGTGCCTGGACATAGAAAAAAGACTGGAGAGGACCGAGAACTTGCTCGAGCAAATCCTCGGCTTCCTCCGCAGGCTATTTGGCTTGAGTTAAGAAAAGACTCTTTTTCTTGGCTCAGCTTTTTTCCTTTTTCTCTATTTTCACCACTTTTATCTTGAACACCAAGGTCTTTCCGGCAAGGGGCGGGTTGAAGTCAACAGTGATAGTGTCACTGCTTACGCTGGTCACAACGCCTTGGACTGGCTGGTCGTTGACCGTTCCGGAGGCAATCATTCCCTCTGCGACCTCCTGGGAGGCGAACTGTTCGCGTGGAATCAAAGCTATCAGTTCTTGTTTTTTCGCCCCGTAAGCCTTTTCAGGCGGTATGGTAACGGTTTTTTCCTCGTTCAACTTCATTCCTACAACTGCTTCGTCAAACCCCTGGATTAGCTCGCCGGAGCCAACGGCAAAGCTCAAGGGCTCGCGGCCTTCGCTTGAGTCAAAGACCGTGCCGTCTTCCAGGCTCCCCGTGTATTCGACGCTTACAAAGTCCCCTAAAGCTATCACTGGCTGTCCCAAGTTCATTCCCGCCATCAAAACCACCCCCAAAACCAGCACGGCTAGCAAGTGCAATGGCTTTACTTCAAAGCCAACTCCCTTCGCTTGCTTTTGCGTTTCAGGCGCCGGCTTTGCTGGCGCGCTTGCTTGAGCGCTTTTTACTCTTTGCAGTTTCTTTTTTTTCATTTCCTTCACCTTCTCTTTTTTTCCATCCCTCTTTCGACTTGCAGTCAATGGTGAGACACATTTCCCACCCTTTTCCTGCCTTGAGCCTGACTGCTATGACTGGGGCATTGCAGTGCTCGCACGCCCTCCCCAGAGCCTCTATCCCGCCGAAGCCCGGCAACGGATAAGTGTTCGTGCACTCCGGGTAGGAAGAGCAGCCGGCAAACCTTTTCCCGAGGCGCGAACGCCTGACTCCCAGCAATCCATTCCCGCACTTTGGGCACTTGCCCAGGGCCAGGTCCGCATTAATTGACGCCCTTAAGTCTTTTGAAATTACTTCCCTGTTTGACTCAATGCCTTTCACCACAACCCCTAAAACGTTTCTTGAGTCGTTCACTACCTCTTCCTGGGTCTTCCTTCCTATGGCGATCAAGTCCATGTCCTGCTCTAGTTTTGCAGTCGTGTCCGGAGTCGTCATTTCGGGGGCGTGTTTTTCAAGCGACTCAACCAAGGCGATTGACACGCCAGAAGGAGTGATTGACTTGGCTCCTGTTATGTAGTTCCTGTTGTAGAGCTTTTGAATGATTTCCGCCCGAGTGCTTTTTGTCCCCAGGTTTAATTTCTGCATTTCCCCAATCAATGACCCCTGCGAGTAGTTTGCCGGCGGCTGGGTTTCTTTTTCGTCAAAGTTTTTCCCAACGACCTTTGCGTAATCCCCTTCAACCATTTCCGGCAGTTCCACTTCGTTCAACTTGGAGTAAGGGTAGTGCTTTTTCCAGCCCGGCTTTGTCGTCGTCTGGCCCGTTGAGTAGTACTTTTCCCCGGAAATGTCGAAGTCGTACCTTGTCAGCGCAACTAGGGCGTCTTCGGATAGCGTGGCGAAAAACCTCCTAACTATCAACTCGTAGACTTTCCATTCCACTGGATTTAGCTTTGACTTTGAGGCGACGCCGACTGGGTGGATTGGGGGGTGGTCTGGCGTGTTCTTGTTTCCGGCGCTCGCGTGCATTTTCCCCCCCAGCAGCTCTCTTGCCTCCCAGCCGAAGTCCTCTGAGCCGCTCAAAGTAGTCATTATTTCCCTCAAGTCTATTGACGCAGGGTAGACGTTGCAGTCAGTCCTTGGGTAGGAAATGAACCCGTTCATGTACAAGTACTCAGCAATGCCCATGGCGCGCGAAGCGCCCAAGCCAACCGCGCTTGCGCTTTTCAGGAACTCCGTTGTGTTGAACGGGACGGGTTTTGCGATGATTTTCCTGGAACGCTTGACCCTGAGCAGCTTTGCAGTGTCCCCCGAGGCAGAGTGCGCCCTCGCTGCCTCTTCCTTGTCGTTGAACTTTCTCTTTTCATGCAGCGCCAGGAACTGGGCGTTCTTGGCTTCAAGGAGGGCGGAAACAACCCAGTACTTTTCCGGCACGAACTTGCGGCGTTCTAGCTCGTTTTTCACCACCAAGGCAAGAGTGGGCGTCTGCACTCGCCCAACGGACAGGAAGTCCTTGCCGCCGCGTTGTGCGATGATTGAAACGAACCGCGTCAGCGCGGCCCCCCACACCAGGTCTATTTCCCTCCGCGCGTTGGCGCTTCCCGCCAAGTGGTAGTCAAAACCCGTTAGTTCCTTGAAGGACTGCCTTACTTCCTTTGGGGTCATCGCGGAAAACCTCGCCCGCGCGACTTCAAACGAGGCTTTGTGCTTTTTGAGTATTTCCAGCGCCTCCAACCCAATGGCTTCGCCTTCTCGGTCGTTGTCAGTCGCAATGGTGACTTTCTTGACTTTTGGCGCCAACTCCCTTAACGCGCTTTCTATTCCCGGCAGGGAAACGTAGTACTCGACTTGCGCCTTGGGCAGCTGCATTATCGTGGAAGAAAACCAGGACTTGTATTTTTTCGGGAAGTCAACGTCCATTACGTGGCCCTTTAACGGGAAAACAGTCGTTTTCTCGCCGTCCAGTGAAAACTCCCACAATGGAATCCCGAAGCGTTCCCTTTCCACGCTTGACCCGTTGCTTAGGATTTCCGCAATCCGCCTGCCGGCGATCTGTTTTTCCGTGACTATCAAGTGCATTTTACTTTCCCTTCGCAATTTTTGCTATTGCTGCCGCGGTTTGTTTTGCATTCAAGCGCGAGTTGTCCACTGAATGCCAGTGCCCGGCGCTTTTTGTTTCGTGGAATCTTTCGTGAAGCGTCAGGAAGCGTTCGGTCCATTTCTTGGTCTCTTTCCTTTTCCTGAGCCTGCCGCGTAGCACGCGTTCGTGGGGCAGCAAAGCAAAAACGTGCACTTTGTAGCCTTTGAGGCTTTCCTCGTAGTACTTGAATGCCTCGCCTGACAGCAAAACGTCGTCAATGAACACCGTAAAGCCTTCTTTTAGAAAGTTTCTTGCAATTGCTATTGAATTGTTGGTCGCAAGGCGTAATTGTTTTCCTGCCTTTTTCCCTTCGTTGGGGCTGGAGTAGCCGTTTTTCACCATTTGCCTCAAGGAATCAACTTCCACGACTGCTGTTTTCTTGAACATTTTCGCGAGCTGGTTTGCTGTCGCAGTCTTACCGCTGCCGCCTGTTCCAGTGATAATGCATGCGAAGGGTTTCATGTTCCACCACCCAGAAACCGCGCTTCCGAGCAGCCGGCTTAGAATTCTTCCCCTGGTTCTTCGGGAATGAATTCCAGCATTTCCGTCTGCCCCAGGCTCGAGACCGGCGAGTAGCGCTCGTCCTTCAATGTTGACAAGGCAATAGTGGAGTTAACGTCCAGCACGCCGTCAATCTTTCCCAAGTCTTCAATGAACTTCCGCGTCTGCTTCAGGTTCGGGGAGAGTATTTTCATTAACACGTTGTAATAGCCAATGGTTTGGTACAGGCTGCAAACCAAGTCGGACTTTGTCAGTTCTTGCACGACTTTGGAGGTCTTTGGCAGCTCTGTCCGGAGGCCAACGTAAACTGGGTGGTTGAGTCCGAGCACGTCCAAGTCCAGCACGGCCGTGAACCCGCGGAGCACTTTCTTTTTCTGCAGCCTTTCCACGCGCCTTTTTATTGCAACGTCGCTCAATCCCACTTCTTTTGCTATTGTGCTGAACGACATTCGCCCGTCGCGTATCAGCATTTGCATTATCTTGAAGTCTATCTTGTCCAAGTTAGCGGCCAAAAAACCCCCCCACTGCTTCCCCTTTTCCTTACACAAGCACGCAAAAAGTTAATATACTTAACTTTCCTGGTGCTTTTTCTTTGGTTTCCTAATCCTAGTTGTGTTTTTTGGGTCACTGCTTTTTAACGCCTTTTCTCCCATGTTCCTTTCCAAGTGGCGCTTGATTGAATGGAGTTGTTTTGCTTGCTGGTTGACGCGAAGGTTCAAAAAATATGCAAGGAATGCGAGGGGTTGGGCGCGAACGAATGGGTCGTTGCCGAGCTGGCTGACGTTTTGGCGCTGCACCAGGAAAAAACTCTGGAGCAGTTAAAGGGCGTGGCGGTCCAGGCCCTTGAAAAACTGCAGCCGGAAATAGCGCACGCCTACGAGTCTTACACTAAGATGCAAGTCCGCCAGTCCAACCAGACCCTGGCGTCTTTTGACAAGGAAAAAATAACAGAGTCCCTGGTGAGGGAGACACGGCTTCCAAGGGGCGTTTCGGAAAAGATTGCCCGCGAAATAGAGCAGGAGCTGAAGTCCTTGAACGTGAAAACCGTGAGCTCCATACTGATCCGAGAACTCGTCAACGCAAAACTCGTCCAGTACGGCTTCGAGGACGCGAAAATTAAGTACAGCCGCGTCGGGCTGCCGGTCTTCGACGTCCAGGTGCTCTTGTCGCAGGCAAAGTCCAACCCTGGCGTTGTGAAAAGGCTTGTTTCAAGCGCCGTCATGACCCAGTACACCATGCTTGACTTGCTTCCGAAAAACGTTGCAGAGTCCCACTTGTCCGGCAACTTCTTCATTGGCAGCCTTGAAGAGTTCCCATTGAAGGTTTTCAGCGCTTTTTCCTCAAAGAAGGACGCTGACTTGGCCCTGCTTTCAAGTTTTTCAATGCACGTCTGCGCATCCCAGCCTGAAGGGCAGCGATTCCTTGACTCTTTTGTGGTCGGAGTTTCAAGTGACTTTTCCAACGCTGGCGGGGCGAACGCGCACGAGCTCAAGTTCAAGGTCTCCAACGGCGCCTTTAACAGGAAGTCCTTGAAGAAACTCTTCGAGCCCAACTACTTCAAGGCGCCCGTGTTCGCCTTCCTTGACGGCTCCGGAGTCCCCGGGCCTTCCGAAGTGTTCTTGCGCGAAAAAAAAGACGAAGTGTTCTTGCTGGAAAAAGTCAGCGCCAACCTCCCAAAGCTTGCCTTGGAGTCGAAGTACAGCAAGGCCTTGTTTTACTCAAGACTTGAAGAGCTGGCTGGGATGGCTTCGCAGTGCCTAGTGGTCAAGCAGGGCGCGTTGGACGGCTCAATGGTTTCCGAGTACGGCTTGAGGCCCGAGGCAATGAACAGCGTCTTGTCGCTTCACGGCTTGGTTGACGTTTCGTCAAAGTTTTCAGAGTCCGCGGTTTCAGACGACTCCACTGTCCAGGAAGCCCTTGAAGTCCTTGACTTTTTCTCAAAAGCCCTTTCAAGCGATTGGCTGCTGTCCAGTTCCGACCACTTGCTTCAAAGCGACCCGGCTTGCCGCCGTTTTTGTGCCGTGAACAAAGAACTGGGGCTTAACGGGAAAAACGTCGGGGCAGAGGATGCCTTGCTGTTTTACTCAAGGCTTGACTCAAGGCTTTCCGGGGGCTTTTCCTTGAAGGCCGAAGGCGAAGAAGAAGCGTTTAAGCTGCTGAAAGAAGGCGTGCCCCAAGTGCGCGTTTAAGGCGCGCGTTCACTCGAGCCACTTGATCTTTTTTTCCACTTTGCCTGTTTTTCGGGGGGGCTTTTTCCTGAACCAATTCATGGCTTTCACGCCGCGCCAGGGCGTTTTCTCATCAAGCCAAACTTGTGCAAGTAAAGCTCTACTTGCAGTATTGTGAGGAAAGGCGCGGCAAAGAACGCCGCGAAAACCAGCGATACGTACTTGCCGATGAAAACCGCCTGGTCGAACGCGAAGTTAACGAACCCCGTAAGTGCGGTCAACGCAAAACCCACAATCAAGTAGTAAATCACGTTTTCCGGGAACCTGACCAGGTAGTCAGCGCTTTTTTCAACAGCCCTCTGCAGGCTGAGCTCGTCCACCACGATTGCTGCGGGAACGAACATCAAGGGAAGCATTGCCAGGAACACCAACGGAACCGAGAACTGCGGCACCGCGATTGCCGCAAGGAACGCCGCCCCCACGACAAGGGCGTTGAAGATGAATATGCGCGAAGTGTGCGCCCCGATGAGTTCGTGGACCACCATTGAGGCGATTTCCGTGTTGCTTTCCCTGGCGCTGACCGCCATCACCAGCACCGCAGTGAGGAAGGAGTAAACAAACAAGACCGCCAAGGAGTACACGAGTAGGAGGGCTGCCTGGACTGGGTCCAGCTTGGATAGCTCGCCCGTTGCCAGGAAAGCGCCCCCTGAAACAGTGCTTGTGCCCGGCACGAAGACGGAGAGCCCGCCGACAACCAACAGTATGGCGTACAACGCCACAACGTTTATGTTTTCAGCGTACGCGTAGGCTGCCTGCTTGAAGTGGCTCATTTTTTCACTTCCCTTTTTTTCTGTGAAAAGCAATAACTCATTTTAAATCCTTGTTTTCAACTAGTTCGCCGAACAAGTGCGTGCTCTCTGCCCTTGTAATCAGCGCCGTTACCTCGCTTCCGGCAACGCCCGCGCCCAGTATTACTTGCTTGTTGTTCTCGGTCCTGGCCAGGACCCCCTTTTTTGGAGCCCGCCCCAAGACGAAAACATTCACTTCCCTTCCCACCATTGCCTGGTTTGCCTCCAGGGCCTTTTCCCTTGCCAGGCTCATGAGTTTTTTGGCTCGCTCCTTTACCACTAGCCCCGGCAATTGCTTTAACTCGGCCGCCTTGGTTCCAGGCCGCGGGCTGTACCTTGACACGTTGAAGAAGTCAAACCTAGTCCCCTTCACTAGCTCTAGGGTTTCGTTGAAGAATTCCTCAGTTTCAGTTGGGAACCCCACAATGAAGTCAGTGCTCAAAGCAACTCCCAGGAGCTCTTTTCTCAGGAACTCCACCAAGGAAGTGAACTGTTCTATTGAGTAAAGCCTGTTCATGTCCCTTAGGACTTGGTTGCTGCCGCTTTGCACCGGCAAGTGCAGGAACTTGTAAGCTTTTTCACTCCGCATCGCTTCAACGAGTTCCTTCCAGTACGCCTTGCCGTTGGACAGGCGGTTGAACCTGTAAAAAGTGTCCGGGTTCATCATTCCAACGCGCAACCTGAAGTTGCCTGGAATGGAGCAAACGGACTTGACTAGCCCGGCAACGTCCTCGCCCCTGTCCAAGCCGTAGGCTCCGGTGTCCTCGGAGCTGATGTAAAATTCTTTCAACCCGTTTTCAACGCCTTCCCTCACCTGGCGCGTTATCCTTTCAATGCTGTAACTCTTCGTGTTGCCTCGGGCCAGCTTAGTGCTGCAAAAAGTGCAGTTGCTCAGGCACCCCTCGGAAACGCGCAGCACGCCCGCCCCGCCGCTGACTGCCAACGCGCTCTTTTCCTCGTTGAACCCCTTCAAGCCCAAAGCCGACCCGAGGGACTCAAAGTCCCGGTTTCTGACAAGCTCGGCTTCGCTGGCTATTTTCAGCAGCCCTCGCCTGTTCCCGGCAACAAGGCAGCCCGTAACAATTGTCTTGAAGCCTTTTTCTTTTTCCAACGCCTTTATTTTTTGCAGGCGCGTCAGGATCTTTGACTCGGTGTGGTTTTTCACCGAGCAGGTGTTTACCACGACAACGCTTGCGTCCTCGGCCGAGTCAGAGAGCTCGTACCCGTTTTCCTTTAAGTAAGAGGCAATTGCACCCGAGTCAGCGGTGTTTGCCGCGCAGCCGTAGGTTTCAATGAACGCCTTCCTCTCGCTCAAAGCAGTTCACGTTTTTTTTTGTCACTTGGCAATTGAAACCCTTACAGGGGTGTCTTGGATCGTGAAGGACTGCGTGAAGCCTTCAAGCGAGGCTTTTTCCGCCAACACCAGCTGCGAGGCGCGGACTTCCCTGGAAACCATTGCCTCGAACGGCTTCACTACCGCCAAGAACTCCGAGTCAGAGCTTACTTCAACCACAATCCTGTCGTTTTCCATTAGCTTTAATTCTTTCCGCATTTGCTGCACGCGCCTCACCACTTCCCTCGCCATTCCCTCTCCAACCAGTTTTTCGTCGAGCTTTCTTGGGACTAGGACAACGCCTTTAGTGAAGGGTGCTTCCACGTAGTCAGCCTTGTTTTCGACTTGCGCGAACGGCTTTACTTGCACTTTCTTGGAGTTAAGCATTGACGCGATGACTTTTTCCAGGGTGATGCCGCTCCTCTCAGTCAACAAGTCGTCAGAGGCTATCACTACTTCTTGGACCGGCCACCTGAGCTTTATTTTGGCCGCGTTCCTGGCGTTCAAGCCCGCTTCGATGGCTTCGCGCGCTATTTCCATCATTTCCTCCAAGTCCTTGTCCACGCGCGCCACCGCAATAGTGGGCCAGTCAGCCAAGTGCACGCTTTCCCTTTCCCCCGAGTCAACGCTGCGGACGAGGTTTTGGTGCAATTCCTCGCTCACGAACGGGGTTATTGGAGCCATGAGCTTTGCCAGCGTGACAAATATAGTGTGCATTGTCCTGTATGCCGCGAACTTGCCCAAGTCCTTGCCCTCGACCCACACCCTCTTTCGCGCGAGCTTGATGTAAAGCCTGCTCAAGTCCTCCAAGATGAAGCGCTCCAGCCCCGCGGCCGCCTTTGGGTAGCTGTGCGACTCGTAGTGCTTGGTTGTGCTTTCAATTAAGCGGTTGAGCCTGGACAGGATCCACTTGTCTTCTACTTGCATTTCCTCCGTGCCGTAAACCAGCGGGTTGAAGGAGTCAAGCGACAAGTAAGTCGCGGCGAACTTGTACGAGTTCCACAACACGTCCAGGGCGCGCCTCGCCTCCAGCACCTTTTCCTCTGAGTACTTGACGTCTTCCCCCATTTCCTGCTTCATCAAGTAAAGCCTCAAAGTGTCCCTGCCATACTTATTTATGAGGTCAAGGGGCGAGATGAAGTTTCCAAGCGACTTGGACATTTTCACTCCCTTTTCGTCCAAGAACCACGGGTTCATTATTATTTCCTTCACTGGAGCCCTGTCAAAGGCCAGAATCCCGGAAATCATTTGCCCGTTCCACCAGCCGCGTATCTGGTCCTGTCCCTCGATGTTCAAGTCGGCCGGCCAGAACTTTTCAAACAACTCCCTTCCCTCAGTGTAGCCTAGCACGGCCCAGGACGCCACGCTTGAGTCGAGCCACACGTCCAAGACGTCCGGCACGCGCTTCATTTCCCCATTGCACTTCGCGCAGTTCCACGAAAGAGCGTCGCATTGCGGCTTGTGCGGGTCGAAGTCTTTGCTGACTTTAGCCTTTGAAGCCAGTTCCCTGAAGGAGCCAATGACTTCAATCGAACTGCACTGGCGGCACTTCCATATCGGCAGCGGAATCCCCCAATAGCGCTGGCGGGAAATGGGCCAGTCGCCCAAGTTGTTTGCCCAGTCCTTGAACCTGTCGCCGCCGAAGCGCGGGACCCACTTGACTTTGCCGCTTTCTTCCTTTATTTTGTCGCGGATTGAAGTGGTTTTAATGAACCAGTTGTCGGTTGCGAGCATTACGAGCGGGCCCTTGCACCTCCAGCAGTGGGGGTAGTCGTGGCTGTATTTTTCCTCGTGGAACAACGCCCCGTGCCCGTGCAGCCACGCCGCTATTTCCTTGTTTGCCTTGAACACGTTTTTCCCTTCCAAGCCCGCCCCGGCCTCCTTTGCGAACTCGCCGTTCATCTTGACCGGGCTAATAATGGGAAGGCCTTCCTTCACTCCAACCAAGTAGTCTTCTTTTCCGTGGCCGGGCGCAGTGTGCACCACTCCAGTGCCTTCGGCGGTGTTGACGCAGTCCTTGGACAAGACCACGCGGTGACCGTTGCTCAACTCCTTTTGCAATGGAGTCAGTTCAGCGAGTGGGGACGAGTACTTTATTCCCTCCAACTTCCTCCCGCTCACTAGGCCGGTTACTTCGTACTCGGTTCTCCCGACTTTTTTCATCACCGTATCAACCAAGTCCTTGGCCATTATGAGAGTCTTGTTGTCAACCTTTACTCTTGCGTACTCGGCTTCGGGGTTGACCATCAAGCCCGCGTTTCCCGGGAGAGTCCACGGAGTAGTCGTCCAAGCCAGAAAAAATTCATTCTTTGCTTCGCGTGAAGGGAACAAGACGTACACGGCCAAGTCCGTTTTCTTCGCGTACTCTATTTCGTTGTACGCCTCTGTGGTCTGGCAGACCGGGCAGACGTGGACCGAGTACTTGCCTTCGTACAACAACCCTTTTTCCTGCGCGGCCCTTATCACGCCCCAAGCGGTGTAAATGTATTCTGGCTTAATGGTCTCGTACGGGTTTTCCCAGTCCAAGGACACGGCCCCCAAGGCCTTGAATTCCTTGGTCATTAGCTCCTTGTTCTTGAGCGCGAAGTCAACGCATTCCCTTATGAAGCGTTCCTCGCCGAAGCCTTGTATCTTTGACTTGTCCAACCCAAGGCTTTTCTCGACCTTGATTTCAATGGGCAGGCCGTGCATGTCCCACCCGGCCTTGGAAAAAACGCTGTAGCCCTGCATTGCCTTGAACTTGCTCACGGCGTCCTTTAGCGAGACGTTCAAGGCGGTGCCCAAGTGAATGCTGCCCGTTACATAGGGCGGCCCTATGCACAAAAAGTAAGGCTTCCCGTTCCTTCTTTGTTCAACGCCTTTTTCGTAAAGCCTTGACTCTTCCCACTTGGCCAGGTAAGCCTCTTCGTCTTTCGCTGTAAAAGCCGGCTTTGCAGGTTTGATCATTTCAACACCCTTGCTTTTTTTTTAGTGAGGCACGAGAACCGGTTTTTGCTTTATTTTTCAATAACCAGCCTTGTGTTCAACGCGTTCTTGTACACGAGGCCCAGGACCCCAGAGACAACCACCAAGAAGAACGCGTTCCCGCCCTTCTGCGCCCCCTGGGAAGAGTTGTCGTACAAGGTCTTCATTGCGTCCGGCCACTGGAAGTCGCCAGGAGCCCCCCTTAGCTGGTACACGTTTGCGTGAAAGAAGTAAATAGCCAGCTGGAAGCCGACCAGCGCCGCCACCAAGAACAAGGGAATTGACAGCCACCCTGACGCGATCGTCTTTCCTTCCGGATCAGCCAGCTTTGGGGCGTAGTATGCAATGAAGTAACCAACCAGGGGCGCCACAACCCACATAGGGCTCTCCAAGTTAAACCAAATAGTCTCCCTTCCCAGTCCAAGGAAACTGGTTGCCGAGTAATAAGTCGCGGCGTAAACAAGCACCGCGCCAGCAACTAATTTCAAGGCGTCCGTTGGCGTTTCCGCAATGAAACCCAGGAAGTCAATTGATTTTTCGCCAGCGTTTTCAGTCATTGAAGGAACCCCTTTTACTTTTTCCTCTTTGCCAGGGGCGCAACTCTGACAGCAGTGCCGTAAGCCAGAACTTCTATTGTGTTGCCTATTATTTGAGCTGTCGCTATGCGAGTCCCGATGACTGCGTTGGCGTTCACCTTGCGGGCGTTGGCTGCGAGCTTGTGGAGTATTTCAATTCGGGACTTGGTGACCAAGTGCAGGTACTCGCTTATTTCCCCGCCCCGCAGGGTGCGCACGAACGCCTGCAAGTCCTCTATTATGTGCTTGCTTTGCACAGACGCCGCCCAAACCAGCCCCTTCACTTCGCTTATTTCGTGCCCGGGCACCCACTCCGTTGTGACTATTTGAACGTCTTTTTCCCTAGCCATGAGACAACGCCTCGCTTGACTTCTTTTTCTTGAAGTAGTCCTGCTTTCCCTTTGAGTCAAAAGGAAGTAAGTGCTTGTTTTTTTAAAGCCTTTGAGACGCGTTGTTTTCAAGAAAGCTTTTATTGGGTTTGACGCTAGTAGGGTTTGCTTTTTTTCAATTGACTGCATTTGGGGTTATGCAATGGAGTTAGGACTTCCGTGGACTGAAAAGTACCGGCCACACAAGCTCAAGGACGTCGAAGGGCAGCGCGAGATAGTCAAGCGCCTGGAGGCTTACGCGAAAACAGGGGACTTGCCGCACATGATGTTTGCCGGGCCGGCGGGCGTGGGAAAGACAACGTGCAGCATTGCCTTGGCGCGCGAACTGTTCGGGGAGAACTACAAGGCCAACTTCTTGGAACTCAACGCCAGCGACG
>DATDTB010000025.1:0-2829 GCA_035291025.1 archaeon
CGCTAGTGCACGCGAAAACACTCGAGTCAGAATTCCTGCAACACTTGTAATCAGTTGAACCAAGAGTCCCGCACGGGTTGCCCGCGTCAGGGTTGCATTGGAAAACCCCACACGTGCCGTAAGCGTTAGGGCTCCCTGGAGCGCCCCAACACGCCTCCGGCGCGCGCACTTCCTGTCCAGCCACGGCTTTGGTCTTCCTCAAACAGTTCTCGCCCCTCGGGTTAGGGTCAGGCGGAGCACAGCCGCCACAGTTGCTTGGGTCGACAGCGTAATTAGTGCACCGCTTCACTCCAAACTCGTCAACGCAAGGAACGGGATTGGCTCCAGGCGGGCAAGAACAAACGCCGCCATTGCAAACCGCGCCAACGCCCTTGGATTGAATGCAGTCCACGCACGAAGAACCGCAGGCAGTCGGGTCGCTGCCCGTGCAAACTGGCGGGGTGGGGCAAGAGTCAACGGGGCACCGCGTTAAATTCTCACCATGTGCAACGTCACACCATGAGTCGCCGCAAGGCGAGCACCTCCAATCTTGAACGTCCTCATCCCACCAGTAACTGCAGCAGTCCTGGCCGCAGTTCCACTGGTCTTCCAAGTTGTACTCGCACACGCCGTCACCGCAAGTTGGAACAGTGGGGGCCGGGCAGTCTAAAGGGCAGTCCAATAAGCCCTCGCAAACGCCGTTGCAGATTGGGCAGCTTAAGTACTTGCACAAGTCCGGATTCGGGGGTGGGCACTCCCAGGGGCAGGTTTCGAGGAAATCAGGGGTGTCGCACCTTCCATTGCATATTGGTGGGACGATTTGACGGCAATCATAGCAAGAGTTTTGAAAACAACAACCGCCTAGAGTCCCATAGGAAACTTCACACAGGGGCGGGCAATAATAACCGCTCGGGCAATTGCAGGAAGTAACTTGTGTAATTTGAGTCACGGTTTGCTGCGGGTACGGCATGAAGTTTAAAGGCTGCGCAAAAATGCTTGAAACAAGTGCAGTTATTCCTTGAACGAGTGACGTGAGCGAGTCCAAAAAATTGAATGAGCCAGCGGAAACAGGGTTTGAGAAAAATAAGGCAAGGAAAATAAAGGCAAGGAAACGCATTTCACGCTGGAATCCTTGAGGCATAAGCTTACAAGGCTCACTTGGTTCGTTGAAAATAAAAACCTATCCCTGCCAATGGGGTGGGAAAAACCCCAGCGCAAGCGGTTTACCGGTGAGGCTTGCAGCGTCGCTTTTAGTGGAACGGCTTTTGCGCAATGACGGCCCACATTACCTGGTACTTTCCCAGAAGGTTCGTTGAAACGTCTTTCCTCAAGGTTATGACGTTGAAGTTGTACAAGATGTCCTGCAGCTCGGTTTTCGTGTAAAACCTGCGCGGGTGGTCGCCCGCGTCGTACATCTTGTCCTCCAGCTTCTTGCCGACGCGGTACTGCGGGTCTTCTATTGAGTAAGTCCTCATGACGAATATGCCGCCGGGCCTGAGGGCTGCGAGTATTTTCCTCACCAGGCCCTGGAACTGGTCCAGTGCAAAGTAGTAAAGGGACTTGTTTGCCAGCACGCAGTCATACGACTCGGTTCCTAGTTCCATTTTCGTGAAGTCGTCGCTTAGGAGTGAAACGCTTTGAGTGCAGTTGTTGCGTTCAATTCGCTCCCTTGCTATCTTGTTGCCTTCCTCGGAGAAGTCAACGGCCGTAACCGTGAACCCCTTCTTTGCCAAAAAGATTGCGTCGCGGCCAGTGCCAGAACCCAGGTCCAAGACGTTCTTGCAGTTCATTTCCTTCAAGTAGTGCAGGTTTTCGACGATGAACTTGTCTGGCTCGTCCGGCAGGACTTTCTCGGAAAACTTCTTGTTCCATTCGTCCTGCACTCTCTCCGAGGCGGGCTTTGGAACGGCCGCCTGAACCGTGAGCGGTGGCTTTCCGCTTAAGGCGGTTCCTGTTTCAGTCATTTCATTACCATCCCCCGAAGTCTTTGTCTTAAATCTTGCCTTTTGGTTTTTTTAGTATTCCTGAAGCTTGGCGTTTCCTGGGACCGCGTTGCCTTCCCTCAAGCGGGAGACGAGGGCGTCAACGCACTTCTTGAGCGCCTCTTCGTTTTTTCCGGCGATGTAAAAGTTCAAGGCCGCAGCGCCCGGGTGGCCCCCTCCTGTTCCGTGCAGTTCTTTTGCCAATCCGGACAGCAGGACCCCCAAGTCAACTTTTGAGCTTGACAACGCAAAAGTGCTCGCGCGCGACGAAATGACGAAGCCGTCGCGTCCCTCTGACAATACGAAGCTGAAGTCGGCCCCGACTTTTACCAGCGCGGTTGCCGCGCTTGCCTCGAAGCTCCCAACCTCGCTTACCGCGACCAAGTACCCTCCGACTCTGTAAACCTTGGCTCTCTGGAGGGCCTTGAACTTTGCAATCCTTTCAGAGGAGTCCTGCTGCGTCCTAAGAGTTGAAAGGACTTTTGCGTAGTCCCTTCCCCGGGATTCAACGACTCCGAGGGCTGCCGACAGGTCTGAAAAGGCGCGGGAGTTAGCGGTGGCGAAAAACGCCGAATCCGTTATCAATCCCATGCAAATCAACTCTGCTGCCTCGCTTGATGGCTCCACGCTTGCAGCCTCGAACAGCCTCAAAACAAGCTGGGTGGTTGAAATTGAGTCCTGTCCAAGGAACAGGAAAGCGTCGTCAATGGGCACGTCGGCTTCGCCGCGGTGGTGGTCTATTATGAGCGCCTTCCCCTTGAAGGCCTGGAAGAAGGCGCCGGCGTAGCTCGTCAAGTCCTTGGAAAACGTGTCCAGCAACGCAACCGAGTCCGTGTTCGCTGGGAGTGTTTCGAACTTGGAGTCAAAA
>DATDTB010000026.1:0-5116 GCA_035291025.1 archaeon
CAACCCTGAGTCCACTCCTTCTCCCGAGCCCGGGCAAGAGTACCAAACGCCTGAGTCTTACCAGACCCCTTCTTCTCCAACTCCATCGCCTGAAGACGACAGGCGCCGCGCGGAAGACGAGCAGAGGAGGCGCGACGAGGACAGGCGAAGGATAGACGACCAGAGAAGGGATGACGGCCAGAGGCAGCGCGAGGAAATTGACAGGCAACGCGAAGAAGAAGGAAAGAGGATGATGGAACAGGCAAGGGCTGACTGCCTTCAAAGGGTGAGCACGAGTTGTGGGCAGTTCTGGGAACAGCAGAGCAGGAACTGCGTGGAACGCGAAAAGAACTGCAGCCAAACCGGCTTCATTGAAAACTGCAGGACGCAGTCGCAGAAGGGCTTTGAGCAGTTCGCCAAGCAAGCCAAGCGCCAGTGCGACCAAATGTGGGAGCGCGGCAAGGGCGGGATGGAGTTAATGTGCAAGCGCGCCGAGCAAGGCTACAATGACTGCAGGAAGAACTTCGAGAAGGGCTGCTCGTACGTGGAAAAGGCGTTGGACAAGTGCAATCAAGCCAAGGACGAGGCTTCAATCAAGGAAAAGCTTTCGAAGAAAGCTGAAGACTTTTGCCGCGCCCAGAAATACGTTTCAAGCAAGACCTTCGCGAGGGCTAGGGAGTCAGCCGAAATAGACCTTTCAAGCGCTTCCCCCTCGGAGGAACTGCCTGTCGTGGTAGCCTTGGAGGCTGGCAGCGCGCGAGAGGCAGCGCTGGAACTCGCTTCCATTGCCTCCCGGGTTGGCGAGGAAATAAACATTGCTGGCTTGGTCATTTTGAAGATGACAGTGAAGGCAAGCGACGTGAGCGACTTGTACGGCATTGAAGGCGTGGTTGACGTCAAACTTGACTCGTTTGCGCGAGCCAAGGAAAGCATCAAGGCAGAAGTCAACGCACCCGAATTCAAGTCCTTGGCTGACGCCCCTGACGCCAAGGAAGTCATTTCCGCCCTGATTGCGGCGCAGGAAGTCGTTGAAGGCGACTTCAAGGCGTGGGCTTCCGCGGACACTGCCAGAGTCATTGAAGGCTTGGAGTCCTTGAAGGAAGCAGACGACGAGGAAACCAAGAAGGACTTCTTGTACCGCATTACCCAGTTCCTTGGAATGAAGTCCCAGGAGGAACGGAAGACCGCGGAGACGATAAAGGAAGGCACTGAAAAGCTCGGCGAAGCCGTTGAAAGCATTGAAGAACTATCAAACCAAGTAAGCGACGTCTCCGTAAAGGCAGAGTTGAGCGAGAAAGCCAGGGAACTCAGGGAGAAAAAGGAAAAACTTGACTCCGTGGCCGACGAAAAGGCGAGGGGCGCCGCTGGGGTCTTTTCATTGATTGGGGCTAGGTAAAAACAAAGCAAAAAACGCGCAGGTCTTTTTCCCCCTAACTGTTAGGGGGAAGGACTTGTTTTTTTTATTTCTTTTTCTTTGCCTTCCTTAAGGCGTTGTAGTGGTGCTTGAACAGCTTTTCGTGCCTTGCTTCTTCCGGGGCCGGAGCGCCTTCTGCTTGGATTGCCTTTTGGACTTCCTTGGGCGCGTCGCCCTTGGTTGCCGCCTTGATTAGTCCCGCGTACTTGTCAATCAATTCCTTTACTTCGTCGCGTTCGCTGCCCCTTGGCTGTATTCTCCCGGAAAAGAACTCGCCCACGCGCGTGAGCTCCATTGGCACGACGAGCTTTGAAGCCTTTCCTTCGGCGAGCTTTTCAAGGGCCTGCAAGTAGTAATAGACGATGTTTTCATTGGTCATTCCATGAGTCGCGGCGCGTATTTTGTCGATTTCCTCTTTCTTGCCTTCCGCGCGCGTTATCATTGCCTCTTTTTCCTTTTTTGCGGCCTGCGCGGAATGCATTGCCTTAATGAGCTGTTCAGGCAAGTCAACGTCTTTTATTTCAACGTCAACCTCCACTCCCCAGTCCTTCGCCGCCTTCCCGACTTCTTCTGTGAGCTTTTCGTTCAGCAAGTCCCTGTTTGAAATTACTTCGTCAACGGTCATCTTGCCGATTTCGTCGCGCAGCGAGGAAATGATGAATAGTTTCGCGGCTTCCTCGTAGTCCTCTACTTTCAGGATGGCGTTTTCGGGCTTTTTCACGGTCATGTACAAGACCGTGTCGACTTGCGCTTCAATCTTGTCCCTTGTTATGACGTCCTGCTTTGGCAAGTCAATCGTTTGAGTGCGCAAGTCCACTTTTTCGTAAGTGTGCATAAAAGGGATGAGGAAAACAAAGCCCGGCCCCTTCACTCCAGAGTAAGTCCCGAAAGTGAACAGCACTATCCTCTCGTAGTCGTTGAGTATTATCCAGAAACTAGTGCTGACCATCAAGTAAAGAAACGCGGCCGCGAACAACAGCAATCCAACTTCCCACAACTGCAGCCCCGAGAAAACGCCCAAAACCGAGGGGATTCCGTAAAAGCCCATGTAAACAGCGGCGGCAATCAACAGCAAGACAACTAGTATGACTGTAACTGCCTGCGCGCTTTTCTCGACGTCGTGAGCCATTTGCAATCCAAAACAACCATGCGCGAAAAGCATTTAAAACACGAATACACCTTTATCTTTTCGCATTGAACGGGCGTGGAATGGAATGGCAACAAAGCAAAGAGTCCTCGTACTGGCAGTTGACCGCGACGACGACGTTGGAGTCAAGGCGGGAGTGGAAGGCCCCATTGTCGGGCGTGCCGAGAACTTGGAGGCCGCTGCAAAGCTCGCCTTGTCGGACCCGAGCGAGGCCGACGCCAACGCCATGTTCGCTGCAGTAAAGGTCAGGGACGAGATAGAAAACAAGTGCGAGGCAGTGGAAGTCGCGACGCTTTCCGGGGACTCAAAGAAGGGCTTTGCAGCGGACCAAAAGATTGCCGCCCAGCTTTCCGAAGTCCTTGAAAATTTTCCCGCTGACGGGATTTACCTCGTTACGGACGGCGCCGATGACGATACGCTCATCCCCGTGCTGCAGTCACAGCTCCCCATTATCTCGAAGCACTTGGTCCGAGTAAAGCAAGCTGTTGAATTGGAAAGGACTTACTTCGTGATAAAGGAGGCCTTGAAGGAGCCGGAAATAGCCAAAGTAGTTTTCCTGATTCCCGGCCTCGTGTTGTTTTCCTACGTTGCATTCGGCGTCTCCAGCCTTCGCGCGGTATTCGGAGTCCTCGGCCTTTACTTGATTGCACGCGGCACGAACTTTGACAACTGGGCCTACAACGGCCTTTCGCGCTTCTTTGCCGCAATTTCACTTCAACGCCTTAGCTTCCCGTTTTACCTTGCGACAATCCTGTTCTTCCTCTTCTTCGTCATAGCGGCTGCTGCCTCGTACTTCAACGAACTCGGAGAGCCATTCTATAGGCAGTTAAGCACGGCCACCCTGAGCTCGGTTAGCTTCCTCGCCCTGTCAGGAATCAGTTTCGTGCTCGGTCGCTTGGTTGACGTGCACTACCTTAACTTGGCGCACAACCTCCGCCGCTACATTCAATCCCTCGTCTCAGTGCTCGTCCTGTGGCACGTTGTCACAGTCGCCGTGCACGTGGCGCTTGGCTTGGATGACTTCAACAGCTTTTCTTACTCCCTTTTGTTGGGGCTGGTGGCGCTGGCAATCACGTCGCAGGTCACGAAGATTTTCACCGTCACCCTTTCGCCGGAGGAAAAGCCAACAGGAACCCCGGTTTTTGACTCTAGGGGCAGGATTATTGGAGAACTAGCAAAGTACGACAAGAAGCACGCGAAAGCCGTAATAAAACCCAGGCGCGGAAAGCCCTACGATCTGCCCTTGAATTACTTGAACCCACGCATTGAAGGCGTTGTAAGAGTCGACTGATTTTTTCCCAATTTGAATTTACTTTATTTCCTTCCGCATCAACCTGATCGCCTCTTGCTTTTTCTTGCCTTCAACGAGTGCTACCTCGCATATTTCCCTGATGTTCGAAACCGGTATTATTTTCATGCCATGCAGCGCGCTTTCCGGCAAAACGATGTCGTCGAGGTTTTTCCTTGGGATTATGACTTCCTTCAAGCCCACGTCCCTCGCCGCCAGGATTTTGTAGTTAATCCCGCCAACAGGCAGGACTTCCCCGCGGACTGTCAGGGAGCCAGTCATTGCCACGTCCTGGCGCACGGGTATTTCGAGGAAGGCGGAAATGACCGCGGTAGCGACCGTTATTGAAGCCGAGTCTCCTTCAATGCCGCCGGGGGTTTGAATGAACTGGACGTAGACGTCGTACTTGCCTGAAAGGTCTTTCCCGAAGACTTTTTTCACGATGGCTGAAACGTTCTTTATGGCTTCCTGCGCTATTTTCCCAAGCCCCCCGGTCGCGATTATTTCGTTTATCTTGCCGCCCGGCGTTACTTCAGCCTCCACGGGCAAGACGACGCCGGCGTCCGAGCTGCCCATGACGGCCAAGCCGTTAACCCTGCCTACTTGCTTTCCGTGGACCTTGATGACGTCGTAGTCCTTCTTGTAGGCGAGAACCTCGTCGGCAATCTGTCTCTCGAGGCTCCTCGCGTACTTCTGGGCAAGGTCTACTTCGTGTGCCGTCACGTGCTTTTTGCCTTTTTCAAGGGCCAAGTCCCCCGCAGTCCTGATGAGCCCGCCCAAGTCCCTCAACTTCAACGTAAGCTTTCCCTTTCGGCCGGCGCGTTTTTGCGCCTCCAGGACTATTTCCTCTACTCCTTCCCTGGCGAAGTGGGGTATTTTCCCGTCCTTTCTTACTTCCTGCGCGACAAAGTACGCCAAGCTATTCCGGTTTTCCTTTGTGTCGTCAATTACGTCGTTCATGTAAACCTCGTACCCGTAGCCGCGTATCCTGGAACGCAGCGCGGGGTGGATGTTCTTCAAGGCCTCGTAGTTGCCGGAGGCAACGAGAACGAAGTCGCACGGGACGGGCTCGGTTTGCGTTTGCGCCCCCGAGCTTTGCTCGCTTTGCCCAGTAATGGAGTACTTCTTTTCCTGCATCGCGGTAAGCAGTTCCTGCTGCGACTTCGGGGTGAGTGTGGCGAGTTCGTCAATGTACAGTACTCCCTTGTTGGCTTTGTGGATGGCGCCTGCAACAATGCGCAAGTGCGCCGGAGTTCCAAGTCCGCCACTTTGCAATGGATCGTGCTTG
>DATDTB010000027.1:0-21474 GCA_035291025.1 archaeon
GTGGTGGAGGTAATCAAGAGGAACGGCACGCGTGAAGCGTTTTCCGAGGAAAAGCTTAGGCAAGCCGTCACGCGCGCCGGAAGGGACGCGGGCCTGGAGGGCGAAAAACTGGAGCACGCGGTCAAGAAGGCCACCACTTCAGTCGTGAGGCTTTCCGCAATGCAGCAGGAAATGACCGCAAGGGACATAAGGGACGCGGTGCTGGGAAGTTTTGACTCCGAGCAGGGAGTTGTGGAGTCCTGGAAGCGCTTCGAGGAAAGGAAAACCTTAAAAGCGAGAAAGCGCCTTAAGGCAAGAGAAGCAAAAACAAAGGCGTGAGGGAAAAAAAGAGTGAGTGAAAAAATGGCTGTAACTGAAGTCCTGTTTTCGTGGCTTTCCCGCGACAACGCCCTGTTCTTTCACATAATAATAGGCGGGCTGCTCGTGGTTCTGCCGCTAATAATATTGCTTTACTTGGGCAAAAAGCCGTCGTGGCTAAAGAACGCGTCGTTGCTGGCAGCGCTTGCCTCGTGGCTCGTGTTCGTCCCCGCCGCGAGGCTGTACGTTGACTTCTACCCCGCCACAAAAACCCTGATTTTGGCAGGCACGTGGCCTTGGGCGCACAAGGTGGTAATGGAAACAAAGGAGCACTGGGGACTGCTGTTGCCTGTCATTGCAACGGTTGCCGCTTGGCAAGTCTTCAAGGGCGACGAGGAAAAAAGCAGGAAGTGGTGGGCTTTGACTCTCGTGCTTGCGTTGCTGCTAGCGGTAATGGGCAGGCTGGTCAAAATGGGGGCTGGAGCGCAATGACTTCCAAGTTCAACTTTTACCTTGGCGCAGCAATTGCTGCGTGGCTGCTGGCGGCAATGATTGTGATTGCGGAATTGTTCGCGCCGTTCAAGGACGCCTTGAAGGCCGCGTTCACGCACCACTGGCTCGGGAAACTGGTCATTGTCGGCATCGCCTTTTTCGTGTTCGCTTACTTGATGCGCGAAAAAAAAGCGATTGCGGGAATAACTGACGAGAAGGCCGCGTGGTACAGCGTCCTTGGAAGCCTCTTGGTAATATTGGCGTTTTTCGTGGTTGAATTCATTGCCTGACGGCGTTTGAATAAGGGGTGTTTTTTGGGATGGACTCTACTAAAATCATTGCATCAGTGGTGGCGCTGGCGTTCATTGGCGGAATCGCGTACTTTTTCCTCTCCTCCGAGACAAGCGCGCCCGGCGTTATCCCTGACTACGTCACTGGCGAGACGCGCGAAGTCTACGAGTGGGCCAAGTCGCCTGAAGGAAAGGCCATCCTGGAGCAACTGCCCTGCTATTGCGGGTGCAAGTTCGAGGGGCACAGGCACGACCGCGACTGCTTTTGGCGCGACGACGGGACTTTTGACAAGCACGGAATAACGTGCAGCGTTTGCCTGGACATTGGCAAGAAGGCAAAGGCAATGACTGCCGAAGGCAAGACCGTGTGCGAAATACGCAAGGCGGTTGACGATTTTTACTCGCCCAACAAGCACCTTGCAACCAACACTCCAATGCCGGAAGGGTGCGCGTGAGTCTTCCGCCGCGTTGGCGGGCGTCGCTGTAAAGGGGGTTTTTTGATTGGCTAAGGCAAGAACAGGGGTTGCGCTGGCGTTCCTGCTGGCCATTGCTGGGTTTTTCGCGAACGCCAACGGGGCGCACGAAGAAGCGGAACCAGTAGACTTGGGGCACCAGTTGGATGAAATGCTGCCCTTCCACCACTTGAGCGAGGGCCACTCGTTCGCAGCCGTGCTTAGCGTTGTGCTGTGGGCTTCCCTTTTCTACGCGCTGTACTCATTGTACAATGCGTGGAAAAAGTAAGAGCCACCCAAGTCTGGGTTTTTTGGCAGTGATGAAAGGGAAAGCGAAATGGTTGAAGGGCTGACTATTCCGATAATAATCGCGACTGCCGCGCTTGACTCCATTAACCCGTGCGTTTTCGGCGTCCTGATTTTCCTCATAGCGTACATGACAAAGGTCTTCAAGAACAAGAACAGGATGCTTTTGGCCGCGGGAATTTACATTGCCGCGGTCTACGTCACGTACTTCCTGGCCGGGCTGGGGGTGCTGGCGGTTGCAAAGACCTTCTTTGGCGGCTTTTCCAAGGTGTTCTACAAGTTCGCGGCAACGCTTGCAATCGCCGCGGGAGTCTTTGAAGTAAAGGACTACTTCTGGTACGGCAAGGGGTTTTCACTGCAGCTCATTCCAGGCGCCTCGGACAAGCTCAAGGAGTACGTGAAAGTCTTGGAGGAATGGGAAGTCAAGTACCCAAAGTTCAGCCTGGCCATCGCGGCCTTCCTGGGCGGGTTTGCAACGCTCGTGGAACTCCCGTGCACTGGCGCCCCTTACCTCGCCGTCCTCGGGCTGCTGTCGCAGGGGAACTACTCGGAAGGCATTCCATTGCTGTTGTTGTACAACCTGGTCTTCATCTTGCCGTTGTTCGTGATAGTGGGAATGGTTTACTTTGGCACGACTTCGCAGGCGCTCGAGGGGTGGAGGAAGGAAAACCGCGGCCTGATGCGCTTAGGGATAGGGTTGTTCCTGATTGGGCTGGGGGCTTACATGTGGTGGGCGGTGCTATGAGCAAGGCAGGAAAGAAGGCGGGAAACTCTAAAATGGTCGTAAAGAGGCACGGGCACATCGAGGCTTTCGACGAGCGAAAACTGTACGGCTCCATTTACGGAGCGTGCGAGAGCGCGCACCACTCCGAGGGCCAGTGCGAGAGGACCGCTGCCTCGGTTTCCAGGAAAGTGGTCCAAGCCGTGGGGAAAAAAGGCAAAGTGTCCTCCATTGAAATAAGGAAAATGGTCGAAAGGGAACTTGGAAAAATAAGCAAGGAACTCAAGTTTTACTACGAGGCGCACCTGCCGGACTTGAAGAGGCTGTGAACGCTGGGCTTGCTTTGGCTCAAGGGCTGCCACTAAAGGCTAACCGCCTGGTAACTCGCGCCTTTTTCAACTCAACTGCGCATGGTTGCCTTGGCGGAAAAGCCTTTCAAGTATTGTAAAGCTTTCTACGGGTGGTGTGTTTGAAGTTCAGCAAAACTGGCTTGCTGCTGGTAGTTTCGTCTCTTGCATTGCTGGCATTGCTGGTGCTCTTGAAGGAGGACTTTGACAGCCTTTCAGCGTTCCTCTGCAGCGCGTTTCACGCGAACGGCCTGGACATGAGCACCTGCCCCGCGCACAACTCCAACGCCTCGTGGCTGTTCACTGCCGCATTCGGCTTTTCATTCCTCACCCTCGCCATTGGGGGCTTTCTCGCAGTGAACCCGAAAACGCAGGCTTTGGGGGCCGCCCCGCCGGCCGCGCGCCCGAAAAAGGAGTTCAGGGAAGTGAACGGCGACGAGTTGAGCCCTGACGAGAAGGCGGTTTACGACGCAGTAAGGGGCAAGGGCGGGAGCGCGTACCAAAGCGACTTGGTCAAGGAAACTGGTTTCAGCAAGGTAAAAGCAACTCGAGTCCTTGACAAGCTGGAGTTCAAGGACTTGATTGAACGAAAAAGGCGCGGAATGACAAACTTGGTAGTGCTGAAGTGACTCAAGGGAAAAGCGCGGAAAACTTGTTCACAAAAAAAAAAAACGCGGAAAAACTCCCCCACTAGAAGCGGCGCGGCTGGAAACCGAGAAATTTTTAAACCCTAAAAGTCCTTTAGTGTGGGCGGCCAACTTGGTTCTTTCAAGCCGCTGGAAAGCGAGGGGGGATTAAATGGGGAGGATTCAATTAGAGTACATATGGCTCGACGGCAACATTCCAACGGCGCACATCCGCTCCAAGACCAAGATTATTGACGCGGAAGAGTTAAAGCTCAAGGTACCCCAGCCAACAGGCAAACAGGTTGACATTCCACCAGAAACAATTGAGAGACTCCCAAAGTGGGGCTTTGACGGCTCCAGCACCGGGCAAGCCGAAGGGGCTGACAGCGACTGCGGCCTGGTGCCAGTGCACGCAGTACTCGACCCATTGAGGCCTGGCGGGAAAAACCTCCTAGTCCTATGCGAGGTAACGAACATTCACACTGGAAAGCCGCACCCGACAAACACGCGCGTCCACTTAAGGAACGCAGTTGAAAAGTACGGGAAAAAATTCGACCCCTGGTTCGGCGTGGAACAAGAATACACCCTCTACCACGGCCCAACCCTGCCGCATTCGCAGTTGTCAGTGGCAGACGGCTTCCCTTTGGCGTGGACCTTGGACGGAAAAGAGCCCAAGACTCCGCAAGGCGTTTATTACTGCAGCGTCGGTGCTGGAAAGATACTGGGCAGGAAGGTTGTTGAAGAACACACGGCGGCAGCCATCTCGGCTGGGTTGGCGATAACTGGTACTAACTCGGAAGTCATGCCCGGGCAGTGGGAGTTCCAGGCCGGCAAGGAAACCCCGTTGAGGGTCGCGGACGACCTCATTTTGGCCAGGTGGCTCCTGCAACGAGTTGCGGAAGACCACAACGTGGCAGTGAGCTTCGAGCCCAAGCCCATCAAGGGCGACTGGAACGGCGCGGGCGCGCACACTAACTTCAGCACGAAGCAAATGCGCTCCGAGGGCGGGATAAAACACATTGAAGAGGCAAGCAAAAAGCTGACGACCCCGAAAAACCACGAAAACCACATCGCTGTCTATGGCGCGGAAAACCACGAACGGCTTACGGGCAGGCATGAGACGGCGAGCATTGACAAGTCCTTCTGGGGCGTCGGACACAGGGGCGCGTCCATCCGCGTGAACTCCGGGGTCGCGCGCGCGGGCAAGGGGTACTTGGAGGACCGGAGGCCGGCGGCAAACATGAACCCTTACCTGGTCCTGACAGCGATACTTGAAACCGCCTGCGGCGATGGGTTCGACCCGGAAAAAGTAGACCCGCTCCAGCTTTACAGGAGGACGACAACGCCCGGATTGTACAGTGAAAGGGCCAAGGCTGCCCCCGCCCCGGCCAAGTAATCCGCTGGCAAAGGCAGGGGGAAAAAAAGCCCCCGGCCGGCGAAAGCCAGCCGGCTTACCGAATGGAAAGGCTGGAGCGTGCTGGTTTCTTAAGGCAAATCCCTGCAAGTAATTATTGAAGGCGTCTGGAAAATGCAGCTAAAGCTAATCAGGAGGCGGCGGGCTAGGCCTGCCCGTCCTTGGAACGCGGTTCAAGGGAGAAGGCGGCGACGCCTGCCAATGACGGCGGCCATGACCAGGCGGGGAGAACTTGCCCCAGAAAAGGGCAGCGCACGGGAAGCGGTCAGCGCCGCCTCGCGGCTCTACGCCGTGGAAAGAGCGAGCGCGCGGAACCAAAGCGTGAACCTTCCGCCGCGCGCAGTCATGGAACGGGCTTCAAGCGAACTGGCAGCGGCCAGGGACTTGCAGGAGAGAATTGGCGCGCACCGCATGCAGGGACTCCCCACGCAGGCCCTCGAAGCCGAACTAAGGCAAAGAATCAAGAAACTGCAAGAGTTAGGAAAATAAGCGAATTCTAAAAAAGCAGGGCAATGGGGCGCCTTGAAAGGCGTTAAAGGCTGCAGGAAAGACCTTGAAAGCCGGCCAGCCCATGAAAGTGCAAGCCCGCGAGCGTGCCGTGAAACTAGTTTCACCGCTATTTATATTAGTCGTTTCAGCAGGCTTTCCTGCACTCCCAGCCTTCACTTGATTCAACCGGTTCAGCCAAAGTTCAGCCAAGAACCGCCAAGAACCCAAAGAAGCGCTTGGGGCAGTTTTAAAGGCGAAAAAAGAAGGGGTGGTGGAAGTGCGGGAACAGGAAACGAACAACACTGCAAGCAGCGGGAAAACGCCAGTTTCAGTGTTGAGGATTGACAAGAACACCCTTGAAGGCGCAACATCGGCGTTCCTGGTTCTTTCCATGGTTGCCTTGGCGTTCAACGCCTGGCAGCTGGGCGAGCTGCGTTCGCCGGAGTTTTTGGCTGTAAGCCCTGGGGCGGGCAATGCAACGGCGCTTTCCACTATGCCAACGTCCCCTCTCCCCGCCCAGTCCGCCGTGGTTCAAGGCATTGACGTTTCCCCGAAGGGAACGCCTCGAATTTACGGCGCGGAAGTCGGCGTAAGCTTTGACGACGTTTCATCCAGCAACGCTGAAAAGGCGAATTCAACAATTGCGCGCCTCGGCGGACTCGACGACTCAATAACGCTTTCCGGCAAGGACTTGGAAAGGTACGTTTCCATCGCGGGCAAGATAGGCTGCGAGTACTGCTGCGGCGCCCCGTCAATCATCACGGGCGACGGCAAGGCGGCCTGCGGGTGCTCTCACAGCTACGCCATGCGCGGCGTTGCAAAGTACTTAATCAAAAACCACGCAACCGAGTTCTCTGACGACGAAGTCCTTGAAGAGCTCGGGAAGTGGAAAACCTTGTTTTTCCCGCAAGCGCTTTCAGTGAAGGCGGGGGTGCTGAAGGAAAAGGGCATTGAACTGAGTTACATTAACCTGGCGTCAAACAAGTACAGGGGAATAGAAAAGGGAGCCGTTCAAGGCAGCGGCATGGTGGGAGGTTGTTAGGAATGGATTGCTGCAAGGAAAAAGTCAAGGACAGGGGTGAAAAGGAATTGGAAGAACTGGAACACGGGCACTCAAGGCAAGGCGACTCGGGAAGCGACTGGAAGGCGTACTTGTTGCTGGCATGGGTTGCGTTGACATTCCTTTTGTCAGTTTACCAGTTCCTGGAACTGAACTCGTTGAAGCAGGAAATTGCAACTAAGACGTTGGCAACTGCCGCCGCAGGCTCTCCCGGCGGGGCCATTGACATGGCCGGGTGGACGGAGAACGAGAAAATGATGTACGAACACCACGGCACCCTGCCTGCGAGGATGCAGGGAAGCGCCGGTGCAGGCAGCGCGGGCCAGCTTCCGTCAATGGTCGGGGGGTGCTAGAAGTGAAGTGGTATTACTTACTTGGACTGGCGGTTGTAGCGGCGCTGGCGTTCGCTTTCATTGCATCGCCCAAGAACGCGGACACGGCAAAGCTCGGGGAAACAATTGAAGTGTATTACTCGCAGACCTGCGGGTGCTGCGCCAACTACCAAGGCTACCTTAGGAGCAGTGGGTTGAACGTAAAGTCGATCAGCAGCGCTTCAGTTGACGGCTTGAAGGACTCGCTAAACGTTCCGGCAAACGTTAGGAGCTGCCACACTTCGAAAGTAGCGGGCTACTTCGTGGAAGGCCACGTGCCCGTTGAGGCAATAAAAAAGCTTCTAGCGGAAAAGCCGGACATTGACGGCATAGCTTTGGGTGGAATGCCTTCAGGTTCGCCGGGAATGCCGGGAGCAAAGAAGGAGCCCTTTGAAATCCAGGCCGTAAAAGACGGAAAAGTGGTGGGAGTGTTCACCACGGTTTAAGCGGGGGGACTGGAAAATGAACACTGCACTTTTCGCCTTCCTGGCCCTCGCCGCGTCCCTGCTTGCGCCGGCGGTTGCGGAAGCGCACTGCCCATTGTGCACTGGCGCCATAGGAGTGGCAGCGGTTTCAGCCAAGTACTTCGGCGTTGACTCCAGCATAATTGGGTTGATGATTGGCGCCTTCGGGGTCTCGACGGGTTTGTGGGCGGGCAAGTGGCTGAAAAAGGAGTACTTCGCGCACCAGGGAAAGGCGCTAGTGTTCGCGTCCTTCGCCTTGACCGTCATCCCTCTTTCGTCCCTTAACACTGGCGAAATATACGTCCCGGTAATGCTGCTGGGCGAGCCGGGCAGCCTGCTCAACAGGGTTTACTGGTTCGACAAGCTGTTGCTGGGCGCGCTCCTTGGCGGCGTCACGAGCCTCGCGGCGTACTGGCTGCACTTGCGCGTGAAAAGCCTGCACGGGAAAGTCATAGTGCCGTTCCAGGGAGTGGTTTTCACGCTCGCGCTGCTGGCCCTGGCGAGCGCTGCGTTATTCCTTGCTTTCAGGTGAGATGCGCCATGGCGGACGAAGCAGAGCTAAAGAAGTGGCTGGGCGAAGTGGAAAAGTCACGCAAGGGAAGCGTGGACCTTTCCAGGGACGAGGACTTGAGCGTCGCCTTGATGAACTTGATCAGCTTGGAGGAGCATTTTTACTTCTCGCACGCAAAAACCCAGGACGACAAGTACTTGAAGATGCTGGACTCAATCCGCGGGCTCCGCAAGAAACTTCTGGGAAAAATAGTAACGAACCCTAAAGGCGAGGAGTGGTGCATTTCCAAGCACCTATTGGCGGCTTCAATGAGGTTAATGGAAGTCGGCACGAAAGAGCTCGCAAAGAAAAGCGAGGAAGATGCAAAGCAGTACTTTCAGGCGGCCTTCGCCCTCCACTCCCTGTTCTTTGCGCTGAACCTGAACATCACGGGAGTGCCTGACCTTGAAGGAAAGGCGCTGCAGGGAACCGCGCCGAAGGCGGCGGGTAAAGCGGGGGAAAAGGCGTTCCTGCCAGGGCTTTCCGCAGCGATAGCCAAAATAATTGACTGCTGCAAGGAGTGAAAAAAGCTGGCAAGGGAAAAAACAAGGGTCTGGAATTGAAACGCCAAAGTTCTGGAAACTAACACCGAAGGTCTTTAAAATGACAACTTGCTTTTTGCGTTGGGTGTGCGGCAATGAAGCTGGGCTACAAGATCATGGGGTTGGTGCTGTTCCCTATTCTTGCATCAATTGTTTTCCAGTCTTACTTGTTGTTGGAGCTGGAAAAAGAACACGAGTTTTACCATGAAACTGGGTACTTGCCGGAAACCCACGGCCAGATAATGAAAGACTTAGAGGCCGTGCTGGCCGCTTCAATGCTCTCACTCGTCTTGGTCAGCTTCCTGTTGGTGCGCTTGGTGGTCGGGCCCGTGGAGGAGATAACCAAGGCTTTGAACAGGTTGAGCCTTGGAGACTTGGGCAGGGAAATCCCTTTCAAGGACCGAGAAGACGAATTGGGGGACCTAGCCCGGGCCTTTAACCGGACCCTGGTCAGCGTTAAAATCGCTTTAGCGAAGAAGGGAAAAGCCGCTTAAAACAGCAACCATTGGGGTAATACAAAGTGCAAAAAAGATAGTCACGGTTGGTGTGAAAAATGCCGGGAAAAGTAATAATTGGCTTTTTGCTTGCCGTGGTCTTGCTGGCTGCGTCGCTGGCAATGGTTCACGGCCACGCAGGGGAAACAACTGGCGAGGAAAACTCGCTTGGCCACCAGCTTGGAGAGTTAATGCCTTTCGGCTACTTAAGCGAAGGCGAGACCTTTGCGGCTTTCTTGAGCGTGGTCTTGTGGGCGTCGCTTTTTTACGCTTTTTACTCGTTGCTGAAAAAACTGGCCTTGAACGGGGGAAAAAATCAATGAAAAAAGAAGTGAGGCTTTGACGAAATTAAAACAAGCACGGGAGCGCCTTGGAAATGCCAGCAGTGAAGGAAGCGAGAAGAAATTAAAGGCTTACCTTGTCGCCTTGGCCTTCGCGTTGTTCGTTGTGGTATTGTTTGGCTTTGCCTACCTTGCCACGACACCCGAAACAACCCTGACGTGGATGCTGTCCTTCGCCGGAGGCGTTTCAAACATTGTCCTCCCTTGCACTCTGCCCTTGGTTTTCATAATTGTGCCAATGGCGATGATTGCACGAAACGCCCGGAAAGGCTTGGTGATGGCTGCACTCTTCGGGGTTGGCTTGATTATCACGTTGTCGGCTTACGGTGCAGTGACTGCTTTGGCGGGAAAGTACTTGGGCTTGGACAAGGCGACTATGGCAATGTACGCGGTCGCAGGCCTTGCAGCGCTCGCGTTCGGCTTGACTGAATTAAAGCTCTTGAAACTGGAACTGCCCTCGTACATGGGCACACCAGAGTTCTTGCAGGGAACGAAAGGCGATTACTCCAAGGCGTTCCTGCTCGGGTTGTTTTTAGGGAACGCGGGAGTGGGCTGCCCCAACCCGGTTACTTACGTCATATTGTCTTTTGCCGCAACAACAGGCGACTGGGTGCAGGGCGCTGCCTTGATGGCAGTCAACGGGCTGGGGAGGGTAATGCCATTGCTGTTCCTCACGGTCCTGGGAATAATCGGCGTGAACGCGGTCGACTGGCTGACAACGCGTGTTGAAGGCGTTAAAAAATTCACTGGCTGGGCCTTGGTTGTCCTAGGCTCGTTCATTTTGCTCAATGGAATTTTTGGCCATTACTGGTATGAGGGCGGCGTGTTCCACGAGGGCTTGAACGCGTTCTTCATGGCCATTGGCGGGAAAATGCTCGGCGAAGAAGACGCGCCCGTGGTCGAGTTAAGAATTCCATTCGCTGAATACGCTTCCTTCCTTAACCTGGCGTTGACTCTGGCTCCGGTTGCATGGTACTGGCGCAGGTTCCCAAGCGAAAGGCTGCAAGTGGCAAAAATTGCCGTGATGGTGTTGTTGTGGGGGCTGTTATTGTTCGACGTTGGATTGACTCCAATGCAGTTGCTTGGGGGTCAAAATTAAGGCGAAGAGAGCAAGTGCGTTTTTTGAAATGGTTGAAAGGGGGTTGGGAAAAATGGCCAAGGACCTGGTTTGCGGCATGGAAGTGGATGAAAAGAAGGCGGCGAAAAAGGAGTTTGAGGGCAGGGCTTATTATTTTTGCTCGCCAACGTGCGAGTGGGCTTTCGAGAAAAACCCCGGGCAATTCGTTAAGGCCAGGCGGAGCCAATGAGCGTGGAAGTCGAGGCTGCAAAGTTTTTAGCGGGCGTCTTTGCCTGGGACGCCTTCATTCACGCCAGTTTCCTGGCTTCAAAAGTCGAGCCTACAGTGCTTGGAATGCACTGGACCAGCAACAAGAACAAGGCAGCGCTTGCGTTAAACTTGGCATTGTTCGCCGTGCTGGCTTACTTTGCCTGGTCCGCGGGTGCTTGAAATGCCTAAAGTATTAGTGCTGACAACGCCTGGCTGCACTGGGTGCGCCGTCGTTGAAAAAATGCTCGACGAACTGAAAGTAAGGTACGAAGTCGTGGACGTGACGAAAAACCCGGAACTCCTGCAAAAGCACCCTATAATGACCGCGCCAGGCATTGTAATAAATGGAAAACTAGAATTCTGGGGAGTTCCTTCAAGGGAAGACTTAAAGAGAAAGCTCGAAGTTAAAAACTGAAACGTGTTTTTAAAGATTTGAAAACTGGGGTTTTTGGTTACGGGAAAGGAATACTTCCACGGCTTGCTGGCAAGCGCGTTCTTGCTGGGCTTTTACTTTGCCGTCGTTTCGTGGCTGCAGGGAATTTCTTATGCCTGGAGCCAGTTTGCCTCCCAGTGGTACTTGATGCTGCCACTCGTTGCCGGCTTCGGGGTCCAGGTGGGCTTGTTTTCACGCATTAGGGCTGCTGCACGGGAAGGGGTTGGAATGACTGCGGCGTGCGGCGGCGTTTCCTCAGGGTCAATGGTTGCGTGCTGCGCGCACCACTTGGCCGACGTCGTGCCACTGCTCGGCATTGCCGGCTTGAGCGCGTTCATCACTGCGTACCAGCAGCCGTTCCTTGTCTTGGGTGTTGCCTCGAACGCAGTTGGAATAACTTTCATGCTGGGCATGGTCAAAACGCACAAGTTGTACGACGAAAAAGGAGTTTTTGCATGGCTTTTCTTGAAGGACTTGGAAGAGGGAAAGAAAGCGGTCGTGGTCTTGGGCGTTGTTGGAGTTGTGGCGGCGTTTGCCTTTACTGCATTGAGCCAGCAAAGCCTGGCGGAAAGCAAGCCGTCAAGCGCTCAAGCCAGCGACTTTAAGGCGGCAAGCAACAGCGGGGGCGGCTTGGACGTTGAAGTGACGCCCTTGGCTTTGGCGCCTGGCATGGAATCCGTCTTTGAAGTGTCGTTCAACACGCACCAAGGCTCCCTGGACTTTGAAGTCGCCCAAGTCGCCTTCCTAGAGGACGACAAGGGCAACGACTACAAGGCATTGAAGTGGGAAGGCGACGCCCAAACCGGCCACCACCGTTCCGGCAAGCTGTACTTTGAAGCCGTCAAGGAAGGCGCTGGAAAAGTCGCATTGCGCATTGAAGGCGTTTACGGCGTCCCGGAACGGGTTTTCGAGTGGGGGCTTAAGTAAAGCCAACTCCGCGGCGGACGGGCGGGGCTCGTGAACAAGGAAAGCTAGAAGTTTTCGTACTTGTACGACTTCGGCGACTCGGGGGCCTTCGTGGAATCCCTTGACGTTGCCGGCTGGGGGCTTTTTCTAAGACATTCCGCCCGTTCCTGCATCGCTCAATGCCCCGCTTTCGAAGGCGCACCTTTGAACGCACGCGCATTCGCCGGCGACGGGTTGTTTTTTGGAAAAGACAAACCCTTTTTGCGTTACTGCCAGCTGGCCGTCAAGTTTCAGTTCCCGCAGCAATCGCGTCCTGTCGCCCATTATTTTTCCCTCCAAAGACCTGCACATCAGGCGCTGCTGGCTTGGACAATCAGATGCATTACAGCTCTTCAAGTCCCTTAAAAACGTCGCGTTGTAGTCTGGGCTTTGCAGCAAGTAGGAAATGGCACATGAGGCGTGCAGGAATAGTGGTATTGAAAGACGCAGTTCTCTTGCCGCGGCAAGCACGCTTTCCAGGGTTTGGGGCGGGAGTTCTTTTGCTATTTCGCTTTTAGGCCGCAACTGCAGGGAAAGCTTGCGCACTTTCGTAATTGACTCCTTAACCCCCCGCAATAGCCTCAAGCCGCCAACGCAAACGCAGTCAAAGCCGGCGCTTTTTTCCAATACTCTTTTTATGTTTTCACGGCCGTCATTCCAGCCGGGGACAATTGGGCGGAAATGCAGGGAAAGCTTGGCGCCCGCTTCCCTGGCTTCTTCCAGGTTGCCAAGCCTGTTCGCCCTGTAAGGCTCAATGCTTGCCGGCATTCCTGAATAGCAAACGGAAATCACGACACCCCTGCTCTTTGCCGCAATGGGTTTGAGCCTTTCGGCGCAGCCTGCCGGAACGCCCACTTTTGTGACTATCCAGAAAGGGTTGCGATAGCCCTTGTCCAGAAGCAATTGCATAATGTTAAACGTGCTGTCACGCGTCTGGGCCAAGAAAGGGTCGCTTGAAGAAGTGCAAATGCTCACAACGGTATTATGGGGCGCGAAAAAAGGATGCTCCACGAGCGCATCAACCAGTTCTTCATCTGAGAAAAGGCGCGTTGGCCTCATTTTAAGCGCGTCCCTTTTGCTGTTGTTCCTGTAACAATAAGCGCAGCCCAAAGGGCACCCGCTGAAGGGGTCGATGGAAATCCCGGAACTTGACTGTGAAACCCGGCTTAACGGGCTGGCGTCGTCTTGCGAGAAGGCGTTGAAAATTTGCTTCAGCACTACAACAACTACGCGGGTGACTTTTTAAGGATTTTCGCCGTCTTAAACTCCAATGCCCGTTTCTTGGATGGGGTGTCTTTTATGGTGCGGGAAAACGCGGCCAAAGCCTTTTACATAGTCGTGGACGTTGAAGCTTCGGGCCTGGTTCCTGGAAGGCATTCACTGCTGTCAATAGGCGCGTGCGCGCCCTTCACGCGCGAGGAGTTTTACGTGGAACTCAAGCCCGCAACCAAGTGCTTTGATTCGCAGGCGATGAAGGTGAACGGCCTTTCCCTTGAAGCGCTTGGAAAAAACGGCAAGCATCCAAGACAGGCGATGCTTGAGTTCGAGGGATGGATACAAAAAATCAGCAAGGGACGCAAGCCTGTTTTCGTGGCGTTTCCCGCAACATTTGACTGGCCCTACGTCAGCCATTACTTTTACAAGTACCTGGACCGGAACCCGTTCGAGAAAAGACTGGCAAGCGGCAAGCTCGATGTTCGAGTGCTGGACTTGAAGTCTTTTTTCGCCGGCAAGTACGGCTTGACAATTCAGGAGACTAGGACGAAAAGGCTGTTCTCCGTCTTCAAACCGCAAACCCCGCACACGCACAACGCGTTGGACGACGCCAAAGGCTACGCGGAGTGCATGGAAAAAATGCTTCGTGTCCGCGAATGAAACAATCCAGTGGTAATGTGAAAAACGCGACGGCGAATGGAAAGTCACGAAAGCCAATGCGGGCCCAGTCAATTGAACTGGCTACGCAACTTTTCAAGGAAAACGAAAAGTTCAACAACTGGGTTTTGAGGGAAACCCTGCGGCGCTTGGGGAAACCTAACACCCGGCCACGCTTTCCAACACTTGGGCAAGCGCGGGGACAAGCCCTTGCGTTACTGAAAGGCAAGGGGTTGCCTAAAGGCCTTCGCGACCTGAAAGTGGAAGAACTCGCGGCGTCGCTCAAAAGGTTGCTCGCCGCCAAGAAGGCCGTTGAGGCGTTGAAAAAAGACAACCTGGCAGGAGTGCGCGAAGTGAAAGCCATTGTATTATATGGCTCGACTGGGAAAGGGAACGCTTCAGAGGCTAGGAAAAAAATAAGAATCGCCTTTCCAAGACCAGTCACTAGCCGGAACAAGGCGTATTACGCCTTTGAAGCGAGCCCTGCAACGAAAAGCGACATTGACTTATTCATAGTGGTGAGTGATAATGCAAGCCCGTCAATTGCTGCAATGGTAAAGAGAAAAACAGAAGCTGCAACCGGTTCGAAAGTTGACGTGTTCCGCGAAGGGGAGCTCAGAAATGCAATAGAAAACCACGAAGGCTCGATGCAATTGAGGCGAGTGCTGCTGCAGCCCCACATTCCATTGTATGGTGAAGGATTTACAAGGTCACTGAAGTCGCTTGCAGAACAGAATGCCTCAAAAACCGATGCCGCCAAAGCTGACTTTTACACGACAAAATGGGCGACGCCTGTTCATGGAAGCCCCTTGAAGTGGCCCGCTTCCAGCAAAAGAATTTACGGAACCGGCTTTGCAACCGTGCACGACCAGGGCAGGATTGAAACAACTTACAAACTGCCAAAAACACGTGAAAAGGGGGCGCGGGCCAAGAAAGCTTACTTAATGCAAAAGGCAAAGCGAAAAACCGGCGCTGACAGAAGGTGACTTCCGGCCAAGCCAAAGTTTCACGCCTTCCGGCACCGGCAAAAGCCCCAAGGCATATTCTCCGGCAGCCAGCGGGGCGCGCCCAAAACACACTTCACCCAAACGCCAGTACCTTGTCCGATTCCTCGACCATTTCAAGCAAGCCGTCCATGGTTGAAACGGGGCACACTTTGCTTTCCTCCCTGTTCCGCAAGCGCAGGCAAGTCCCGCACGCCAGCATTGCCCCGTTTTTTTCCTTGAACGCGCCAATCATTCCTTGCACGTCGAATCTGCTGCTTCTTAGCTCGCCGCATTCAACGCCTTTTCCAAGCAAAAAAACCCTGACAGAATGCCCTCTTTCCAGCGCTTCAACGCCGAAACGGAAAGCGTTCCATGTAGTTTCCGGGTCGTTAGAGTTCAGTACAATTCCAAGTTTCACTTTCCCCCACCCCGCTTTACTTCGCGTTGTCAATTATTTCCATTACGTCTCTTTCAGCCTGCAACGCGTCTTCCCTTGTTATTTCTGGGAAAAACTCTGAAAGCATTGACGGCTTCATTCCGGCGATTTTTACTTTCCCGTTTTCTTCAAAGACGTTTACCTTGCAAGGCATGCAAAGGCTTGCAAGGCGGTCCTTGTCCAAGAACCGGCTCGCGTGCTTCGCAGAGCAAATCTCGATTATCTTCAAGGGTTCTTGCTTGAAGCCCTTGGCAGCTAAGCGTTCCCTGACGTCGTAGACTTGGAACAGCGACCAGCCTTTTTCCTCAACAGCCCTCAAGACTGACACGACGGCTTCGTCAAAGCCCTTCTTTGTTTCAATAACGAATGCAAAATCACTTACGTCCACGGTCTCACTCCTGTTTGGTTAAAGTCACTACGAGCCACACTGCCAAGACTAACACTAGTACCATGAAAACGGGCCCGAAAAACATCGCTCCTCCCATGTAACCAAAGCCGCCTCCCCAAATTGCGAGCAACAACAATACTAAAACCGCTGCAGCCAGTGACGTGTCATTGTTGCCTGCCTTGTTTTTTCCACCCATAAAAACCATTCCACAATTTCATTTTTCCAGCAATTCCTTTCCGGAAAACAACAGCAATGCAATGCTCACAGCCAATACAATCCCGCCGTACTGCGCGAAAAACCCCGCAGCAGCCGCCAAGCCAAGCATTTCCAAGGTCAGCGGGGCGCAGCAAAAAGGCAGTTGCGTTACCACTCCACCCGCCAGCCCGCCGGAGCCTGCTGCAACATCCTTCAATTCGCACGTCTTCCTGGCAAGGTTGAAGTGAACCAAGCCCAGGTTCACTGCGGCCAAGGCGGCTATGGCGAGGTAGGCGAGGAACGACAAAGTCGAGTCCTGCCCCAGCCTCAAGTACTGAAAGGCCCAGAAAAGCAAGGCAAAGAACGCGATGACTGTTGCGTTGAACGGAAAGCCCGCCAACTGTTTGAGTTTTCCAAGCACCCCTTCAATCACGCTCCCCCGTCAAAAAAGCCGCCTTACTTGGATTTCCCGCCGCGCTTCAAGTGCCTCCACAAGGCGGCGACGCCCAGCCAAACCAAAGCCGTCAAGCCAAGGCTGAACGCGAGCGACAAGGCATTGGATCCAGAGACCCCGAGCCAGGCATTGTAAAAGCCCGAAACGCCGGGCAGTGAAGCGCCAAGCAGTGGGTTTTGGCCCCCCATCATAGAATTCATCATACCCGTGTTGCCCATCATGCCCGTGTTGCCATAGCTTCCCGGCTCCATCATTGAAGAGCTGGTGCCGTTGCCGCAGTACGAATTCCTTGCCATGTTGACGTGGAACTGTTCTTCCTCGACAGAGCCTTCCTGCAAGCCCATCATCGAATGCATTGCCTCATGCGCCTCGCCAGGATGCGCTTGTTCCATGTAATACTCTCCCAACAGTTCTAGTTGCTCGCCAGACAACTCAGAGCAGGGCGTTTTAGAGTCAATCAATGCCTTTGCTTGCTGTGCTTCTTGCGGCGTTATGTGTGCGAATGCAAGCCCCGCACTGAATAAAATTAAAAACACCATCAAACCAATCCGTGCTCTTTCAAAGTTCTGCATTGCCACCACCCATTCCTTTTCCACTGCTACTTCATTGCCTCATGGCCGGCCTTTAACCGTTCAGCGAGCACTTCGCGTATCAAGTCAAAGGCTTTTATGAGTTTCCTGTTGGCTAGCCTGTAGCAAACGTGCTTCCCAGCGCGTTTTGCCACGACAACGCCTTTCGCTTTCATCAAGGACAAGTGCTGTGAAACGTTTGCCTGGCTCAATCCAGTGAGTTTCACCAGCTCGCCGACAGTCAATTCCCGGCCCCGCAAAACCCCCAGGATTTCCAGCCTGGCTGGACTGGAGAAAACCTTGCACATTTCAGCGTGCAAGCCGTACAATTCCTTGCTCCCGCCCATAACAAATCAACGAATTAGAATATTCTAATGTGTTTAAATACTTTTACTTGGTTTTCCAAAAGTTTTTTATGAATAATTGCATCCAGCACATTCGAAACGCCCAAAAATTGCCGGCTGCAGGCTTGAAGTGACGCGCCGTCACTGCGCCTTTTTCCTGGAATAAGTTTTGAGCGCAAAAAACCCTGAACTGGTGCTTTAGTCATTCAGTGAAAAACATAGTTTGCGTCTTAGTTTTCGCGGGCGCAATTGGAAAAACACCCCGAGAAAGGCTTTCCTTGCAAGCCTTGCTTTGAGTCTTTACCTTTTTACTGGAAATCTGTTAGCAAACCGATGAAACGGGCAGGTTTCCAAAAGCATAGCCATAGCGTTTTCTGACCCTTCAAGCTTAAAGCAACCTACTGCAATTGTAGTGTCTCGTCAATTGAAGCGAGGGGTTCTGTCTTCAATTTTTTTGCAGGGCTGCAGTTAACGAGTGCGCTTAAAGGCGGGGGTCAAAAATGGTGGAAAGGATAAGGAAAAGGGACGGGAGAATAGTCACTCACGACCCTGAAAGGATTACCACTGCGATTTACAAGGCCGGAATGGCTTCGGGCGGGATAAGCAGGAGTGAAGCGGGGGAGCTGGGCAGGGAAGTCCAGGCGCGCCTTGAGGAAAAATTCAACGAGCACTCCATTCCCTCGGTTGAAGACGTCCAGGACTTGGTTGAAAGGATTCTGATTGAAAAGGGGAAGACGAAAATCGCGAAGGGCTACATTCTTTACAGGAAGCAGCACGCGGACATCCGAGACATCCGGTCGCTTTTGAGGTCGCAGGAATTGGTTGACGATTACTTGAACGAAATGGACTGGAGGGTGAAGGAAAACGCGAACATGAGTTACTCGCTTCAGGGACTGAACTGCCACATTTCAACTGTCGTGATATCAAATTACTGGCTCAACAAGATTTACTCACAGGAAGTGGCCGAGGCGCACCGCGACGGCGATTTTCACTTGCACGACCTTGGAACCCTTGGGGCGTACTGCGTTGGCTGGGACTTGAAGGATTTATTGCTTACGGGCTTCGGGCACGTCCCCGGAAAGGTTGCAAGCAATCCGCCAAAGCACTTCCGGACCGCGCTGGGCCAGGTAGTGAACTTTTTTTACACGCTCCAGGGAGAGGCGGCGGGGGCGCAGGCCTTCAGCAACTTTGACACCTTGCTGGCGCCGTTCATTCGCTTTGACGGATTGGACTATGAAAAAGTAAAGCAAGCCATGCAGGAATTCGTGTTCAACATCAACGTGCCGACGCGGGTGGGCTTCCAGACCCCGTTCACTAACGTGACGATGGACTTGAACGTCCCAGGGTTCATGAAAGAAGAGCCGGTCATAATCGGCGGCGTTCCAAGGAAAGAAGTCTTCGGGGACTTCCAGGAAGAAATGGACGTGTTCAATTCCGCCTTCGCCGAAGTAATGACTGAAGGGGACGCCCAGGGACGCGTGTTCACTTTCCCAATCCCAACATACAACATCACCAAAGACTTTGACTGGGAAAACGCCAACACGAGGAAAATATTTGAAATGACCGCAAAGTACGGCGTCCCATACTTTTCGAACTTCATAAACAGCGACATGAGCCCGGAAGACGCGCGGAGCATGTGCTGCCGGCTCCGATTGGACAACCGCGAGCTAAGGAAACGGGGCGGGGGGCTTTTTGGAGCCAACCCGCTCACTGGAAGCATTGGGGTAGTGACAATTAACATGCCGCGCATTGGCTACCTGTCAAAGAGCGAGGGGGAGTACTTCCAGCAACTCGACCACTTGATGCTGCTGGCGCGTGACAGCCTTGAAACCAAGAGAAAGGTCTTGGAAACCTTCACGGAAAAAGGGCTGTATCCTTACTCGCGTTATTACTTGAGGGGAGTGAAGGAACGCTTTGGGGACTATTGGAAGAACCACTTTTCAACCATTGGATTATTGGGGTTGAACGAGTCGCTGGTGAACTTTTTGGGCAAGAGCATAGCCGAAGGCGACGGGAAAAAGTTTGCAGTGAAGGTCTTGGAGCACATGCGTGGGAGGCTGGGCGAGTTCCAGGAAGAAACTGGCAACATTTACAACCTGGAAGCGACTCCCGGCGAGGGCACGACTTACAGGTTCGCGCAACTGGACAAGTCAAAGCACCCGGGCATAATAGTGGCAAACCAGGAAGCTGTTGAACGGCAAAAGGCCGCGCCTTACTACACGAATTCGTCGCACCTCCCCGTGGGTTACACGTGCGACATATTCGAGGCACTGGAGCACCAAGACGAGTTGCAAGCCAAGTACACTGGCGGCACTGTGTTGCACGGCTTTGTTGGCGAGAAAATAAGCGACTGGAGGACCGCGCGCGACCTTGTCAGAAGGGTCGCGGAAAGCTTCAAGCTGCCGTACTTCACGCTCACTCCAACTTTCAGCGTCTGCCCAAAGCACGGCTACCTGTCGGGGGAGCACGAGTACTGCCCGAAATGCGACCATGAAAAGGGCTTCATTGAATTAAGCAGTTCAAAAGGGGGTGTTGTGGATGGAGAGAACCAAGTGCGAAGTGTACAGCAGGGTGGTGGGCTACTTAAGGCCGGTTGAACAATGGAACAGCGGCAAGCGCTCCGAATTCGCGCAGCGCAAGGCGTACAAAATGGAAAATGTGGAGTGCGTTCCATGCGCTTCGGCGGGTTCCAGAAAACAACCCTAGTTGACTACCCGGGAAGGGTTGCAAGCACGGTGTTCACTACTGGCTGCAACATGCGGTGCGGTTACTGCCACAATCCCTCGCTAGTGTTCGGCACGGCGCCCGCCATCGAGGAAAGCACGATAATGTCGGAGTTATTGGCGCGGAAAAAATACATTGACTCAGTCGTTGTAACGGGCGGCGAGCCCACTGTCTGGCGCGACCTGCCCGGGTTCCTCAAAAAACTGAAGGGTCATGGGTTTTCAGTAAAACTGGACACGAACGGCTCGAATCCGGACGCGTTGCGCGAAATCCTGGAGAAAAAGCTCGTTGACTACGTTGCCATGGACGTGAAAGCGCCGAAAAGCAAGTACGCGCAAGTGACAAATTCAAGCCTTCCAGCGGAAAACATTGCGCGGAGCATCGCCTTGGTAAAGGAAAGCGGCGTTGACTACGAGTTCCGGACCACGGTGGCGCCGGGGCTGGGCTTGGAGGACTTGGACGGGATAGCGCTGCAAATCCAGCCCGCCAGGAAATGGTTCCTGCAATTGTTTGTTTCGTCAAAGGCTGTGCTGGACCCACGCGTCCTGGAACTGCCGGTGCTGGGGGAAAGGGAAATTCTTTCAGTTGCTGAAAGGCACTCCAAGTCATTCACGGAATGCGGGCTGAGGAACGCATGAATCTTCTACGCCATAAAACCAAAACTTTCAAGCATTACCCGCGCGTGAAAACTTTAAGGCAGCCACTGCCGCTTTCCATGCGGAAAGTATTAAAAGCGTTAATTACATAATAAGCAAATGCCTCGCTTAACGCCCCGCTTGAGCAAGCCGCTTTTCTTCGCCGCGTCGCTTGCGTTCCTTGCCTCGACCGCGCTGGGGCACGGCGCTGAAGACGTTGGGGTTTCAACTGAAACACTCTTCCCAGTCGACCCGGCGCAGGTGCTGGTTTACACATCAGTCATTTCCGGCCTTGCAATTATCGCCGCGCTCATTTTCAGGGACGCAGCGGAGCACCACAAGAAGGCCTTGTTTTTAGCAATTGCGGTCCCAGTTGCGTTGTCAACTCTTTACTTGGCTGGGACAACGGTTTACTTGAACCTCGTGTCGGAAACCGGGGGACCCGTGCACTGGCACGCCGACTACGAAGTATGGGACTGCGGCAAGCAAGTGACTGACTTCCTGGAGTCGGAAACGGTGTGGGACAACAAGGTCGGCTCTCCCACAATCCACCACCACGGCGACTACAGGATGCACATCGAGGGCGTGCTCTTAAGGGTAACTGACGCCCGCATTCACAATTTCTTCGAAAAAATAGGCGGGGAGTACGACGAGGGCTCCTTTTCATACGTTGACAGCGCGAAGGCGGTGAAAAGGCTTGAAAACGGGGACCTGTGCCCGAACGGGAAGCCCGGGGCATGGAAGCTTTACGTGCAGGACGGGCCCAAAAAGGAAAGAAAGTGGAGGCTGGAAACGCAGGGCCCAAATTACGTGATCCAGCCCTTCGCGGACGTGCCGCCCGGGGATTTCCTGAAACTGGTCTTTGACTCGGAAGACGATGAAAGCAAGATGAAGGCAGTGGTTGGAAATG
>DATDTB010000028.1:0-8989 GCA_035291025.1 archaeon
CAACATTCAAGGTGTTGTCAGTGCTTCCCTCGTACACGACTATTGACAAGTCGCTTTTTTCCGCGAACTTCCTGCCGGCTTCAAGGGATGCCTTCACGGCAATTGGAAGGCTTTCTTCCTCGTTGAACGCCAGCAAGGCCATTGAAAGCCCTGAAAGCTTTTTACTTGCCATTTTGCCTCACGCGCCCTTCCTTGAGTAAACAGTCGCAAGCCTCGCCCCTTGGACCTCAACTTTGAAGGCCTCGTCGAACTCGCCTTCGAGCCCCGCGGCCAAGTCCCTGGAGTACCAGTTGTAGTACGTGGTGACCAACACAAAGTCGGCATCCTTTCTCGGCAGGTCTTCTTCCAAAACCAATGGATAGCCGGGTTGCGTTCCCTGCGCCCACGCTTCCCCGCCGGGCCTCTCGAGGCGCCAGTCCAAGTCATTCCTAATCGGGCCCGCGGGCCTGAAGCACGGCGCAAGGAACAAGTCAACCTTGGCGTTTTCTGGCGCGTTCTCGTTCAACCAACGCATCGCTTCACCGTTTCCCTCGCTCCACCAGTTAATGTTCAAAGACTTCGAGGCGTAAACGCCTCCCGGCCCGCCCACTAACTCGTTGTAGTAATCCAAGTAGTACGGGTGAACGTTCACGGAAGAAGAAATTAAGTAAAACGCAGCCAACGCGAGGGCTGGCTTTTTCCACTGCCTGCCTAGTAAGTCAAGGAACGACGCCCCGCCCACGCCCGCAAGGACCGCAAGCGCTGGTAGGGAGCCAATAATGTACCTCAGTCCGTTTTGCGCGAAGAAAAACAACCCGAAAAAGCTCTGCAGAACCACGACAACCGCGATCCACGCAGTTATTGTAGCCAGGGCCTTGCCGTCTTTCTTGCCCAACACGTGCACTCCCAGCACTGCGAGTAGCACTGCAAGCAACGGCGTTGTTGCAACCAAGTACGTTATGAAGTAATGCGCTGGCACGACTCCAAGCTCTCCCATGAAGTATTCTTGCTGTTGCGCTGCCCAGTGCTTCAATGACCAAAGAAAGCTTTCCACTGGGTTGACCCATAGCCACGGCCAAACAAGGAACATGACCAGCGGCGGCAAGACAAGGTAAGGCCACAAGGCCCTTGCCTCGCTCCAGTGCCTTTTTTCCTTTAGCAAGACCCACGCGTAAGCCAGCACTAACGCAATGAGCACGGCGCCGTTGTTGAACCTCGTGCTCACTGCAAGCGACGCCATCAACGCCGAGTTAGTGAAGTTCCTGGTTTTTTTCCCCAACTCGTTTAGGAAAAAGTAAACAGCGCCCGCCTGGAAGAACATGCTCGGCGTCTCCAGCCCCGCGATTTTTGCGTGCGCAATCGAGTGGGGCAGGAACGCGAAAACGAACGCCGCCATGACCCCCGCGTTTTCACCCGCCACCTTCCTGGCGGTCAAGTAAACAAAAACAGTCGTGCCAAGGCTGAACAGGACTGACACGAGGCGCGATGGAATCAAGTCCTTTGTCTCAACCAACGCGTACTTCCCGCCCTTCGCGCCGGGGTCGCTTGCCAAGTATTGCTTTAAATCGGGGTGCTTGAAGTACAGGTTCAAGGCGCTCACCAAGCCGTAGGCGTACTTTGCAACAGGTGGAGTTTCTGGCTCGTACTGCCAGTAGCTTTGCTTGCCGAAGTCGAGCTTGGAGGCGCTGTACAAGTATCCAATGGCCGAAACGTAGTGCCCGTGTTCGTCGCTTGCCTCGAATGGTACGTTCAAGTCCGCAAGCCTTACGGCTAGCGCGAGCAGGAGTACGACGAGCAAGAGCGTGTGGTTCTTCACCGCTTTAAAGTTTTCAAGCATGCGTTCACTCAACCTTTTCCCCTTCAACTGCAAGAGTCAGGCTTCTCCCCCATCAAAAGAATCAGTTCTTGGCTTCAATGATTGCCTGGATTGTCTTTGCAACGCTTTCGCGTGAAGTGTAACGCGGAGCCCAACCGATGCCCTTGAGCTTTTCGTTGCTAGTGAACGTGAATGAAACGTCCCCCACCCAGCCGCGGTCGCCGCCAGTGTACTTTATTTTCGCGCCGGGCGAGACGCGCTTTATTGTTTCCTCGGCAATCTCCCTTACTTCCGTGTAGTCGTCGGCGCTGACGTTGGCAACGTTTACCTGTTCCTTCAACCCTTCCAGCCCCGCCAGCATTCCCTCAATGCAGTCCGTGACGTAAGTGTATGACTTTTTCTGCCCGCCATCACCCAACACTTCCAGCTCTTTGGGGTTTTTCCTGAGCTTTTCAACGAAGTCGTAAATCACTCCGTGGGTGAGCCCGGGCCCAATGATGTTTGCGAACCTGTAAATCCACGCCTTCAAGCCAAACGAGTCAGAGTAAGCGCTGATCAGCCCTTCCTCGCTCATCTTGGCCGCGGCGTACAAAGAAATCGGCAGGATTGGGCCGTACGACTCCGGCGTCGGCTTGACTTTGGCGTTGCCGTAAATCGCGGAAGTCGAGGAAAAGACTATTTTTTCCACGCCGTTTAACTGCATTGCCTCCAAGACGTTCTGCGTTGAGGCAACGTTTTTCTTCATGAATACGCCTCTGTCCTTCGTTCCCTCTCGGATGTCCGAAACCCCGGCGAGGTGGAAGACGACGTCGAAGCCCTTCACTGTTTTGAGAACAAAGTCTTTGTCAGTCAAGTCGCCCTTCATGAATTTTGCGCGCTTGTCAACCAGGCTTTCCCTGCCCAGGAACAAGTTGTCTATGACTGTTACTTCGTGCCCTTTTTCCAGCAACGCCTTCACTAGGTTGCTTCCAATGAATCCGGCCCCGCCAGTCACCAACGCCTTCAAGTGCAAACCACCAAGGTAATGAAAAAAGCGCCCGCCGTTTTCCCGGCCCGAAAGCCTTTGGGCAGGCATTGTTCTTAGTAAAAAAATAACTGGCTTTCACGAGTTTTAAAGCCTACCCGCAGGTTACTTTGAGGCGTTCTTTCGCTTCAATACGCTCACTATTGCGTTGCCGGAGCCGTCCGTTTTAGTGAATACTGCCTCGAATTCCTCGCTGAACGCGGGCCCCACACTTTCCAGCCCGGCGTTCTCGACCGCTATCACGTCAAACAGCAATGAGTTCCCAATGGGGTCGTGGGGTAGCTTTCCCTCAGCGAATTCAATTCCGTTTTCAGCCCAGTACGCCGCGTACTCGGGGTCGGTTGCAGTGGGCAGGTCGCTGTCCCACGAGTGGTCCACGTACGCGTATTGCACGCCGTAAGCGTCCATTAACTCCAGCGATTTTTCCTTGTTTTCCCCGTAAATCATCACTGCCGCGTCAGCAAACCTCTTGTCCAAGTCCACGAACGTGTTCGCGTGAGTCCTCCTGTTCACGACTATTTTCCGGCCGGTGAGCCCGTTCACGGCGAACGACTGGTGCGCCAACGTGAGAAAGACCGCTTCCCTTGGAGTGTTGGCCAGGATCCACTCGCCTGCCTCCAGTTTTGCGGCCTTCGCGGCGTCCAATTCCTTCGCCCTCTCCGAAAAAGTCCCCGGCTGCAGGGCGCTTGACGCAATGGAGTAAGAGCCAACTGCCAAAACCGCGAGGGTCGCGGCAAGCAATGGCTTCTTGTAGGAGTCAAAGCGGGGGTGGCTGTGGACGTAGGAAACGCCGTGGAAGAAGAAAAGGAGCTGCGCCAATTGAAGGAAGAGCTTTGGGTAACGGTAGTAAACCAAGTGGTTGTTGAACAAGGGCATGGTTATTAGGTAGTGGTACGTTCCAAGCATTCCAACCGCAAACAACAGCATTGTCCACTTGCCTCCATTGGAGTCCCATTGCCTCACTGCAGCGAAGACCCCGCCAAGGGAGGCAATCGTTATCACGCCCCAAAACCACCCCTTCGAGGTGCTGAAAAACAGGTCTTGGATGATGCCAATGGCTTGAGTGAAGTTGAAGCCGCGGGCGTTGTCCCCGTAAAAGTGCGACGGGTTCTTGACGTCGCCGTGGTAAACGTAAAGCACGGGCCCCCACAAAGCCAAAACGATTGGGGCGCTCACCAACGCCACGGGAAGGAAGAACTTTAACTGCTTCCAGAAACTCTTCCCAGTCGCGTCAATGCCTGAAACCTTGACGCTGGAGTTATGCAACGCGGCCTTCGGGCTTCCAAACGCCCTGTACGCAAACAACAACGCCAGCATTAACGTGTTTCCGAAGAATGCAACCAAGTATGACAAGCCAGCGAAGCCGTAGGCAACCCCTAGTAACACTTTACTCTTGAGCGAGTCATTCAAGGAAATCAAGGCGTAAAAAAACAAGGGCACTGCGAAAATAGTGCCAAACGAGCTGCTGGTAGCGCCCATTTCGCTCGGAATGCCCATCCACGCCACCGCCAGGAGTGCGGCTATTGCGTCGTTGTCGAACATTTTCCTGCCAATCCCGAACGCGGCAACCCCGCCGAGAACCATTGGAATCAAGGGCCAGTAAACGAATGCAATTATCGGCTTCACTCCCGCGACAGCCCCGAGCACCCACGCCATCACTTCCGCCAGGAAGTGCATCATCCAGTCCCTGAACGCCCACTCTCCCTGGAACTGCGAGTCCTCCCAGGGAGCATTACCGGTGTAAATGTGCATCATTATGCCCATTTGCTGGTACAAGTCGCCGCCGTACAAAGGCCCCGGGAGGTGCTTGTACTGCGCAAACTCAGTGAACCAGAACGCAATGAAAGGCAGTAATGCTAGAATAAGAAATTTTCGCTTTGTAATTGCTTCCAATGCATTCATTGAATTAAACACCGAGTGGTACTTTTTCGAGAACTTGGAAAGGGAGTGTTTTTGCTTGACGAAGACCTGCGTGTTGGTGCCAACGTATAATGAAAGAGAGAACGTTAAAAACCTGCTCCCTGAACTTTGCCAAGTTTTAGAGACTGCAGTTGGAAATGACTATGAAGTAATCGTGGTCGACGACCACTCGCCTGACGGCACGGGCAACATAGTGAAATCCTTTTCCAGGAAAAACAAGCGCGTGTTGTTGCTGGACAGGCTGGGCCCGCGCGGCCGCGGCTTTGCGGGAATAGAGGCTTTTGCGCTTTGCCTGAAGCGTAACTGCGGCGTCGTAGTTGAAATGGACGCCGACTTTTCCCACGACCCAAAGGACTTGCCGAAGCTGTTAAGGGCCTTGAAAAGGCACGACTTGGTTTTGGGTTCGAGGTTTGTCTCCGGGGGCAGGCAGGAAGGGCGCGGGCTTCCCCGCAGGATCGTGACGGCTTTCGCGAACTTGTACATTCGAACCCTGCTTGGCTTGAAGGTTTCGGACTGCAACTCGGGCTTTAGGGCCATGAGGCGCAAAGTAGTCGAGTCCCTTTTGCCCGAACTCAAGGCAACAGGCCCCGATATCGTTCAGGAAGTCTTGTTCAAGGCGCACGAGCACGGCTTCAACATTGGCGAAGTCCCGATAACGTTCAAGGACCGCACTGTTGGGCAGTCCAAGCTCGGGTTCAAGCACTTAGTGAAAGGCTACTTCGTTGTGCTAAGGCTCAAGTTGGAGTCCTTGCTTTCAGCGAAAAAGTAACTTTCAAACAAGCTATTAAAGGTTCTCCGGGCAAGGTTTTCATTTTAGCTCAGAAAACCCGCACTTTCTTTTTTTGGTTTCAATGGACTTTAACGGAGTGAATGAATGAAGACTTCTCAACTGGCCCTGGCTGGAATTGCCTTGCTGTTCGTGGCGCTGCGCCTTCCCGCGTTGTCCGCGCCCTTCACTGGCGACGACTTGTGGGTGGCGCTCAGCTCGGAGTCCTTCGCCAAGTCCTGGAAGCTCGAGGACTTGCAGGTATTCATGCTCGGCTACGACCACCAAGGAACGGGCTTCGTGGACTTGTACAAGTGGAAGGACCACCCGCCGGGCTCGTTCGTTCCCTGGGCTGTTTTTTCGCTGCTCCCCGTGCCACTGGAAACGTCAATGCGCTTGCTGGTCTTGCTGGCAAACCTTGGAACGCTTGCCTTCACTTACTTGCTGGCCAAGAAAATAGCCTCTGAGCGAACGGCGTTGTTCGCTGCCTTCCTGACAGCGGTCTCAACCTATCAAGTCTTCCACAGTTCTTACCTGGTTGAAGTCACCGGCTCCCTTGTCACGCTGTTCACTTTGGCGTCTTTTTACTACTTGTTCAAGTTCATTGACTCGAACTCACGCAAGGACTTTTTACCCGTAGTTATTGCCTCGGCTTTGAGCGTTTTCACGTACTTCCTGGCGCTCATTCCCTTGGCGTTCCAGTGCGCAGTGCTGGCGTTGAATGGAAACAGGCGCGAAGCGCTTTACTTGCTTTTAGCACCAGTGACTGCCATGGCGTTGTTTTGGGCGTTTGTGACTTACGGGCTGGGAAGCGACTACGCTTCAGGATTCCTGGCTTACGCCTTCAACCCGCAAAGCGTGACTGACGCGCCAACGCTTTACGACTCGCTTTACCCAAAAATAGTGGGCGCGGGACTGGTCGCAACCCAGCTGGGAACGCCCTTGATTGCCTTGTTTTTAATCAGCGCCTTCAACTCACTCAAGCCCATGCTTTCCGCCAAGCGGCTCAGTTCCTTAGTGCAAAACCCCGACGTCTTAGTGGTTCTTTTCGTCGTGTTCCACTTTGCGGCGATAATGCTGTTGAGGGCGTCAAAGGACCGCTTTTTCACCCCCGCCCTCCCCTTCGTGTTCATTGCAGTGTCAGGATGGCTTGACAGGCTCGACGTGAAAATGGACTGGAAGCTCATCGCCGTTTCAGCTGCTTCAATCCTGATTGTTTACTACGCCGCGGGCGTGAACGACTACATGTTTTACTCTTACTTCGTTTACCAAGACCCCGCGCCAATAATCGCGTTTGCCCTGCCGCTTGCTCTTTTGCCGTTGTACTCCATTGCCAGGAACCGCGGCCAGGAAATCGTGCTGGTTCTGTTTGGGTTGTTCATTGGAAGCAGTCTTTACTTCGTTGCCTTTCCGTTGAACAACTGGACAGCCGCCATCTCAAGCGCGAACGCAGCGCTGGCGCATGACTCCAACCCAGTAGTCTTGAGCAAGTCGGGGTACATGCTTCACACGGCAGCGTATTACGACTACAAAACCCATAACGACTCGCTTTCAAAGACTTACATACGGCTGGGGTTGCAGGACTTGAAGGGATTTGACGAATTGAGTTACTGCCAGAGCTTTCGGACCGGCAAGTACCCATTGTATTATTCGTGCACTCAAGAAGTTCTGGGGGAGTTAAAGTGAGCAAGGCAAAGCCCCGAGTCGCACTCGTGCACGACCGCCTCTGCAACAGGGGCGGGGGCGAGATGATCGCGTTGGCAATGGCAAAACACTTCCAAGCCGACGTGTTCACTGCAAAGTACAAGCCCGAAAACACGTTCGACTACGCCCAAAAGCTTAACGTTACGGAAATCAGCCCAGGCAAGACGTACTCGTCGGAAGTCAAGGACATCTTTGTGAGAATGAAGGACGCCTTAAAGTTCGCGGCGCTCGACTTAAAAGAATACGACTTCGTAATACTAAGCGGAACTTACGCGTTCTTTGCAGCAAAGAAAAACCCCAACAACCTCTTGTACTGCCACTCACCCAACCGGTTCGTGTACGACCTCTACTATCCGTACAGGCGCGAGTTCTCCCAGTCAAACTTCCTGAAAGGCGTTGCGTTTTCTGCCTGGAAAAACTTCTGGGAACCAATAGACCAGGCGCACTTCCGGAAAGTGAAAAACATCGTCACTAACAGCCGCAACGTCGGCCTGAGAGTACAGCGCTATTACGGCAGGGACGACTACAGAGTCGTGCACACGGGCATTGACTTGGAAGCGTTCAAGGCAGGGAAAAGCGGGGATTACTTCCTTTCAGTCCAGAGAGCCATGCCCTCAAAGCGCCTCGACCTCCAACTCGACGTCTTCGAGGAATTGCCTGGCGAAAACCTGAAAATAGTCGGGCAAGCGCTTTACGGCACAAAGTACCAGCAACGCATAATGAAACGCGTTGAAAAAATGAACAACGTTGAATGGATTGGGGCCGCGTCAGACGCGGAACTCAAGGACTTGTACGCGCACTGCAAGGCCGTCATCCAGACTCCAATGTTCGAGGACTTAGGCGCAGTGCCCATAGAGGCAATGGCTTCCGGGAAGCCGTGCATTGCCGTCAACGAGGAAGGAATGCAGGAAAGCATTGTGCACGGAGTCACCGGGCTGCTGGTGGACCAGCCGCACAAAGCCAACTTCGTCAGGGCATTGAAGGACTTTGACTCGTTTGGTTTCAAGGAAAAAAATTGCTTGGAGCGAGCCAAGTACTTTTCTGAAGGCGAGTTCTTCAAGAGAATGGACGCCGCAGTCAAGGCTGCAGGCTTTTGATTGAAGGGTGTTGTCTTTGGCTTCAAATTCTTTAAGTGACGCGCGCATCGCCATAGTGCACGACCGCCTCACTGGCTTGGGCGGCGGCGAACTGTTTGTTTTCCCGCTCGCAAAACACTACAACGCCGACGTCTTCACTGCGCGATATGACCGCGAAAAAGCCTTGAAGCTGGGCTTTGAAGAGCCAAACGTTAACGCGTTGTTGAAGGGCAGCCCCACGGAGGACGCGGCAGCCCAGTCCGGGGTAAAGCGAATGCAGGAAGCGCTTGCGTTTTCGAGGCTGGACTTGAGCGACTACGATGCGGTGGTGCTGAGCGGCAACTGGGCAGTGTTCTCCGCGCGCAAGAACAAAGACAACTTGTGGTACTGCCACACTCCAACGCGTTCGATTTACGACTTGCATTACTTTTACTTGCAGCAGTTAAGGGAAAAGTCAATGGCTTCAGCGGCGCTGTTCAAGGCGTGGAGTTACCTTTGGACGCCAATTGACCAACGCAACTTCTCCAACGTCAACAAGGTCGCGGTCAACAGCCGCAACGTCGGGTTGCGCGTGCAGAGGTACTACGGCCGCGACGACTACTCAGTCATCAACCCATTGATTTTCACCGAGTCCTTCAAGCCCTCCAAGCCCAAGGGCTATTACTTGTCCGTCACGCGAATCACTCCAATGAAGCGCTTGGACC
>DATDTB010000029.1:0-10760 GCA_035291025.1 archaeon
GCGGCCCGAGCCTCACGAAGGCGCCGAATTCCGTTATCTCGGTTACCTCGCCTTCAATCGTCTCGTTCAGTTCCGGCACGAAGGCCACTGCGTCAAAGGTTACTTCGTGGTAAGCGGATCCTTCGAGCGGCGCAACAAGGCCCGGCCCGATGTCCCTGACGTTGTCAATGCATACTATTACCCCGAGTTCCTTGTCAATTATTCCCTCGTAGTGCTGTTTTAGCGCGGCCTCGATTGAGTCTTTAGCCTTTCCCTTCAAGTTCGAGGGAGCGACCCCGACGGTGTCGCGTATAGTGTGAACGACGTACATTTCCAGTGACCACCCTTTTTTTCATTCGCTGCCTTTTTCAACTGCCTGAATAGCTAAGCATTTTTTTCTGCTTCAAGAAGACATGGCTGGAGTGTTGTTTTTGGAGCTTTTTCCTTAACTCCGAGTCATTAGTGGCTATTACCGCGCCCTCGCGCGCCAGCTCTATTAATACTGAGTCAGTGTCTTTTTTTGAACCTATCCTTGCCACCCTTAAGCGGTTTTTTTCCATTGCCTCCAAGGCGGTCTTGGCCTTTTTGGCCATCCCCTTTTCCTTGGAAATTTTACCAAGTTCTTCCAGGCACTTGTCCACAGTGCACAGTTCCTTTCCCGGGAGCAGTTCTCTTGACTGGGCGTAAACGTCCACGTTGAACTGTGCGGGCGCCAGCAGCATGTTTGTGTCAAGTATTAAGGCTTTTTTCCAGTCAGGAAACCTGTCCATACCCGCTCAGCCTCCATCCCTTTCCCGTGTTCCTGCTTATTACCGCGCGGGACTTCGGTGGAGCGCATAACGGCCTTGACAACTCAATTACCACCTTGGAGTGTTCTTGCTGCGTTTTTTGCGCTCCAGTAACCTTTCCAGTCGTTACCCCGGTCCCGATTGCCACCACCACGGTTTCGCCTTTTTGAATCGCTGAACTCAGTTGCTTTTCCACTTCAGTTGTCCTCTTTATCGCGTGGAAGTCCACTTCAAGCGTTTTCCGCGCCTCCGGGACGCTCCCCTTCAACCCGATCACGGAGCCCTTGAGCTTGTCGTTTTTCGAGAAGAACGGGTCAATCAGGGTCCCAATGGCTATCAGGCCGCCGGGCCGCGCTTCTTGTATTTTTTCCGCTTCAGTGCTCAGGCTCACTATTGTGGTGGTGCTGGGCCCTTTTTCCGTGGGGGGTGAAATCTCTATTTCGTCCCCGACTTTTAGTCTTCCCTTAATGATTGACCCGCCCACAACCCCGCCAGTCATCTTTCCCGGTTCTGTCCCGGGCCGGTTTACTTCAAAGGAGCGCGCAACGAACATCAACGGGGCGCTTTCCAGGTCTTTTTCCGGCGTTGGAATGGTTTCGTTGACTGCTTCCAGCAAGACGTCCAGGTTAGTCTTGTGGTTTGCAGCAATCGGGATTATTGGCGTCTTAGGGTACTCCTTCGAATCCAGGAATGCCTTTATTTGTTCCCTGTTCTTTAGCGCTTCTTCCCTTGACACCAAGTCAATCTTGTTTTGCGCCACCACGATGTTTTTTATGCCGCTGATCTTTATTGCCTCCAAGTGCTCTTCTGTCTGCGGCTGCGGGCATGCCTCGTTTGCCGCTATGACGAGAATGGCCCCGTCCAGTATTGCCGCGCCGGAAATCATTGTCGCCATCAGCGTTTCGTGGCCCGGGGCGTCTACTATGGAGACTTTCCGGAGCAGCTGGCTTTTTTTCCCGCACGAACTGCATTTTTCAGTGACTGAATAGGCTTCGCTTCCCTTGCACTCAGGGCACTTGTACATTGAAACGTCGGCGTACCCGAGGCGAATGGATATTCCACGCTTTATTTCCTCGGAAAAAGTGTCAGTCCACTTCCCAGTCAACGCCTTTGTCAGGGTAGTCTTTCCGTGGTCAACGTGGCCGACCATTCCAATGTTTACTTCTGCCTGAGCCGGTTTCTTCATTTGTTCAACTCACTTCTTTGCTTCCTTGGCTTCCTGCGGTTCCTTTTTGGTGCTTGCCTCAAAGAACGCCTTCGCCTTCTCGGCTTCCTCGTCCTTTATCCTGACGTTGACTTGCGACGTCTCTTCCGTGACAGTGTTCCCCCGCACGGTCTTCTTTTGCCTGAATCCCCGCGTGGAGTTCTTCAAGCCAGTGCCGCCGCTCAAGAGTATTTTTCTCCTGTTGACTCCCTTGACGTCGCTGCGCATCGGGAACCCGTCCTTGTCCGACCCGCCGGTTATGACTCCAGTCACTCCATTGAGCCCCAAGGAGTCCAATTGGACTTCGCTGCCGATTTTTTTCCCAGCGAACACAACGCGTTGTTCTTCGCTTGCGTCCCTCTGCGTGCTCTGCCCCGTTTTCGGGTTTGAAATGTTTACCTTCACCAAAAACCACCCTTTTTCTCCCCATTTAGCTGAGAGCCGCCGCCCTCGCAATCTCTCTAATGTGCTTCAACAGCGCCAGTTCCTCCGGTTTCAGGAACGACGCGTGTTTTTTCTCTAGCTCCATGGCTTCTTCGCGTGAAATGAATGAATACAAGTGCTCTCCTTCGAAGACGTGCCTCCCGATTATTGGCCCGTCAACTGACACTGCTGCTTCTTCGCCGGAGTTTATTGCCTCGAGGGACTTTTCACCCGAACGCATTGCCTTCACTTTCCCCAAAATCTCGCCCTTTTCGTTCATCACCGAATAGCCCTGCCTCAGCATTCCAGCAACCACTTTCACCCCGAAAATGGCGGGCTTGGCGTTCCTGAAAACCATGCCGCGCAGCACCTCGAATTTTGCCGGAAGCGTTAGCTTGTACAGTTCTTGGCGTTTCTGCGCCTCCCTTTCCTTCGCAATCCATTCCTTGTACTCCGATATTATCGTGTAAACTACCTTGCTGGAAAAAACCTTCACGTCCTTTGACTCGGAGAGCTCCCTAGCCGCTTCCTCCATGCGCACGTTGAAGCCGAACACGCACGCCAGGAACCTGTTTTTTTCCCCAACGCCAGTAGCTTCCAGGACGTCCTGCCGGGTGATGGAGCCGACGTCTGCTTTCCTTAAAGCGATGCCGTTGTCCTTTAAGAGTTTTGCAATGGCTTCAAGCGACCCCAGCGTGTCCGCCTTCAGTATTACTCCCTCCAAGTCAGTGCTTATCCTCACGCTTTCAACTTCTCTCTGGACTTCCTCCAAGGCCTTTTCCCTGTCCACCGCAACCAGTACAGGGGCGCCTGCGAGCGCGTTTTCCAGGCCCGGCGCCGCAATCTTGACGCCGGCGGCGGCGCTTACTTGCCTGACGCTTTCAAACCTTTCACGCGGGTCGCGTATTTCATCCAACGGCTTTGGCTTCAGTATTGCCCTGACTTTTGCCTCGAAGGCGCCGTTGATTCCGCCAACTATTATTGAGTCCCCGGCCTTTACCACGCCGTCGTATAAAATGACGTCAATGGTCTTTCCCAAGCCCTTTTCTTCCTTTACTTCCAGCACCACTCCCTTTCCAGGCCCTTCCACTTCAGTTTCCAGCTCCTTTGAGAGAAACTTTTGAGCCAATCCCGCCAAGTACAGCAACGCCTCCGGGATTCCTTCGCGGGTTTTCGCGGACAAGGGTATTATGACTATTTGCCTTGTCATGTCCGTTATCCTGTCGAACCTCACGGAGTCGAACCCGTGAGAGGAAAGCGAGCCGACAACGGAGTAAAGCTTTTCCTCCAGCAACTTAATGGTTTTTTCGGACTGCAAGGCAATCGAGTCGCCTATAGGGTTGCCTTCAACGGAGACCCACCCGTTTATCCTGTCAACCTTGTTCAAGGCCACGACGAACGGGGTTTTGTAGGACTTGAATATCTCCAAGGCCTCAGTTGTTTGCGGCTTGAAGCCTTCCATGGCATCCACCATCAAAACCGCCAAGTCGGAAATGCTCCCACCGCGTTTCCGCAGGTTAGTGAAGGCTTCATGGCCTGGAGTGTCAATGAACAGCAACCCCGGGACTTTGATGGAAATGCCGGTCTTTGCCATTAACGGCCCGCAGATTCCCTTCAACGCCTCCAGGGGGACCTCGGTTGCGCCAATGTGCTGGGTTATCCTTCCTTCTTCGCGTTCCGCAACGCTAGTCCCGCGGATGGCGTCCAAGAAAGACGTCTTGCCGGAGTCCACGTGGCCAGCGACTGTTATTATTGGTTGTCTCACGGCCATGCAATCCCCTCATTCGTCCACCTTTCACGCTTCCGCGTTTTTACTTCTTCGCCCACGACTCTGCCTTTTTCCCCTTCAAGCGCCCGTCCAAGAGCTCTATTTCTTCTAGTATGCCGTCAATCAAGTCGTACTTTTTCGCCCCTTCAAGGGTCACCCACGCGTGTTCCGTTAGCTCCCCGTTTAGTTTCACTTCCCCGCCGCCGTGTTCGGCGTGAAAGCTCAAAATTAGCCCTGGAACGTTGTCCGGCCTGATGAATGCCATGCTAGTCAAGTAACCCAAGTTCTTTATCTCTAAACCCGTTTCCTCTAAGACTTCTCTTTTCACCAATCCCTCTAACACGTTGTACCAGCATTCCCTCGTGTCCTTTGGGCGCGCAGTGTAGTCGCTTACCTCGAGCTTTCCGCCCGGGACAGTCCACTTGCCCGGGAAGGCTTTTTCCTTCAAGGAACGCTTTGCAATCAAGTACTTGCCGTCTCTCACAACAATTGCAGTGGCAGTGACGTAGTGAGCCTTCCGTTCGTCCATTTGCAAGCCTTTCACCTTTTCAGTCGTAGAGTATTTTCTGCAGTGGGTGCTCGTATTTGAACAGCTCGCTGGAAGCGAACCACAGGCTCACTTCGCGTGCCGCGTTTTCCTTGTCCGAGGCGTGGACTATGTTCCTAATGGAGCGCCCCTTCACGTCGTCGCCTAAAGCGTAGGAGTCGGAAGTGTAGTCCCCCCTAATTGTCCCCATTTCAGCGCTCCGCGGCTCAGTGGAGCCGACCATTTTCCTCACTATTTCAATGGCGTGCGGGCCTTCCAGCACCATGGCGACAACAGGGCATTCCGTCATGTGCTTCCTTAAACGTTTCACGACGCCCATCCCGTGCTCTCTGGGGTCCTTAGTGAACTTTTCCCCGCGCTTTTCCGCCGAGGCCTTGGTCTTCATTCCAATGTCCATTGCCATTTCCTCGGTGTAGTGCCTTGCCACGAACGCCTCGTCGGGCCACACCATCTTCATTCCCGCAATCTTCAAGCCCTTGCGCTCGAACCTCGTAATGAGCTCCCCGACAATGCCGCGCTTGACCGTTTCAGGCTTTGTCACGACCAAGGTCCTTTCAACAACCATCCAAAAACCACGCCCTTTTTCCCAGTTCTTACCTCAAGTAATCCAATGCGTTGAATAAAATGACCGGCGTCTTTTCCGGCGCGTAAGCGAAGTAAACGGAGCGCGTTCTCGGCACCCCGGTTGTTATCCTGTAAACGATTGCAGGCCTCCCCACGTCTTCGTCGTCGTAAACCGTTCCCTCTTCAACCGCCTCCAAGCCGTGAGCGTTGACTTCCGTTAGCTCCCAGTCCATTTCCTGGGCAGTGAAGCCGGAAAAAATAGGGCTTTCCCTGTTTTTCTTTAGCTCCCGTGACTCAATTGAAACGCTGCGTGGTGGTTTTTCGCTTTTAACGCCTTGAGCGTTTTGTACGGGCCAGAAGCCTTTCAAGACGTCCCAAACAACCCTTGAATCAGAGTCCAAGTATGCCGCGCCTTTCACTATTATGAATGACTTGCCCCTGGCTTGCTGTCTTTCAATTTCCTTGGTCGTGGAACGCGTGACTTTTTCCTCGAGCAGCAAGACTTCGTTGTAGTTGTCCAGGCTTCCCTGCACGACGTTGCCCGGAGAGAACTCGGTGTAACTCATTTGCAGGGCTTTTGCGCTATCGCTTTCCAGCAGCGCCTTTAGTTCCGGGCTTGGGGTCCCTATTACTGCCAGCCTTACCGGGCCTTCTTCTGCTGGCTCGTTGTTTTCATCCGGCACCGGCGCGTTCGCGTCCTTTGCGTTGACTTCGGCCTTGAAGGTGCACCCGCTCAAGACCAGCGCCATTGCCAGCACCGCGGCGAATGCAATAGTTTTAGCCTTCAAGGAAAACCACCCTAGGGATTCACTTCGTTTTTGCCTTCCCCTTCTTCCTGACCCACTTTACCTTGCGCGGGTTCCTGTGCAAGTTCATCTTGTTTCTCTTGCACTTGCTTGAGCAAAAACCGTGGGTTTTCCCGATGCCGTCCACGATAATTGTGCCCGTTCCGGGCTCTATTTCCAACCCGCAAAAATCACACTTAGCCATTTCCCCGCACCCTTCACCCTTTCAGTTAAAAGAATCGATAACCTGGTAAAAAAGGAAGCACAACAGCGCCTTTTTGCTTCACTCAGCGCTGCCTGATTTCCTTTGCCTCCATCTCGGTTTCCAGTAACAGGACGACGTCGCCTACCTTGATTTTTCCCTTGACGTTTCTCCTGAGCTGCCTGCCCTGGTTCCTGCCCGCCAGCACCTTGCACAGGACTTGGGTTATTTCACCGAAAACGCCAGTGCGCCCCAAGACCTTGGTGACTTCCGCTGGAGTTCCTTCTTCTGGCATTCAATCAACACCCCGTGATTCCCTTTCAAGCAGTGTTCTTGGAGGCCTCGCCAACCAAGTCCAGGAGCTGCCTGAATTCCTTCTTTGAAGCGCCTTCCTTTAAAACCGCGACAGCAGCTGTTGAGACTTCAATGCCCGCGGCCTTCCCCAAGTCCTTCTTGCTTGGAACGTAAGTGAAAGGTATCTTTTTCTCCCTGCAAAGCAGCGGCAAGTGCATGACTATTTCCGGCGGCTCCACGTCCTCTGCTATCACCACCAATAGTGCGGCGCTGCCCTCTATCGCCTTAGTTGCCTCGTTCGTTCCAATCCTGAACTTTCCGTCCTTTGAGACCAACTCCAACGTGGAGTAAGTCTTGGAAGCCAGCTCCTTTGATACCGGGAACTTAACGAATTCCTTAGCCATTTTCACATTCCCCCATTGCAATTCGAAAAGCGCCCCCTTCCTCCCCGAAAAAGGGTGTTAAAGCGGCACCTCGAATTCTTCATCGGTGCTTTTCTTGTTTAATGAAAAAGCAGTAACAAGCAATGGCTTGGTAGTGTATTTAAAGGTTTTCTGGCGCACTCACAACTAAGAGATTGTTTGATTTCTTGGTTATATTATAACCCTTGTTTTCTCATAAAGCATAGGCAAACAATCTTGCTTCATTCTAAACTTTGTGCCGTGATTATGTCCGGTACGCGCGTCAAAGTCAACTAAAATTTTACCTTCATCAAGCGCTTTCAGAAACCCTTCAAAACTAAACTTCTGTAACATCATCACTTTTGAATATTTGTAATATTCCTTTTTTCTAACTGTTTTTACTTCAGCTTGAACATAAAAGGCATTGAGTAGTTTTGTTCCTGCCTTGTGTTCTAAGTCATCAAATCCCCAATATGGCTGAGGATTTAATTCGCCTAAACCAACGCGTTTCTTCACTGACTTAAGCCATTTCTTATGTCTTTTATCAACACTCTTAGCATCAAAGGAGATTAGTATCTTATGCGCAGTTCTATCAATTACTACTTTGAAGCCTCTATCACTTCTTGACTTACCATTTATTGTTTGTCTAAAACTCATTTCTCCTTTTGGGTATTTTTTGCCGTTTTCTTGATGGGCCCAACCATACTTGGGTAGTAGAACTTGCGGTACAAACCGAATTGCTCTTGGAGAAGGTTCAATATGAAATAGAGTTGTGAGTGAGGAAGAGTTAATTCGTTGTGTTTTCAATTCCCATTCCGCAGCGTTTGGAATAGGTAAATTGTTTTCTTTTAAACCCAATAAATCTTCTAATGTGTTACCAATGCCACCCGCATTTCCTTTTCTGGCATTAGGAATAAATCCAGCCAATGCAATTTCTTCTAACTTATCTATTAATGCTGGTTTTGTATACGTAAATGGCTTATTAGTCATGTTATTACCAAAGTTTAGCTTGAGGTTTGTGTTGATTTATTCTTTTTCTTGCCATTTCACAATACTCTGGTGAGATTTCAATACCAACATAATTTCTTTTAAAGTTCAGTGCAGAAATTGCTGTTGTACCAGAACCCATAAACGGGTCTAGTATGGTTTTTGCATTTGTTGAACTAACAATACGGTCAATAAGGCTCACTGGAAAAGCAGCTGGGTGTTTATTGTTCATCTCTTGTGTAAACTCCCAAACGTCGCCATATGCGTTAGCCTTGCTAGCAAGTTTGAATTTTGGTTTTGCTATTATGTAGATTACTTCATAAGTAGGCAAAAAATAGCCTGAATTGAAATTTAAACCACCTTTTCTTTTCCATATTATTATTTGTCTAACAGGAAAGCCTTTCAATATGTCTTGTCTGTCTTGTAATAATCCGTTTTGCACTCTCCATTTGTGATTGTAGAAAATGGCGCCTGTTTCAGTAAGAACCCTCATCATTTCAACTAGGCACTCTCTTTGCCATTTTACATATTTTTCGTGTGGCATGCAGTCATTATGGTGAGTATAACCATTTTGCAAAGCAGCGTTGGCCCATTTGCCACCGCGGCCATCCTTCATTCCGTTTCCAGTAGAATTTTTGAGGTTGTATGGTGGAGAAGTTATTATTAAATCAACTGTGCCGTCTGGCATTTGCTTCATTACTTCAACAGAATCCCCACATATAATTTTATTCAAAAAATCCTTTGGAAACCTTAACTTTTCCATCTTGCAACCTTTTTTATATTTAGAACAAATGGAATAAAAAGGATAGACGAAGTACTTTGCCGATATTGCCAGTGACAGTATTCATTTAGGCTTGTCTGGTAGGACTTTTGCTCTTAAGCTTTTTACCCAAAGGTCTCCAGTCACAGCGATCCAGTGCAAGCCGTCGCGTCTAGTATGCTGGCTCCAACCAAGTCCTTTGCCCTGATGGAAACGTCCACTGAGTACTCTCCTGCGGCGACGTTTTTCTTCAAGTTGTCAGTCGTGAAGACTTGCTGAGAGCCGGGCTCCCACCTGCCTGCTGCGGCGCTGCCCCCGCCAACGGTTCCCTTTGAAGTGAACTCGACGTTGACGCTAGTGATTATTCGCTCGGTGTTGTTGACCAACGCCAGCCGTATTTCCTTTCCGTCGTAGGAAAGGCTCGCGAACTTGAATTGGTCCATTGCCTCGCACGACGCGGCCTTGGCGCTTGGAGGAGTTGGAGTTGGCGTGGTTGGCTGCGTGACGGGTTCAGCGGTCGGCTGCGTCACTGGAGTGGCCGGGGTTGGCGTGGTTGCCGGCTCGGGCGAAGGAGCTGGCTCAGGCGGCGCTGGCGGTTCTGTTGCCGCCGTTGCTGGCTCTGGCGGCGGAGTTGGAGTGCTTGCAGTGGGGGTAGACAACGCGTTCAAGTTCCCGCCGAGGCCCACGTAAAAAACCCCCAACGCAGCCAAGATGAAGGCGAAGACCAGGACTGGCGGCAGGCTCACTGGCGCAGCGCTTTTTTCCACTCTAAGGGCTTTGGCTCGCGCCAAGATCTCGGAGCGCAGGCCTTGAAGTTCTGCCTCGTGCGCGTCAACTTCTTTCTTGGCCGCGGGCGCCTTCAGTGTTTTTGTTTCCTTTTTTTGGACACTAACTTTTTGCGCTGGTTGAAGGTTCTTCAAGTCCTTCTTCGTTTTCGACTTCTTGGAAGCCATGCCTTACATTAAACCTCTTTGGTTTTTCAATCTTTCCCAAACGCCTTCGCCAGGGCAAGAAAAAAGAATGCACTGGCACCACCGGCAAACCGCAAGCATTGGGTGTTTTTAACCAGGCCCTGTTGTTTTACTAAATGGATTGGTTTGGATTCCAAAGCCCGTTACGCGGCCGTGCTTTGCTTTCCGCGTTTTTTCCGTGGAGGCGTTGGTTTTCGTCGGGCTTCTCTTTTAATGATTTGGTTGCTTTGAGTAGCAAAAGTTCAGGAAATTTTGGCTCGCGCCGCAGGGGAGGCTCAGAGTTCACCGCGTGTTTTTTTACGCGGAATTTTCCTTCAAGGCTTTTTCCAATAAACAGAGGGGGGTATAGTTGCCTGAAGACTTAGTCATTGAAACCGCTCAATCCTTGGACGCAGGCACTCTTTCGGCAAGGCTCGAGGAATTCTTCCGCGCGCGCTTCCTGCGGCAAGTAGAGGAAATCGCCTCGGTTTTCCCTGAAAAGCGCCGTGTTTCCATTCCATTTCCTGAGCTTGAAAGGTTTGACGTCGAGCTCGCTGACGCCGTGCTGGAAAACCCGGACTTGGTCTTGAAGTCTGCGGAGGACGCGCTTTCCCGCATTGACTTGCCTGGAGTGTCCAAGGAAAAAGTTTCCCTTAAAGTTGCCGTTTCGGACTTGCCGAGCGACAAAACCATTCTAGTGAGGGACATCGCCGTTGACCACTTGGGCAAGCTCGTGTGCATTGACGGCGTCGTGAGGCAGGCCACCGACATTTTGCCGCGCATTAAAGTGGGAGTGTACTTGTGCAGGCACTGCGGCAGGACTTACCGCATTGAACAGGAAGAGGACGACTTGATGGAGCCCGCAGGGTGCGAGTGCGGCCGCAAGAACTTCAAGCTCCTTGAAGGCGATTCAGTATTCGTCGGGTACCAAAACATTGCCATCCAGGAACCATTGGAGGTTTTGAGGAACGCCGAGGAAGCCAAGGCGTTGCACGTAGTGGTAGAGGCTGACTTGACCGGTAAAGTGGTGCCGGGCGCCCGGCTCAAGTTCACTGGCATCTTGCGCTTGCAGAAGCCAAAACGAGGTCGGGGTCCGACAACTGTTTAC
>DATDTB010000030.1:0-8329 GCA_035291025.1 archaeon
CATTCCAAACCTTGCCACGGCCGTGCAGGCGGCTAGGAGGAACATGGACGGCGTTGCAATCTCGGAGACGCTGGGCTCGAACATTTTCACGCTGCTCGTCACAGTCGGCGTGATTTCGCTAATCGCGCCAGTCAGCGTTGACGAAGACGTGCGCAACATAACAATTCCCGCAATGCTGGCCATGACTTTCATCAGTTCATCGTTTTTCATCAAGGGCGTTGTAGGGAAAAAGGAAGGCGTTACCCTGGTTCTGATGTACTTGACGCTGTTGGCGGCGGAAATACTCGGCAGGACGGCGTTTTAGCCAGCAAGTCGCTTTAAATGCTTTCACGCGCGGAATCAGTGAAAAGGGGCCCGTAGTTCAGCCTGGACAGAACGCTGGTTTGCGGAACCAGTGGCCGCGAGTTCAAATCTTGCCGGGCCCGCTTTTTTCTTTCTTCACTTTTCGGCTTCCTTGTGGACCTTGCGCCAGTAAAGGTAGAACCACGCAAGCGGCACTATTGTGGCGACGAATAGCGTCAACACGATCAATGGCCAGTCCTTGCCAGTGAACGGGAGCTCGGGGATGCCGAAAAAGGTCGCGAAAGTGTTGGGCACGGTCAAAACCGTGGCGATGCCCGTGAAGAGGAGCATTACCCATGTTAGGCGCTTGATGCTCTCGTTTATCTTGTTGGAAAGCTTGGCTAGGTTGTTTGAAATCACTGTCTCGTTTATAGTCAAAGCGTCCGTCAGCGCCTCGCGCTGGATGGAAACCATCTGCATCTGGTAAATGTAGGTGTCGTGGATGTCGTCGAAGAGGCGCATGAGCGCGGGCGTCATCTTCAAGGGCGTCAGGCCGTACTTTATGGTGAAAATGAGCTTGGAGGACTCCCAGAAACGACGCCACATTTGCAGCAAGTCCCTCTTTTGCCTGATGACTTCCTGCAGGCGCTGCCTCAAGTCCTCCGACTTTATTATCCTTTCCTCGATTAAGGAAATCCGCTTTTCCGAGAAAGAAAGGACGTGGAAGTTGTTTTCCACGTCGGCGCGGAATATTTCATAGAACAGGTAGCCGACGTTTGACTCGAAGTCCTTCAGTTCTCCAGCCTCGAGTTTTGCCGCTATGATGGAGAAAATCTCGTCGTAGTGCTCAAGTTTCTTGGGCGAAACCGTTACGAGGTAGTTGTGGTCCAAGATGTACAGCACGTTTTCGACTTCGATTTTGCCGTTCCGCGCATAATAGTCCACGAGCGTGAAAACCAAGGGCTTGAAGGAATACCGCCTCGTTCTCCCCTCCTTCTCGAACGCCTCCAAGTACTTCCTGGGAATTTTGAAGTTTTTCGCAATGCTTGAAAGCTCCGTGGCGGTTGGGGCCGCTGCGTGGACCCAGACAAAGCCCGAGTTCGGCAGCGGGTAATGCAACCCGGTGCCCACGCCCGCCTTCTTGTCGGAGAACTTGTACAAGTACCTTATCATGCGCCAACCGCCTTAATGCAGGCAAAAGGTATTTATATTCCTGTCGTTTTCTTTGAAACAATATGGCAGACTTGCACAGGCTAAATAACAAGATACTCAAAGTAGAAGAGACAAAGTACGACTTGGCTACCATGGCGTACGCCATGAGCTACTTTTCGGGGATAATGGTCTTGAGCGTCTGCAGGCCCGGCGACAAGTTCACGAAATTCCACGCCACGCAGTCCATAATCCTAGGGTTCCTGCTTTCCTTCGCGCAGTTCCTGTTCCTCGCGCTCAGGGTGGACTGGCTTGGGATAAAGCCGAGCTGGTGGGCGGTGTTCGTGCTGGTTTTCTGGGTCATAGTAACGATTCCGTTGCTGATGATGACGTGGCGCGGGAAGACTTACGTGTTCCCGATAGCCGGGGACCTGGCAAAGTTCGCCGTGAACCGCGAGAAATAAAACGACTTACAGGGAAAGAATAACTTTGGCAAGCTTGCCCGCGTCGTGCCTTGCCGGTTCTTCCTCGCTGATTACGTCCGCCAAAACCACGCGAGCGGCCTGGCGCTTCAGCTTTTCCTCGTCAACTCTAACCTGTTCCTGTCCCTTGACTTCAGCGTGAGCCGACACCTTTGCCGCGTTGATTTGCCTGCTGTTAACCACCACGAAGTCGAGTTTCCTCAAACCAGTGTACTTTAATATTTCGGAAACGTGTTCGCTTGCAGTCATTCCAAAAGTCTCGCCGGGCTTGGTGCAGGTGTTGCAAACGTAGGCTTTTTTCGCCTTCGCCTCCTGAAGCGCCTCCGGCAATCCCTTCGCGGCGAAGTTAGCCAAGACAGAAGTGTACAAGTCGCCGGGCCCAATCACTACCAAGTCAGCTTCTCTTACCGCCTCAATGGCGCCTTCAAACGCGCTGGCTGGCGGCTTTGAGTAAAAGTTTTTCACGCGCAGCCTCGGGTCGCGGTTGTCGCTTTCGGCGACGTCAATCAAAGTTTCGCCTTCGACTACCTTGCCGTCCTCAAACTCCGCCACTATGTGGGAGTTGCCTAGAGAAGCTGGGCAAACCGTGCCCTTGGCTTCCAGCAAGCCCATCGCTTTTTCGACTGCTTCCGGCAAGTCCTTCGAGCCTTTAAGCAGTCCCAGCAACATCAGGTTTCCAAGGCTGTGGCCCGCCAGCTCTCCTTCCTGGAACCTGTGCTGGAAAAGGCCCGCCAAGGCGCCGGCAGGCGCTGAACTCAAGGAAACCAGGCACTTGCGGATGTCCCCCAGGGCGGGAATGCTGAAGTCCCTGCGCAGCCTTCCGGTGGACGTGCCGGAGTCAAAGACTGAAACTATGACGGAAAGCTCCAGGCCCGGGTTTGCCTTCAATCCACTCAACACAACTGGGGCGCCGTTGCCGCCGCCTATTACGACAATTTTTTTAACCAAGCAAAAACCCCTTTCAACCCCGCCTGGAAACCACGAGCTTTTTCTCCGTTGAAACAATTGAACCGGATTCAACGCTGCCCTTGACTTCAGTGCCGGGCCCTATGACGCAGCCACAGCCAATTATGGCGCCGGGCATTGCCGAACAATTAATGCCAATGCTCGTGTTGTGCCCGACCACGCAGCCCAGCGAAGTCTTGCCAATGTCCACTTGCTCGCCCTTCACTGAAAACTTGACTGGCTGGCGGTCGAGCCTGCGGTTGGCAACAATGAAATTCGCGCCAATCCTGCAGTTCCTGCCAATGACGCTGTCGCCAACGAAGCCGGAGTGAACGTGGGTTCCCTCGAGCACAATGGAACGCGCCACTTCCGTGTTCATTCCAATCATCACGCCGTCCTCGAGCACGCTGTTTTCGCGAACCAAGGCATTGTTTCCAATGACGCAGTTCCTGCCAATGTAAACAGGGCCCTTTACCACGGCGTTTTCATGGACAACGGTCCCATCGCCCAAGTGCACTTTCCCTTCAATGACTGCATTGCGTGAAATCCTTGCCTTTCCTGGAATGCTCCTTGAAAGGCCGGAAGTGAGCGTTTTCGCGGCGCCAAGCAATTCGAAGGCGTACTTGGCCGAGCTTACTTCTTCGGGCGAGAACACGGCGCGGCAGTCATTGGCTTGGGCGTACGCAGTTAGCGCGTCCTCGAAGTCGTAGTGGCCGCCCTTCACTCTTGCGTAATAGTTCATGAAATCCCTTGGCAGGAGGTAAATGCCCACAGCCTTCTGGTCCGAGGGCTCAGTTCCCTTCGAGGGCTTTTCAACAACCCTCAAAACCTTGTCTTTTTGCCGCGCGTCAAATGCAAGCATGCCGTGCTTCCATGGAGTGCTTGTCGGGGAGGCAAGCAAGACCGTTTGCGCCCCGGTCTTGCGCGACTTTTCAAGCATTAACCTCGCGAACTTCCCTGAGTCGTACCGGTCGGCGTTGAACACCAAGAAGCGGTTCTTTATCGCGCCCCCGGCGTGCTTGACGGCGTCGCCCATTCCCTTCGGTTCCGGCTGGAGAACGTAGGAAACCTTTCCAGTTACTCCTTTGAGCGCCTCCCTGAACTTGCCGTCCTCGCCGGGGCCGTGAACGATTATTGCTTCGCTGACTCCTGCGCCGAAGGCGCCCTGGATGGCGTGCCTAACGAGTTCAGAGCCGCAGACTTTTACGAGCGACTTGTGCATTCCCTCGGAAAGAGGCTTGAAACGGGAGCTATCTCCAGCGGCGAGGACAACCGCCTGCACCCTTTCTTGTTTTCCAGCCATTAAAGCAACCCCGTCAATGGTAAAGCAACCTTTTCAGCGTTCGAGCTTATCAAGTTTGGAGAGCACTTTGAACAGTTCGCTTAGCTCGCGGACGTGGAAGTCGGGTTCGCCTTCCCGGAATTCCGCGAGCAGCGCGGTTTTCATGCCGCGGCGTTTTGCGTGCTCGAGGTCGCGTTGCCAGTTGTCGCCCACCACTAGAACCTGCGAGGGCTTGAGCTTGAGTTTCCTCAAAGCAGTTTCGCAGTACGCGGCGCTAGGCTTCAATGACTTGGTGTCCTCTGGAGTGACCAGAAAGGAGAAGTACTTCTTCCACTTAGCCCCGAAAACTTTTTTGAGCTTCAATTCGAGGCTTTCCCTGAACTCGTCGCTGGCAATGCACAGCGCGTAGTCCTTGGAGAGGGCCGGGACCACGGAAGTCACGCCGCGGGCGGGTTCCAGTTTCTTCAGGACCTCCCTCCAGAAAAGGCGCACGGCGCTTCGCGCGAGCAGCTTGGATTTCCTTGAAGGCACGCCAAGGGAAACCAGGGCTTTTTCAGTGCTGTACTCCCGCTTCCTGTGACTTGGGTTTTTGTCGCTCTTCAAGGATGCAACAATGGCGGTCCATTTCGCTGCTATGTCGCCCGCATCCCTGCCGAGCGCAGCTGCAAGGAATTCGAACTTCCTGGAATAAGCGTTGCCGGCTCTCGGCACGTAAAGCGTGTGGTCCGCGTCAAATATTATTGCCTTGATCATAGGCTTAACCAGTTAGTGAAAAGCTTTTCAGCCAAAGCCTTGCTTTCCTTTTCGAGCCTGTACGCGTCTTTGATTATTTTTTCCTAGCCAGCCTCGTTTATATAAATCTTGCGGTTTATCTACTTAACCGTGCACGATTTGGCCAAGTTGCGAGGCTTGTCTGGATCGCGCCCCAGTTCCAGCGTCAAATAATAAGAAAGCAATTGAATGGGCAGAATTTCCACTAGGGGGTAAAAGATTTCCTCCACTTTAGGGATTTTGAACCACTCGTCGAATATTTCGTTGGGCTCGTCGCTCAAGCCGATAATGCGCGCACCGCGCGCCTTAGCTTCCATGGCGTTGCTTATTATTTCGTTGTAAGTGTAGTCCTTGGGCGCCAAAACTATAACCGGAGTGCCTTTTTCTATCAAGGCAAGAGTCCCGTGCTTCAACTCACCGCCGGGCATTCCCTCGGCGTGAATGTAGCTCAGTTCCTTTATCTTGAGCGCGCCCTCGGTCGCGACAGCAAAGTTAATCCCGCGACCAATTAGGTAAATGTGCTGCTTGTCCTTGAGTTCCTTCGCGAGCGCCTTCGCAAGCGCCACGTTTTCCGAAAGCGTTTTCTCGGACAAGTCCGCGACTTCCTTGAGCTTTCCAACAATGTAGTCGTACTTGTTCTGCATGGAGTAAGCGAGCATATAAAACGCGGCGACCTGGTTCACGAACGCCTTAGTCGAAGCGACCGCGATTTCCGGGCCGGCGTTGATGTAAAACGTCTTCTCGCTCTCCCTTGCAAGGCTGGAGCCTACGACGTTGACGATGGAGTAAATCTTGGCGCCGTTAGCCTTGACGCGCTTGAGGGGCTGCAAGAGGTCCATGGTTTCCCCGCTCTGCGACACGCCTAAAACTAGTGATTCCTTCCCAATGGAGTCCGAGAAGTACCCGAACTCCGACGCCAGAGTCACTTCGCAGAACTTCCCGCCAACCTTGCTCAAGACGTACCTGCCAATCAGGGAGGCGTGCCTCGCCGTGCCGCACGCGATTATCATGGCGCGCTGCGCCCTCAAGATGTCCAGCGCGATTGAGTGAACGTGCGCCTCGTCCTGCCTTAGGGCGCGCCGGAGCGCTTCCGGTTCTTCGAGTATTTCCTTCAAGTAATAATGTTCGTGGGATCCCTTGGACGCGGCCTCGTAGCCCATTTCAAGCTTTTGCGGCTTTTTCGCGATTTTCTGCATTGTCTTCAAGTCGTAAAACTCGGCGCCGTCCCTTGTCAGCAACGCGCCCTCGAAGTCGTCCAGGAATACGACGCTTTCGGCTTTTCCAACAAGCGGAATGGGGTCTGACGCGGCAAAAGTTTCACCCGCCGCGAGGCCTATGACGATTGGGCTGTCCTTTCTTGCAACGGCTATCTTGCCGGGCGAGTCCGCTGAAATTGCCAACACGGCGTATTCGCCTTGAATTCTCTGCGAGGCCTTGAAAACCGCTTCCTCCAAGGCAAGCCTGCGTGAAATGCCTTCCTCCACGAGGTGCGCGAACACTTCCGAGTCGCACTGCGTCTTGAACTTGTGGCCCTTCCCTTCGAGCTCCCTTCTCAGCTCCTGGAAGTTTTCAATGATGCCGTTGTGCACTATTGCGACGCTTCCCGTGCAGTCCGTGTGCGGGTGCGCGTTCTCGTCAGTCACGCCTCCGTGCGTCGCCCACCGCGTGTGCGCCACGCCCGTCTTCCCGGGAAGCCTTGAAAGCGAGTACTTTTTTTCAACGTCGCCAATCCTTCCAGCGCCCTTGCTGACGTGCAAGCCCGAGCCGACGGTCGCGACTCCGGCGGAGTCGTAGCCCCTGTACTCCAGCTTCCTCAAGCCCTCCAGGACAACGGGGGCTGCATTCCTTGCGCCAACGTATCCGACAATGCCGCACATAACCCACTCAACTCGAAGGCAACGTTATTTAAACCCATACAACTGTTATCAAAGCAGTTACTTTCATAGTATTAAAATTTTATTAATGGTTGGTGTTTTTCGTGACAAGGAAACTATTGCTTGAGAGGGACGGGAAGGAAAGCCTTTGCAGGGAAATAGAAATGGTCGGCCACGAAGGGGTTGCGCCGTTGTCGCATTCGGTGACTTGGAAGGTGCTGTGCGAGATAGCCAGGCATCCAGCGTACCCCGCGGAACTGGCGGAGAAAATGAAGCTGCACGAGCAAAAGGTTTACTACCACATAAACAGGTTGCGGAAGGCAAGGCTCATAACCGTGGCGCGCGAGGAGTTCAAGAACGGCGCCGTGTGCAAGTACTTCACTCCAACTGCGCAGGCCTTCGGCGTCGAGCTCCCAGGAAAGGCGGCGGGGCTGGCGCCGCAGTTCGCGGGGGTCTTGGAGGGCTCGAAGGTGAGGGAGTTTTTCAGCGAGTTCGTTTCCTCGGGCGCCTTTGACGGAACCATTGTCCCGGGCTCGCCCGTGGAACACGGGCCTTACCTGAAAACCGGCAGGGACGCGCACCACGCCATTCACTTGGCAATGTTTCTTGGCGGAATGTGCGCTACTCCAAAGAACCACTTGACGGCGAGGCTTGACACTGAAGTCAAGGCCGAGAAGGGCGAAAAGGCGAACCTTGTTTTGCTGGGCGGGCCGGTTACGAACACTGTTTTCGCGGAATTCAATGACTCCCTCCCCGTAAAGTTCGAGTGGACGGAGTCGTGGGGCATTCGTTCCACGTTCTCGAAAAAACGCTATGACGACTACTTCCAGGGCTTGATTGCCAAAATCAGCAATCCCTGGGACAAGTCAAGGAAGATAGTACTGGTTGCCGGAGTGCGCAACGAGGGCACGAGAGCGTGCATTATGGCTTTGACGCAAAAGCACGAGGACCTGCTTTCAAGGTATGAAAAGCACAAAGACTATTACGCGGTGGTGCAGGGCTTGGACTTGGACGGCGACGGGAAGGCGGACAACGTCAAGGTATTGGAAAGGCATTCAATTTAATTTCACAACTCAAAGCCAAGCCTTTCTCTAATTATTGCCTTAATCTCTTGGGCCATTCTGGGGTTCAGGGAAACTTGAAAGCCGTAATGGGTTTGTTTTCCCAAAATAAAACCCTCCCTCAGCAATCTCTTTGCAGCTTCGTTTGCCAGTTTTTGCCCGTGCTTTCCCAAGGACTCGGACTTGAACTGCCGCAAGACGTTTTCGTACGCAGTGTGACTCTCGCCCCACTTGCGTTTTCTTGCAAGCGAAAACAAAACCTTGGCTGCAAGCAACTCGTTATCCATTTGTTTACACGCAGGTAAAGTTTTATAAGCGCAATTGGGTCAGTATTGTAAAGGTGAATTGGGTGGATAAATCGTTGCTGTTGCGGGTTGTCGGTGATACCAGTGAAAACCGCGTGATAGACTTCTTGATTGAAGGCAGTGGAATAGACTACACGAAGAAAGACATGGCTCGCGGCGCAGGCATTTCCCGCCCCAC
>DATDTB010000031.1:0-10749 GCA_035291025.1 archaeon
GGTATCCAAACCAAGTTCCCGCGAAGAACGCGATTCCCACAAGGACAAACGCGAGACCAGCAAGAAAAATATTATTCCTTCTCATGGATTTCATTATAATGGTAAGATAAAAGTAACGCAAAGGCGTTGCTCTCGCATTATGCTAAAACTCTTTAATACACTCACAAGGAAAAAGGAGATATTCCATTCCTTACAGAGAAGAAAAGTTGGGTTTTATGCCTGCGGACCTACGGTTTATCAATATGCCCATCTTGGAAATCTCCGCACGTACATTTTTGAAGATATTTTAAAACGCGTGCTCATGCTTGCTGGTTTTCCGGTAAGACATGTCATGAATATTACCGACGTGGGGCATCTTACTTCCGATGAAGATACGGGGGAGGATAAGGTGGAAAAAGAAGCGGCAAAGCAGCGAAAAAGCGCCTGGGACCTCGCGCGATTTTACGAAAAGGCTTTTAAGGAAGATATAAAAAAACTTAACATTCTCTCCCCTGATATTTTCCCGCGCGCAACCGAGCATATCCCGGAGCAGATTAATCTCATAAAAAAACTTGAGGATAAGGGGTATACATACCGGACAAAGGATGGCATATATTTTGATACGCGGAAGTTTAAACATTACGGAGCGCTCGCAAGAAAAAATGTAAAAGGCATAAAAGCGGGGGCAAGAGTTGCAAAAGGAGAAAAACGTCATCCGACCGATTTTGCGCTTTGGAAGTTTTCCCCCGCCAATGAACAACGAGCCATGGAGTGGGACTCGCCTTGGGGCAAGGGGTTCCCGGGCTGGCACATTGAATGCAGCGCGATGGCAATGAAGTACTTGGGGGAAAGCTTTGACGTTCACTGCGGCGGCGTTGACCACGTCCCAGTGCACCACACCAATGAAATAGCCCAAAGCGAGGCCGCAACCGGCAAGCAGTTCGCGAAGTACTGGCTTCACTGCGACTTCCTCCAAGTCAAGGGGGAAAAGATGGCGAAGTCGCTCGGCAACTTCATCCGCGTGAAGGACCTCGTTGCCAAAGGCTTTCCGCCTGAGTCAATCCGCTTTTTTTACATTTCAGCGCATTACCGCACGCAGCAAAACTTCACTGAAGCCGCGCTGGTGCAGGCCCTGGAATCCGTCAAGAGGCTTTACGAGTTCGCTGACTCGCTGGAAAGCGCGAAGCCTGGCCAAAACCACAACACGCCCTTGTCGGCGGGCACGAAAAAGCTGCTGGAGGACTTCGAGAAGTTCATGGACGACGACTTCAACACCCCGATGGCTTTGGCGGCGTTGTTTGACTTCGTGCGCGAGGCCAACAAGCACTTGAACGCTGGAAGCTTTGACGCGGCAAACGCCACCGAAGTCAGGGCAGCATTGAACAGAATTGACTCCGTTCTGGGGGTCCTGGAAATGCGCAAGCAGGAATCGGTTCCCGGCGAGGTAATGGAGTTGGTGCGCGAGAGGGAAAAGGCGCGGAAGGACTCGGACTGGAAGCGCTCGGACGAGTTAAGGAACGAAATCAGGGTCCTCGGCTACCAAGTCCAGGACACGAGTGAAGGCCCTCGAGTGAAAAAGCTTTGAATGCGTTAACTGGTTTTTTTGGAATGGGAACTGCTTTGAGTGGAGTTGAAAGGTTTTCCCGGCAGGAGGCCTTGAAGGAAATCGGGGCAAGCGGCCAAGTACGGCTTGCCAAGACCTGCCTTGCAGTCGTTGGAGTCGGTGCGCTTGGAACTGTTGCCGCTGAGCTCTTGGTGCGCGCAGGCGCCGGGAAGCTCTTATTGGTTGACCGTGACTTCGTGGAACTGCATAACCTGCAGCGCCAGCTCCTTTACTCTGAAGGCGACGTTGGAACGCTGAAGGCGCTTGCAGCGGAAAAGCGCCTCAAGAGCGTGAACTCCTCAACTGAACTTGTCCCCGTCATTGAAAGCGTTTCAAGCGAGACAGCGGGAGAAGCCTTGAAGGGCGCGGGGATTGTCTTGGACTGTTCGGACAACTTCGAAACTCGTTTTGCGTTGAATTCCTACTGCGTTTCCAACGGGCTTCCATTGGTTTACGGGTCCGCGGTTTCGACTTACGGCTACGTTTTCTCAGTAGTGCCCGGCAAGACGCCGTGCCTTGAATGCATTTACAAGAACTCGCTCAAGGACTGCGACTTGCCGGCGTGTTCCGAGGTTGGAGTTTTGAATGCCGCCACGTCCGTTGTGGGCTCTGTGCAGGCAAGCGAGGCCTTGAAGCTGGTCCTTGGGGCAAAAACCGAGGAAAGGCTGCAGTTCTTTGACTTGTGGAACAACTCCTTTGAGAAAATCCAAGTGAAAAGGAAAAAAGACTGCGGGGTCTGCGGGTGACGCAAAATGGACTCGTTTGACAAGTACTTCGTTTTCAAGCCATGCAAGTCAGAGGGAACGCTTAAGGCGAGCTGCCGCTCGAACGTCTTGATTGACTTCGAGAAAACCGCCAAGGCGCTCCAACGCGAGGGCTTTGAAGTATTGAACGTCGAGCCTTACCTGCTGGTTTCACTGAACGGCGTCCACTTTTCCGTTTTCCCAAGGGGGGCGATAGTGGCAAAGAATTCCTTTGACAGGCAAGCCTTTGAGGAATTCGCCGCAAGGGTTTACGAACTGAACTCCGTGAAAAAGGAAGGCGCTGCGAGTGGTTAACAACTTCGCCCTCGTTTTCGGCGCGGCTCTCGCGAGCGCAGCGCTTGGATACGTCGGGTGGCGCTTCAAGGTAGTTGACAAGTCCGGCTACGCCTCTGGAGTCGTCCTCGCTACGGCGGTGATGGCCTTCGTTCCAATGCAGTGGTTCATTCCACTCGTTTCCCTAGTCGTAATCGGCGGCGCGGCGTCAAGGTACAAGGTTGAAGTTAAGAGAACGCTTGGAGTGGCCGAACGCCGTAAGGGGCGCGGTGCCTTGAATGTTTTTGGAAACGGGGGCGTGGCATTGGCGTGCGCCCTGACTTTCGAGTTAACGCAAAACCCGCTGGCTTTGGTTGCCTACATTTCCTCTATTTCCGCGGCGTGCGCGGACACAGTTGCCGCGGAGATTGGCCAGCTTTCAAGGAAAAAGCCCTTGCTGATAACAACGCTTGCTCCCGTGAGGACGGGCACGGACGGGGGAATAACGCTTCAGGGGACAATTGCGGGGCTGCTTGGGGCCGCCCTGGTGTCGCTGACTGTTTACGCTTTCAGCGTCTCGCCATTGGTTCACTGGAAGCTCTTTGCAGCGTCAGCGCTTGCCGGCTTCATTGGCACTAACGCCGACAGCTTGATTGGCGCCACCCTCGAAAGGGCAAGGAAAACGGACAAGCACTCTACTAACTTTTTGGCGTCGCTGACCGGCGCCGTCGCCGGGATAATTTTGTACTCCTTTTTCTAAAACCCGCCATTTTTGCCCTCGAAAAAAGCGGCTCATTAGCTACTCCGAATGTCACAGCCCGAAGGCTCAAACTGGGACGGTGAAATCATTGCCAAAGAAAAAAAGAAGTGCAACTCTTTTTAATCAAACCCCTGGCTTTGCCAGGGCTCGTGCTTTTTCCTCAGTTTCCTGGCTTTTTTCCTCAACGCCCTTGACCGCCCCACGTGAGCTTCCGCCGCCTGGCGAAAACCTTGAACCAGTTCCCTTTCGGTTGCCGCCTTCCCCCTTTGGAGCTCGGCCGCCAAGCGTCTTGGAAAGAGAACCTTTTCCATGAGGGTTTCGCTGCCCGCGCCTCGTTCTAGTCTTTTTGCGTTTTCCAGGTTTTCGTCCAGCCTGCGGCGGGCTCTAATTTCCAGTACCCTGGACTTTATGGAAGCTTTCTGGTTTACCTTCGCGCGCCATTCAAGCAGCCTTGCCTTCAGCAAGTCCAGTCTTCTCCCCATACCCGCAACTCTAAAAATTTTTTAATCAGTCCTTGAAGCCGTTTTTTGCCTTTTCAAGCGCCCTCACAAGCGAGTAACCCAAGCCCAGCGCCTTCGCCTCAGCCCACGTGAACCACTTCAAGTCATTGCTCTCGCTTTCCAATACCTGGGTTTTTTCAGGCGAAACGCATTCCAGCAGGTAACGCAAGTCGTAATGGTGGTGTTCTTTTTCGCTGCCTCGAGCGGGAATCAAGTGAATGTCCAAGTCGAAGGGCTTTTCATTCAATGCCTTGAATTCGTTCAAGGGCACTCCTGACTCTTCGCTTGCCTCCCGCAACGCAATTGCCAGCCCGCTGTGTTCGCCTTCCTCGGCGTGGCCGCCCAGCTGGAGCCATTTGTTTAGTTTCTTGTGGTGCACTAAGAGAACCTTTGAACGGGTTGGGTCAACAACCACTGCACTGGAAGTGAAGTGCCTTTCGGCAATGCGGCGGTCGAAGGCGTTTTCGTGCGACCCCGCGAATTCGAGCATTTTCTCCAAGTCTTTTTGCTCGCGTTCGTCGCCTGCCTTGAACCCCGAGAGGTCGCGCAAGAGGCTTTCCCGTGAATTGCTTGAAGCCATTACATCAAAACCATGCGTTCAAGCTAAAAAATGGTGAGGCCCCCCGGATTTGAACCGGGGTTGCAAGCTCCCGAAGCTTGAGTACTAACCAAGCTATACTAGGGCCCCACGCCGTGTTTGCAACGCGTTTATGCATTCAATACGTGTTCGTCACTGCTTTAAAGAATTGGGCTTTCCCCCCTTTTTTTGACGGCAAGCAAGAGCAGTCAGTTCTTCCTTTCAATTAACTTCAATAACTCCCTGTCTGCCTTGCCCAGCCTGATGAGGGGGAGGTCAGTGAAGACAACGCGGTCGTTTTCGTAGTCGTACAAGGCGTTTTCCTCGTGCAGTTCCCCAGGCATTACCACGTAATTCTTTCTTGCGGCAACCCTGCTGACTTTTTTCATGGCGCGAACAGTTTTCCGCACTAGGGCGCGTTTTTGCCCTTTCGTTAGCGACTCAAGCTTTAACAGCTCGCCAACGGTCGGCCCAATGAATTTTTCCCTCAGCGAAACGTGGTTGCCCCTCACCTTAATGCTTTCCGGGACCACGACTGGCGCGCCGGCCCGCGCCATTTCTTGCATGCGGTTTTCCACTTCCATTCTAAGGCTGTTCTCCCACCCGCGCAAATTCGTGTCAAGAGTTGCCGTTTTTTGGACGAAGGGGGCACCCTTGCCGAAGTGCGCTGAAGCGATCACCCTCGTCGAAATCCCCGGCAGCTTCACGACCTTGTGCACCACTACTCGGCCCTTAGGCGTTTTCATTACAGCCTTTCCCCCAGTTGAAACGCCCAAGAGTGCGTTTACCGGGTTAAACGGGCGCGCGCCGCCGGCAAGCAGGCCCTTGACCTGTGCTTCCGCTATCCTTTGGAGTTTCGTTTTTCCCCTAAAAAGCCGCACGCTTCTCAGTCCCTTTTTTCCCTTTCAACGAAGGGCAAGTCAGTGAAAACTATTTTGCCTTTCCTGATGTCAAACAAGGCGTTCTTTGGCATTACTTCCTCCATTAACTCTTCCACGTCGTACCCCGCGTCTCCGGCCATCCTGGCAAGGACTCTTTTCGCGTCTTCGAACTTTTTCGCGAGCCTTGCCTTTTCGCGCGGGCTGGCGCGTTCGAGCATTTCCTCAACGGACGGCCCGACGTAGTCCTCGCGGTAAGTGACGCGGTTCACGCCGCGCGAAACCGTTAGGCTGCGCGGCCTCGCGACCGGCGCCTTCATTTGGTAAAGCCTGTGCTGCGCCGCCAGGCGCTTCGCCAGGTCCTCCCTTAACTCTTCGGCGTCCGCGAAATGCGGGTCCAAGGCAATGCTTTTCTGCACGAAGGGCTTTCCCTTGCCGCGCCTTGGGTGAATTGACACGATGTACTGAGTGGCCGGCGTTGTTTGCAGGAACTGGTGAACCAAAACCTTTCCACGCGGCGCGTTCATTGCCACCTTCATGCCTTCAAGCCTTTCAAGGAACTTTGCAGGATTCATTGGCTCAACGGCTCGTTTTTCCTGCAGGCTCACAACGTCGCGGGCGAGCTGCCTGAGGCCAAAAAGCGCCCGACGCATCCCCGGCCTCTTCGCTTGACTAGCCATGGCCGTTGCCCCTTGGTTTCGTGAAATGCAAGTCCGTGAAAACCACTCGGTTGTTCTTGACGTCAAACAACGCGTTGCCCGGGTTGAAGTCAGAGGCAGTGAACCCGTTTTCGCCCGCGACTTGAGTCATTTTCTTCTGCGCCTCCCGCAGCATTTTTAGAAGCCTTTTCCTCAGCCCGGCCCTGCCTTCCAAGGCAGCGGTTTCAATTAATTCCTTGAAGCTCGGCCCCACGTATTCTTCCCTCATGGAAAGCCCGTTCCTTTTGGTTTCAAGCGGGCGCGACAAGGGCTTCGCGATTGGCGCCCCCTTGGCTGCCAGCACTGCCTGGACTTCAGCGCGCTGCCTGAGCTCTTCAGCTTCAGTTGGGGTTGCCTTGTAGTTTTTTTGCACGAAGGCGTCGCCGCGCGAGTGCATTGACACGATGACGCGCGCCGGTGAAAGCGCCCTGTGAACCTTTACAGTGCCTTTAGGCGCCCGCATGACCGCCTTATTTGCCCAGTCAACCATTCTTAGCTCGTGGACGGGGTTGGAGGGCCTTCCAGCTCGTTGCTCCTGCGAGCGCAGGTACTTCAACGCAAACGCCTGCACTGCTGTTCTCTTGTGCGGAGCCATTTCCCGGGCGAGCCTCGCGCTCGGCGAAACGCTCTTCGTTCTCACCACACTTCACCTTCGACTAAAACAAGCGTGGGAGTGAATAAAAAAGGTGGGCCCGGCAGGATTTGAACCTGCGGCCTCCGCGACGTCAACGCGGCGTTATAGCCGGGCTAAACTACAGGCCCACGACCTTTTCTTGCCTCAGCCTGGCTCCGCCGGCTTCGTGCAGAACGCAAGAAACGCTGCGCGTTTCTGCGCCCATTCAAGCTTGGCTTGACTCGGGAAGCTCGACCAAAAGAAACTAGATTTTCTTTTTTGCGGCAATGAAAAGCGTTGCAAAATGGTTTTAAAACTGCTTTTTTTAAGCGTTTTGCGACTTTTAGTAGCATGAAAAAAACCAGGCTGGAGAGGCGGGCGAAGCGCGAGCGATCTCTTGCCCTGCGGCGCAGCGCCTTAGAAGAACTTCACTCTTTTGCTTTGGGGAAGGCCATGAAATTTGAAGCGGAAGGCGGGACCCGCTCTTTCGGCAAAGGCGTTGCGTCAGAACTTGTAGTGTTAAAACGTAACCCTGTTGCGCCTGTTGAAGCCGTGAAAAGATTTTCCTCCACTTTAAGGAGCTTACAGAAACGGCTAGCGCAAAAACGAAACGCGGCGGCTTACATGCCTTCGCTTGCCGCGGAACTCGAGAAGAGACTGGGAGAACTTGAGGGCTCGCGTTCCAAGTCTTTCTTCCGCCGCAGCGCCTTTAAGGCAAGGCAGAGGCTCCAGGCAGGGCTTTCATTGACTCACGCGGAGCTTTTCTCTCGGGCTGAAGCCGTGGAAGCCCTTGGAAACCACGCGCGAATGCTGGCCAACGCAGCCGCCCTTGAACTTTCCAAGGCAAGGAATCCAGGCAAGGAAGTGAAGGAAATGCTTGAAGCGGAGTCGGCTCAGTTCCACTCGCTCGCGGACGAGTTCCACAAGGAAAGCAAGTTCTTGTACAAGATGGGCGCCGCGCGCCTCAAGCAAGGCGTTGCCAGGAAAAGTAACTAGAGTGGGCCCGGCAGGATTTGAACCTGCGGCCTCCGCCGTGTAAAGGCGGCGTTATAGCCGGGCTAAACCACGGGCCCGTCCCTTAAAGCAAGAGTCGTGTTTTTTCGCTTTGCAGTTGAAAAAGACTGCGCAAGGCTTTTATGCCCTGCCCTGTTTATTCCTTTTTCAATGGAAAGGGAAACAATCGAGCAAGTCGTGGCAAGGCTCGAGCCTCACAAGAAGGACTTCACGCAAGACCAAGTAAGGAGCGTGCTAAGGCAGGCCGGTTACGCTGAGGGAGAGGTTTCCGTGGTCCTTTCAAGGCTTTACCCCCCGCTTGCCGCGCCTTCAACCCTTCCATCGCTTCCAGGTTACCCGGCGCCGACGCCTCCAACCCCTTCAGTTGAGCTGGTTGCGAAAAAACCCGAGCCCAAAAGCCAGGCACAGGCGGCCGCGCCCTTGCCGGCGCCGTCAGTCAAGGAAATTGTCAAAGGGTTCAGCGTGCAAAGCGACGAGGACGTGAAGGCTTTGATGGCGCCCGAGACTTACGCGCAGCACCCAGCGAAGAACTCCCAACTGGTACTGCCGATGTGGGCCAAAATCATTTTGTTCCTGTTGATTTTCGCCGCGGTATTCGTCGGCTTCCTCGTGTTCCTCGGAGTTCTTTGAGGGAAAACGCGGGCCAATGGAAGGCTTTTAAAAGTCTTTTGCGCCACTTGTTTTCATTCGAGTTTTTCTCTCCAAGGAAGCAACTGCGTTAATTCGCTTTGTTTTTTTGACCCTTGGGAAAGAGTTCTTTTCAAGCTAAAAAAAGCCGAAATGTTTGCCCCCCGCGTTTTTCGCGCGTGCGCGGGCGAGAATCGGAAAAGGTGATTTTTGGATGAGCAACGCGTATTCGCACATTGCCGAGACGTTTGTGCAGGAATACAAGAAGGGCGAGACCCCGGAGTACGACTACGACCAAATCCGGAAGGACAGGCTGGTTTTGTGGCGCCGCGAAAAGAACTCAATAGTCGCGGTTGACAGGCCAACCAATGTTTCGCGCGCTAGAAAGCTGGGGTACAAGGCAAAGGAAGGCGTTCACTTGGCCCGCGTCCGCATTCGAAAAGGCAAGGGAGTCCACCCATTGCCGCGTTCTGGAAGGAAGCCGAAGCGCATGGGGCGCGTGAGGCTCACCAGAGTGAAGGGCATTCAAGGAATTGCGGAAATGCGCGCCGCGCGCAAGTTCCCGCATTACGAGGTCTTGAATTCTTACTTCGTTGGCCAGGACGGCCAGTTCAAGTACTTCGAGGTCATCCTCGTCAACCCAGTCCACCCGGCAGTGGTCGCGGACCACGACTTGAAGTGGATTGTTGGAGCGCAGCACTCCGGGCGCGTGTTCCGCGGCAAGACGTCAGCGGGCAAGAAGTCGCGCGGCCTAAGGCACAAGGGGAAGGGCGTGGAAAAGCACAGGCCTTCAGTGAGGGCGCACAACAGGACCGGGCGCTGATTCCCGGCCGTTTCCCTGCCCTTTTTTTCTTCCATTCTTTCCATTTTTCAGCTCCAAGTTTTCCTTATGGCAAAGTTTTTCGACGTAGTGCTTTCAGGCGACCGCGAAACCCTTGAGGCGTTGAAGCATGCGGGTTTCTCGGGCGCCTGCGCCGCGCTTTCGGGCGGGGCGCGCGCGGAAGGCGTTGAAGGCCTCGAAGTCTTTAACGGCGCGCTGTTTGAATCGCTTCACGAATACAGGAAGGCAAGGCGTTCGAGCGCGTCGCTGGTTGTCGTGCGCGGCGGCGACATCGGGGCGAACAAGGAAATAGTCAGGGAGAAGGGCGTTGACGTGCTGCTCGACCCCGTTGGCTTTTCCTCGGTCAACCTGGACGCTGAAACAGTAACAGTGGCAAGGGAGAAAGGAGTGCGTTTTGGCGTTTCCCTTGCTTCATTCCTCGAACTGCCGCCGTTCAAGCGCGCCCAGCTGATCGGGAAGTGGCGGTTTTTCTCCAAAGTCCTGGGCAAGAAAGACTTTCACCCCTTGTTTTTCAGCGGCGCAAAGAACCCCAGTCAAGTCCGCCCGCCGCGCGAGCTCGCGGCCTTTGCCACTGTGCTGGGCTTTTCGCTCGACCAGGGCCTAAGGGGCCTTTCGTCTTTGCCGCTTTCAATGATTCAAGGAAAACGTGGTGCGTGATGGCTGTGAACTCTAAGCCGTTCAGGGCGCCCAAGGCCGGGAGGCCCGGCGCCAAGATGAGCGCAAAAGCTATCCCGCCCAGCTACAAGCCGCGCGAGCGTTACTTGCATTTCGAGGTCTTGTCCCCCGAGGGAACGCCGGCGCAGGGGCTCAGCGAGAGAGACGTTTCCTTTTCAGTCAACAGCGCCGTGATCTCGTTCCTCGGGCAAGTGGGCTTTGCGGCCGCGAGCCCCAGGCTTGTGAGTTTTGACCCGCAGGCCGGCGCGGGGGTCCTGAAATGCAACCTGGAGTCGTTGGAGTTCGTGCGTTCCGCGTTGTTGTTCTTGACCGAAGTTTCGCAAAGGGAAGTAGTGGTGAACGTTTTGCGGGCCTCGGGGACAATTAAGGCGTTGAAGGGCCGGTGAAATGAAAAACCGCTTCGTGGAAGGGTTTTTATGCTTTTTAACACCATTTGTTTTCGTCTAAAGGGAATGAAAAAAGCCGGCTTTAAAAGCCCTTTTTTGTGTTTTTCAGAGTTGAAAGCGGAAACCACTGCCTTTTTTCCATTGGAAGAGGAAAGCACCAGCAGTGCGTGAACCGATTGTAATAGTTTTTTTGAGTTTTCGTTTCAGGGGAGGGTTTGTTTCGTATGTACCCAGGTGGAGGAGTTGGAGCTTACGACAGGGCCTTGACGGTTTTCAGCCCGCAGGGCCACTTGTACCAAGTGGAGTACGCAGAGGAAGCGGTTAAGCAAGGCAACCTGGCCTTGGCCGTCAAGTTCAAGGACGGGATATTGTTTGGAACCGTGCGCCAGCTGACTTCGCCGTTGCTTGTCTCCGATTCCTTGAGCAAGATATTCCCAATAGAAGACCACGTCGTGGCCGAGTTTTCAGGAATAACGGCTGACGCAAGGCAGTTGATAAAGTTCTGCAGGGAAAAAGCAGAGGAGCACAGGATTGTTTACGGCTCCGAGATCTCTATCGATAAGCTGACGCGCGAGCTCGCGG
>DATDTB010000032.1:0-4424 GCA_035291025.1 archaeon
ATTGAGTTGCCGCGAAAGAGCGAGAACTTGGAATTGCTTGCGGAGGGCTACAGGAAAAACTCAAAGCGCGACATTGGAATCACTCGCGAGTTCAGCGCGGTTGACTCTGAAGGCTGGCGTGAGTGGTAGGCAATGTTTCCACTTCGCGGAGAAATTTATTGGGTCAGCCTGGACCCAACCAAGGGCTCTGAGCAAGGAAAAACCAGGCCCTGCGTCGTCATCCAAAATGACATTGGCAACCAGTTCAGCCCGACGACCATAATAGCCCCGGTAACTTCACAGCTCAGCGAAAAGGAATACCCGCACGAAGTAGTGGTCACTGCCCAGGAGTCCGGCTTGGGCAAAGCCGGAGTGGTACTGCTGGGCCAAATAAGATGCGTTGACAAGTCACGCTTGTCGAAGCGCATCAGCAAGCTTCCCGGTGAGTTAATGAAAAAAATTAACAATGCAATAAAGGTAAGCCTTGACTTGGAGTGACGGCAGTGAAACTCAAACCCGTGAACAAGTACATTTTGGGCGTTTCAGCCTTCGTTGGATTATTGGTTGGCCTCGTTTTGGGCCTCCTCGGCGGCTATTTCCAAACCAACCAAGTCCTGCTCTCATTGCTCGTGGGGCTGCTTACCGCGTTGCTGTGCGCGCACGTCCTGAAGTGGTTGTTTTTTGCCGAAAACGTCGTGACCGCAACTAGCCAGATGTTTTCCTTCGGGCCGTTCACTGGACAGCTGCAGATTGGAGGCGCGCGGCCTGCAGGCAAGGTCATAAGGGTGCCGGGCGAGCCAGCCGAGCACAGGCACCATCACCACGCCCATGCTCCAGCGCCAGCTGCAAGAGAAGAAGGAAAGGAAAAAGAGGTCCAGAAAAAGAAGAAAAAGCCAGGCGAGCCCGGCGTCGACGTTGAAATCGAGTGACGCCTTCTTTTCCCGCGTCTGGGTGCCTTTCTTAAAAGTCTTTCCGAGTTCTATGCCTTTCCAATGGGCAAAGGCAATGCAATTGAAATCGTGAAGCGAACGCTTTCCCGAAAGGCGCTGGCTTACTGGGACGCGCGGCTCGTAACTGAAGCGGGCACGGAGTTTTCAACGCTTGAAGGCCAGGTAAAGAAATGCGTTGAAGCACGCGATTCCGGCGTCGGCGTGCGAGTTTTGTACAAGGACTCGTGGGGTTTTGCTTCCACGAGCGTCTTGGGTGGAAAGTCAGTGACGGCGGCTGCGGAGAAAGCCTTCAAGATGGCGCGCGCCGTCCATTCCTCTAGGCACTTCCCGGCGGCATTGAACGCCTCTGAGGCTGTTTCCGGCAAAGCCCGGGCTTCCGGCAAATTGAAGTGCGACGCGCTTTCATTGGAGGAAAAAGTCAAGGGCGTCCTGGAACTCTCCAAGTTCGGGAGGTCGCTTGACGAAAAAGTAAGAGTCTGCGACTTGGCGTACTCGGACCACTCAATTAAATCAGTTTTCGCCAACTCCGAGGGCGCTGCAATTGAACAGGAATGCCAGCGCATTTCCCTTGGAATCGAGCCAGTGGCCAAAGCCAACGGCAAGATCCAGAGCTTTCACGAAAAAATACAACGCGTTGGAGGGCTTGAGGAAATCTTCAATGGAGGAGAAGCGCGGCGGAAAATTGAAAAAGCCGCAGGGAAGTCGGTTGAGTTGCTTGAAGCGCGGCTCCCTAGGGCGGGAAAGTACGACTTGGTGATAGACCCTGACTTGGGGGGCGTGTTTGCGCACGAAGCGGTTGGGCACCCCTGCGAGGGCGATTCAATAATCGGCCACGAGTCCTTGTTCGAGGGCAGGCTCGGGGAAAAAATCGCGGGCGAAAACGTCAGCATCACCGACAACCCGTTGCTGGACTGGAGGCAAAACTTCGGCTATTACGCGTTTGACGACGAGGGAGTGAAGGCGCGCAAGCACGAACTGGTGAAAAAAGGCGTGTTAAGCGAATTCCTTTTGGACAGGCAAAGCGCTTCCCGGCTTGGATTAGAGGCAAGCGGTTCTGCCCGCGCGGAAGGCTATTCGTCGCCGCCAATCGTGCGCATTAGCAATACTTACTTCGAGCCGGGCGACTGGGGCTTGGAGGAGTTGCTTGAAGAGGCCCGCAATGGCTTCCTGCTGGAAAGCAGCCGCGGCGGCCAAACGGACCCCATCACTGGAACGTACCAGTTCAACACTCAGCTGACTCGTGAAATAAAAAACGGCGAGCTTGGAAAGTCTTTCCTTCCAACGAGCTTTTCCGGCAAGTTATTGGAAACGCTTCACGGCATCAAAGGCGTCGGCGACAAGCTCGAGATTTCCTCGGGTTACTGCGGCAAGGGCGGACAATGGGTGCCGGTCGGGGACGGCTCTCCTTACCTTTTAGTCAGCAAGGGATTGATTGGAGGGGCGTGACGCTTTTCCATGGATGACTTGTTCGACTTTGCCGTGAGGGAATGCGAAAAGCTACTCAAAAAAGCCCCGTTCGCGGCCGAGTTCAACGTAGTCGAAGGCTCTTCAGAGTCCGTTGGAGCGCGCGACTCGCGCTTGGACGACGCGCGCTTCGGCTCAAGCGTTGCCGCAAACGTCCGCGTAGTGAAGGACGGCTTGGTGGGGTTTGCGTTCACGAAGGAAATAAGTAAGGACTCGCTGGGGAAAATGCTTGAAGGCGCCGTTGTTTCCGCGCGCGCCCGCGGCACGAAGGCGTACTTTGACGCATTTCCCTCAAAGCCTAAGGCCAAAAAATTCAAGCACTTTGACAAAAGACTCAAAAGAGCGCCGTTCGAGCCATTGGCGTTGGAGTTTTCATCCCAGCTCGAAAGAGCCCTTGAAGAAAGGCACATATTCAACGCCGTTGGCGGCGTTTCAAAGACGCAAACCCGGATGCAGCTGCTTAACTCGAGCGGCACTTCGCTTTGGGACGAGTCCTGCGACGTCACTTGCACTATTATGTGCAGCGCCAAGGACAAAAAAACAAGCGTGGGCTCCCACTCAAAGCACTTCGCGCGCTTGAAAGACGTTGAACTGGACTTGGTTCGGGAAAAGGCGGTGGAGGAAGCCATTAACTGCCTTAACCCCGTGAAGCCGAAAACAGGCAAGTTCGACTTACTGATGCCAACTTCTTCAATTGCTGGGGCATTGCTTTCCTGGGTCGTTCCCGCAATGAACGGCGACAGGGCCCTTTCGGGCAAGAGTTTTTTTTCCGGGAAAAAAGGCGCCAAAGCCTTCAGCGACGCCTTGACTTTAAGGGAAAAGCCGCACGAGGACTGGCTTTGGGGCAGCTGTTCGTATGACGATGAAGGCGTTGCCACGACTGAAAAGGAGTTATTGCGGGAAGGAGTGCTCGTGGACTACTTGCACGACTTGCAGTCAGCCAAAAAATATAGTGCGCCGTTGACTGGCAACGGGTTTTCACCCGGGATCGCGTCAGAGCCCGGCGCGGGCGTCACAAACATCGAGTTGGCGCCCGGGAAAATCAAGGAGTCGGAATTGCTCGAGTCGGTTGAAAAGGGCGTTGTAGTAACTGACTCCATCGGCGGCCCCACCTTCAACCACGTCTCCGGCGACTTCTCCATAGTCATTTCTTCCGGGTACCTGGTTGAAGGAGGCGAACGAACTAAGGGCGTGACGGGATTGGCGTATTCGTCAAACATTTTCGCGTTGCTCAAGGAACTGGAGCTATCCAGGGAAACTGAAACGCACTACGGCTTCATTGGGCCGCGCCTTTGCAGGATTCCACGAGTCAGGCTTGCCTGACTGTTTGAAGGCGATTTAAAAGCGTTTTCAAGCCTTTTCAATGTGGAATGGTTGGCTTTCGCAGGCGCGGTTTTTGGCCCAAGTTTGAAAAGTTTGGAATGAAGGAAAGGCATTACGTCTTGGTCACGGGCCTTGCCGGCCCGAAGCTGCGGACGTACCCCGGCGAAGTCAAGGACGGGCGCTTTGTTTACTCCGCCCCCCTCCTGGCTGGGAAAGTCCTGCAGCCCGTGAAGGACACGAAAGGGAAAGGCATCGAAGTGTCTTTTAACTTGAAAACCCTGGGGATGCCGCCGGCCAGCGTCAGAATGCATGTGACTCGAAAAGCTCTGAGGGCAGGCGAGTCCATTGGAGCCTCGAGGCTTGCAAGGTGGCGGAAAAAAGAGAACTCTGCGCGCGAATACGTTGAAGGCCGTTTCAGGCAAAAAGGCAGCGACTTGCAGCTCGACATGTTCCAAGCCGGGAGAGAGTTCCTTCACCGAATCGTTGACGCGGAAGGCGGCACGAAGAGGCAAGAGCTTTCCGAGTTCAGGGGAGTGGAAAAAACAAGCCGGCAGGAAGAGCAAACCACGCGCGACTATGGCATTTACTACAAGACAGGCGCTAAAAAGGCGGAGAGAAACGCGCCAGTTGACGCTGAAGAGAAAGCGGAGTGGCGGAGCAAGAAGCGCGCCGCACGTGTTTTCCTGGGCAACGAAGTCCAGCCAATAT
>DATDTB010000033.1:0-2792 GCA_035291025.1 archaeon
GCCCTCAGCTCCGGCTGGGAAGTGGCGCGCCTCGTCTCGGTTTTTTCGGAGTCAACGGAAAGCTACATGTACCACGTGCCGAACATCCAGCTCTCAAGCCTTTCCTCTAAAGCCCTTGGGATCCCGCAAAAAATCGTGCGAGCCTCGGGCGAAAAAGAACTAGAACTAGAGCCGTTGAAGCTGGCGCTGGAGGAAGTGGCAAGGGAGGACGGAATCGAGGGAGTGTTGAGCGGCGCGCTTGCCTCGGAGTACCAAAAGACGCGCGTCGAGCGCATTTGCCACGAGCTTGGACTGAAGTCCTTCGCGCCGTTGTGGCACAAGTCCCAGCCGCAGTTGCTGCGCGAGCAAGTGCGCGCCGGCTTTGAGTCAGTGTTCGTAGGGGTTTACGCGCAAGGCTTCACGCAGGACTGGCTCGGGCGAAGGCTTGACGAGCGCGCAGTGAGCGACTTGGAGGCATTGAACAAGTCGCACGGGGTATCCGTTGGAGGCGAGGGCGGCGAGTACGAAACGCTTGTCCTGGACTGCCCATTGTTTTCCAGGCGCATAAAAATCAACCGCGCGGAAAGGACTTGGGACGGCGTCAGGGGCGAGTTCTTGGTCAAGGACGCCGAACTGGAAGGAAAGGCTTAGAGTCACTGAACTCTTACTTCAACACCTTTCGCCGCAATCCTTTTCGGCTTCACTGACTTCTTGTTCATCCTTACTTCCAGCAAGCCGTTCTCGTATTCCGCCTGGGTGCTTTCCGGGGCCACATCGGCTGGCAGCGAAACCGTCTTGTAAAACCTTGAAAGGGACTTTTCGTACCGGTAAAAGCGCCCTTTTTCCAGGCTCTTCTGGACCCTGCGGTGCACGCCAATCGACAGAGTAGAATCAGTTGCCTTCACTGTTATGTCGCCCTTGTTCACGCCCGGCAGCTCCATTCTCACTATTACCTTCTTCGAAGTTTCCTTGACTTCAATGTGCGGCTCCCGCCTCCGGCTGGCTGCCGTGAAAGAATTCATTTCACTGAAGAGCTGGTTCATTTCCCCCTGTATCCGCCTCATTTCCACGAATGGGTCTCTCCAAACCAAGAAAAAACACCTCCACGTGCCTGATTTTTCACCATATCAAAATCTATTCCTGTTTTTGCGTGCAAACTAAAACAATGGCTTGTTGCCTTCTCCTCCATTTTCATCGTCGTCGCCTTCGTCCCCGTCCCCGCTCTCCGGTTCTTCTTCTCCTTCTTCAAGCGAATAGACGCCCTCACTTGCTTCCCGAGTCGAGTCCATTCCCTTGCCTTCCTGTTCTTTTACCCCGTCCTGCTGGGCCTGGGCGGCAATGAACTGCAGCATGTACTGCAGCACTGAACCTTGGAAGAGGTTTTCCTTTGCGACGCCGAGCGCTTCGTAGAATTCGCCCACTATTTTCACCACCCGTTCCTCTTCGTGCCTGGAAGTCACTTCCTTTCCTATCTCAATGAACAATGGATAGCCCTCGCTTTTCTCAACCCGAACTTCAAGCCCCTTGTAGTGCCACACGCGTTCAACGAGTTCCTGCTGGAGTATTTGCTGGAAGCCCATCTTCTCAAAGCTTTCAATGGCCGTGTAAGGGTCCGTTGAATGAACTTCCACGTCCCTGGCGTCCTCGCCGAGCTGGCTTCCAAGGTGAATTAAGTCCGTCTTCTTTTTCTCGGAGTCATACCTAAGCAAGTAATACTCCGGCAACCCCTTCCCGCCAAGCTCTTTTTCCATCACAATCTTTAAGTATTTTTCCTCGCCGGAAAAGCTGGCGCCGATTTTCCTCAATTCAACGTCCAGCCCGTCCTCTTCCACCATCGAGCTCACGTGGAGCTGCTTTTTCCTGTATTCCTCGACCACGCCGTTTCCACACCCCATTTGAAAGCATTCAGCGGAGCGCCAGCTTTAACTCTATCTTCATAACGTAGAGAATGGAGTGCACGACAACCCACCCGATTGCGGCCACCAGGAGCAGCGACTGCAAGTCTCCAGAGAAGTAAAAGTACTTCTTCCAGTCCCTGAACCAAATGCTCGCTATTGTGACCATGAAAAAAAGCACGACAAATATGACTAGCCCTGCAGTAACGCGTTCGGCCCGCGCCTCGTGCCTCATTCCCTTCAAGCCAGGCGCGAAACGCGCCTGCCTGCGCTCAAAACCCGTCATTTGCCTTCCCTTTCCTGGCTTGCAAAGAGACTCGCCAATCACCTTTTATAGCTTTTTTGCCGCCGCCTCATTTGCTTCCAGTGCCCTGCAATGCGTTGAAAAGGTTTTTCCCAGTTTACTGGAATGTTATGCCGAAAGAAAACGCCTACATGGAAAAAATCCACGCAGGACTCGATGGAAAAGCCGACGCCGTACTCGTTTTCGCGGAAAGCGAGTCAGTTTCCGACAAGACCTTTTACTACGCCACGCAGTGCCTTTCCGGCGCCTTCGAGGGCTCGGCGGCGGTGTTCGGTGAAGGCGTTGAGCCTGCAATAGTGACGAGCCCCCTGGAAGAGCAGGCCGCGCTTCAGTCCGGGCTGCCTGTCAAAGTATTCGGCCGCGGCTCGACTTTCTGGGAAGAATTAAAGGCAGCGCTAAAAGGCGCCAAGACCATCGCAGTCAACAAGTCAGGCGTTTCAGCGCGCTTGATGGAAAAACTTAATTCGACTTTCCCAAAGGCGAAGTTCGTGGACGCGTGGCCCGCCATTTCCAGGGCGCGTTCCGTCAAGACCGCTGAAGAAATAGAAAAGCTGGCGGCAGCGGCTGAAATCGCGTCAAAGGCCGCGCTGGAGCTGGCGTCCCTTGACTATTCA
>DATDTB010000034.1:0-5539 GCA_035291025.1 archaeon
ACCCACGCGCGTTTCGTATTCAAGTTGTAAACGTTTTTGGACCAATTTTGGACTGTTACATATCTAGCCTTGGCGTTTTCTTTAACATAAATTTCAACTACTGCGCTGTGAAGAGAGTTTTGGTCATCGTTGTATCGGGCAGCCGTGCAGCCTTCGACGTATGACACGTCCGAGCCTGGTTCTGCAACAATCAAGGTGTGCTCAAATTGTCCCTCGTTTGCGGCATTCATCCTGAAGTAGGTTTGCAGTGGCATATCTACTTTCACGCCTTCTGGAACGTATGCAAAGCTTCCACCGCTATGGACTGCAGCATGTAGTGCTGAAAATTTGTTGTCAGTAATTGGCACGCATTTCATGAAATACTGCTTTACTAGTTCAGGGTACTTTTGCACTGCAGTGTCCATGTCACAGAATATGACTCCTTTTTCTTCCCAGATTTTTTGCAAGTTGTGATAAATTCCCTCGCTTTCGTACTGCGCAACGCTGCCAGCAAGGTACTTGCGTTCTGCTTCCGGGATTCCTAGCTTCTCGAAAGTGTCCTTTATTTCCGCGGGGACGTCGTCCCAGTTGCGTGCCTTCCGCATTTCGGGGCGAATGTAGTAAGTCATTTCGTCAAAATTCAGTTTGGAAAGATCAGGCCCCCACGTTGGCAAGGGCTTGCTGTTGAAGACGTCAAAGGCCTTCAAGCGAAGTTCAAGCATCCACTCCGGTTCGCCCTTAATGCGCGAGATTTCCATTACGAGTTCGCGGTTCAAGCCCTTAGGCAAGCTAGTGACTTTGGCGTTGGTCTTGAAGTCGTAACGCGAACTGTCCGTTTCACGGATTTGCGACTGCTGGGTTATTGCCTGGGTCATGAAGTTTCCCTCGTTCACATTTTACTTGGCTGCAAGGGGCAATTCGAGTTCTTTTTTTATCCAGTCGTACCCCTTGGACTCTATTTCGTGCGCGAGCTCGTGCGACCCGGATTTAACAATGCGGCCGTCCAACATTACGTGAACGTAATCAGGGTTTAGATAGTCAAGAATGCGCTTGTAGTGCGTTATCACGACGATGCCGGCGCCGGTTGCCTTGAAGGAGTTAATGGCCCCGGCAACGGTGCGCAAGGCGTCAACGTCCAACCCAGAATCAGGCTCGTCCAAGAACGCGATCCTCGGCTTCAAAACCACCATTTGCAAGACTTCAGCGCGCTTTTTTTCGCCCCCTGAAAAGCCTTCATTCAAGGAACGCTTGGCGAAGTCTTCAGGCATTCCTAGGTTTTTGAGTTTTTGCTTGAAGTCGTTGTGGAATTCCAAAACGTTGGAACGCGCTTGCCTTGGGTCGCTCACTGGGGCGCCGTCGTGGGAGTGGACTGCGTTGTACGACGTTCTTAGGAAGTTGGCAAAGCCGACGCCGGCGCACTCGAATGGGTACTGGAACCCCAGGAACAACCCGGCCTTGGCGCGTTCGTTTACGGGCATTTCCAGCAAGTTTCTGCCGTCAAGCACCGCTTCCCCGCCAGTCACTTTGTACTTCGGGTGGCCCATCACGGCGTTTGAGAGCGTGCTCTTGCCCGAGCCGTTCGGGCCCATTATGACGTGCAGTTCGCCTTCACGGACTCTTAAGTCAACTCCCTTTATTATTTCCTTGCCGTCAATTGACACTTTCAAGTCCGCCAACGCCAAACCCGAATTGTTTCCCACAAAAAATACCCCTTTTTTCCAAAAGCTCCCTTATTCTTTCCCGACTTCCCCAAGTGCCGGGAAAGCCAGGGCTCTAGCGAATCTTTACCAGTTTCTGCGCGCTTGCCTGCAAGGCGTTGGAGTGCTCAAAGCAGACCTCGCACTTACGCGGCACGTCCAAATCCAGTTGGTGGTGCACGTTGCACAACTCCCTGGAGTCCCTGAAGTCAACGCAGAGCCGTTGAAGCCCTGCCGTCCCACTCAACTTGCCGGCGGCAATTTCAGAGCCGGTTGCGCGAATTCTTTCCCTGAAATCGGCGCTAAATTCAAGCTTTGCCGCGCGCTTTGAGTGCATGTACTGCGAGACGGCGGGCTCGGAAATGCCCAAAAACATGGCGATCTTCTTGCGCGCAACTCCTACTTTCACGAGTTCAACGCATAGTTGCCTGCGGAGCGCAGGCAGGACGTACCATACCTCTAGTTCCTGCGGCTGCATCATGCGTAATTAACGATTGTAAAAAAGTATTTAAAGGGTTGCAGCCGGTGACTTTTCCCCCTTGCCAGCGCCTTTTTCAGGCCTCTTTTTTAACTTTTGGACTTCTATTTAGGGCAATGGGAAAACCAGCAAGACCGCCGGCGTTGAAACTGACTGGAAAGGCGCGCACGGTCCTTCGTGAAAAGGGCTTGCCGGAAACAAGCGCTGGACTGGAAAGGCTCGGCGAACTGACAGCATTGGACGCGGTGAGGCACTTGCATTCCATGGGCAGTCCGCTCAACACGAAGGCCTTAGAGCAGGCCAGCAAGCGCGTGGCCGCCAAGACGGGCTTGCCTTGGGCAAAACTCTTCTTGAAAGCGAGCCAATACAAGGCGCTGGAAAAAGTGGAAGACCCGCTCGAGCGAAGCATTTTGGGCAAAATAAGAGAGCACTCGGAGAAAAAGAACACGTCCTTTCTTCCCTCTGACGCGAGCCCTGCAGTGAGGTCAAAGGTTCAAGAGCTTACAGCTGTACTGGGTTCCAGCCACACATACAGGGCAGAACGCCACGCGACGCAGCGCCTCGCCCACGACTTGGTCAATGAAATCAAGGGCCTCGACCCCAGGATAACGCTGTCAATGCTAAGCGCTGAACTCAAGAGGCACGTCCGGCCAAGTAAAAGGCATGCAATGACCCCTGAAAGACTCGCCGAAATCAAGCTCGACCCTGGAAGCTATTCCACTGAAGCCGCGGAAAGGAACTGGCGCCTCCGCAATAGAACGCGGAAGGATTTCACAAAGCGGCAGCCGGCAGCAATGGACTTGCACGTTCCGGGAAGGGAAAGGCTTGCGAGGGAAGTGGAGTACTTGCTTGGAAATGCGGAGGCGGAAAAACTGGCTAGAAACAAGGTCCATGAAGTCGCCTTGCGTCACGGAATGACGTTCCACAAGTTAAGGAAACTGCTGTTAAAAGAGGCAAGTTTGCTTGGCCTTGAAAGGGCTGCAAAACGCCTCGCAAGCGTGAAGCCGCCGACCAAGCAGTTACTGGGGTGGGTGAGCCGGGATTATGGAACGCAACGCGCCAAGTATCACCTTGCCGAAGCCGCCCCTGAGTCCATTGCCGAAAGGGAAAAAGAACGCGAAAGAATTGAACTCGAAAGGCAGCGCGTAAGAAAGGAAATACTGAACTCGAAACCGGGCAAGGCAACCAATCCCCAAATGTTCTTGCTGAACGAGGCACGCTCATTGTTCGACGGAGTAGAATTAGATGACTTACTTCGAGTGATGAAGTCAAAGACTAGGAGCAGGGCCGTCTTGTACGCAATAAACTCCCATTTCGGCAACGCCCCAAAAATAACAATGGAAGACTTGCAAGAGCGCGGTAAAGGGCGAAAGACCACGAAGTGAAAACAGCCCGGCTTCAATTCCCTTGGACTGAAAACCCTTCAAAGGCATTGCCTGACTTTACTTCCCTTACTTCAATTCTTTCCACTTCAGACTTCCCGGGACTGGCTTTCAAGAACTCAATCAATGCCTTGACTGCATCATTTCGCCCTTGGAAAACGCCTTCCACGACGCCTGAATCCCTTGCGTTCCGAACCCAGCCCTTCACGCCGAGCCCGCGCGCCTTTTCCGCGATGCTGGCGCGGAAGAAAACGCCTTGGACGCGGCCGAAGGCCTTGAATTGAATGCAAGCCATGCCTAGAACTAGTTTTCGTAAAGGTATTTATATCAGAACAGTCATGTTTAATCGTGTCCTCAAGGAGCTGGATTTGAATGGCGAAAACCTTTAACGTGGTAGTGGAAAGAGGCGAAGACGGGTACTTGATTTCTGAAGTAATAGAGTTACCTGGATGCCACACCCAGGCAAAGACACACGACGAACTCATGAAGCGCACTAAGGAAGCAATAAAGCTGTACTTGGAAGCTGAAAGTTCGCAACTCGAACCAGTAGTAAAGTTTTTGGGCTTAGAAAAAGTACAAGTAGAGGCTTGACGTGGCAAAACTGCCATTACTGACTGCCTTAAAACTGTCCCGTGTTCTCTACAAACTAGGCTTCAAGCCGTTACGCCAGCAAGGAAGCCATTTGTTCTTTGAACACTTTGACGGGAGGACAACCATAATTCCGGTTCACTCGGGTGAGGAAATCGATAGAGGGCTTCTCAACAAAATAATAAAGAAAGACCTGCGAATCACGCGCGAGGAATTCCTGAAACACGTATGATTAAAAAGTTCCAAGCCGCCGGCCTTGCCTTGCTTGCAGTTGCACTAGTGGCGGGCTGCGCTTCGCCCCGCGGCCCCGAACTCTCGAAAGCCCTTGAATCCATTTCAGAAACGCAGGACGACTTAGGCGAAAAAGCCAGGGAAGGCGTTGGCGTTGACAAAAAACCAGTTGCAGCGAAGGCGTTTTCCTGCGAGCCCTTGGACGAGGGAGTCAAAACGCGCGGTTACGTCTTGCTAATGGGCGTGCCCGACCATTACTTGGAGCAGTGGGACAACGAGAAAGAGTTAATGCTCCGCGACCCGAAAGCCGTTTTTGCCGTCGTCTGGGACCAGGACGAAACAAGGCACATTGAAGACTTGAGCGAGTGGTTCTTGGGCGAACTTCATGCACTGCTGGCGCAGAAGCCAGTTGACGAGTTAGTCATCTTCGGGCCGAGCGCGGGCGGCGTGACCAGTTCTTACTCAATCGCAAAACTGGACTTTACCGGCAAGGTAGCGCTGCACACAATGGCATCCCCAACCAAGGGTTTTGACTTAACGGGTTTCAGGTCCCAGTTCTTGGGCGACAGGACGGGTTTCATTAAAGACATCGCCGTTGGATTCCAGCCCTTCACGAAGCCCGGCGACAACGTCAAAGTCTATCACCACAAGACCACGTACGACGCGGACTTGATGAGCAACTGCGGCTCCCTTCAAGCCTTTTGCGACACGCTTGACGTGCAAGGCAACGACCTCCCAGGAAGTAACGTGTTTTACTACCCCGAACACACGCATGCAACCATCATGCCCGCAGTCGTTAGAACGGTGTTAAAGTGCTACAACCCCGCGCTGCCCGAAGAAGAAGTTGCGTTTGACGAGTCAGCCGGCTTGGGCGAATTGTGTTACACTGAAGACGAATGCAAGGCTCACTGCCAAAACAACCGCGGGCGCTGCATTCAGTACTGCGACGCCCACCCTGAAAACGCCTTGTGTGGAAAACTCCGCGCCTACTGGGATGAAGTGTCACGCGGCGAAGTTGGAGAGCCAAGCCAGGGCCCGGCTCCGGAGCCCAAGAAGGAAACATTGCCCGTACTTCAAGGCCTGGGGTTCAACATTGACGCGTGGAACAAGAACACGAACCTCGCAGGAGACTTCATCTTCTCGAAAAAACTCTTGTTTGACGACGGACGCGTCAAGAACGAAAA
>DATDTB010000035.1:0-2863 GCA_035291025.1 archaeon
CTGAAAAACATTGGCTCGAGCATGGCGAAAAGCGTCTCAATCGCTTTAAGCGAGGACAGGACCGTGACCACTAGCGGGGTAGTCGTTGAAAGGAGCCTGGTTCCTCTTGGCGCGTCCGTCGCGCAGCTGGAATCCCTTGACGTCGGGGAGACGGCGAACGTCAGCGCGCAAGTCGTGGTCAACCCGGGAACGCTTCCAAAGGCTTATTACTTGCCGTTGAAGCTGGAGTATTTTGACTCTAACAAGACGCAGTATTCAAGCACGGAATCCATTGGCTTGAAGGTTTCAGGGAAAATCGAGCTGGGCGCAAGCGCTGAAAACGGCGCCTTGTTCTACCCGGGCAGTTCTTCGGAGCTAACCGTTGACGTGTACAACCGGGGGAACGAGGACGCGAAGTACTTATAGGTGAAGGCGGCCGCGGACTTCATGCAATTGGAACAGGAAGAGTTCTTCATTGGCTCGCTTGAACCCGACGACTTTGACAGCATCACCATTAAGGGAAGGGTTTCAGCGAATGCGGCGCCCGGCGAGCACTTGGTGAGGCTGGTTTTTTCATTCAAGGACAGCTTTGAAAACCCGGGAGAAGTCGCGCGCGAACTGCCGGTGGTAGTGCGCTCAATTGAAGAAGTAGAGCAAAACGGGAACAACTACCAGCCTGCCTTGTACGCCGTTGCCGGGCTGCTGGCGCTGGCGGTTTTGTGGCGCGTTTTCGGCGGCGGCAAGGGCAAGAAGTAAAATGAACGGGCACTTGGAGACTCTCAGGTTTTCCTTCCAAAACCTTTCCCACAGGGGAATGAGGAGTTACCTTACGCTTGTCAGCGTGGTGATTGGAATAGCGGCCATAGTGACGTTCATAGCGCTCGGGGACGGCTTGAAGAACGCCGTGAACGAGCAATTCGAACAGCTCGGCACCAATACCTTGTTCCTGGCGCCTGGAAGCGTGAGCGTTGTCGCAGGCAGCCGCGGCCCGCCTGGAACGCTTACTAGGCTGGGGGAGCAGGACATTTCAAGGATAGAGTCAATGACTGAAGTCAGCGCGGTGATTGACCCGTTGTCGGACCAGGCGGACGTGGAATTCAGCCGCGAAGCCTTCCGCGCCACAATACTCGCGTTCGACCCGGAAGACTTGAAGGACGTCGCGTCAACGGGCTTCTTCGACGTTGGGAAGGGCAGGAACTTGCAGAACGGCGACGAGTTCTCTGTCGTTATAGGCAGCGCGGTTTCCGAAAAAGTTTTCTCAAAGGAAGTCAGGCTGCGCGAGACAATCACCATCAAGGGCGTAAAGTACCGCGTCGTCGGCGTCACGAAGGAAAACAGCCAGTCCTTCGGCAACTCCCCAAACGTCAACAACTCCGTGCTCATGACCAAGAAGGGCTTTGCGAACTTGTTCTCCGAGAAAAACCCGGCGTTTGCGATAATCAAGACGCACAAAACCGAGGACGTCGGGGCGGCAGAGGATAAAATAGACCGGTTATTGGAGCAAAGCTTTGGGAAAAACCAGAAAGACTTCCAAACCATTACTAGCACTCAAGCCCTTGAAAGCATCAACCAAGTCCTTGGAGTACTGCAGCTCGTGCTTACAGGGATTGCGGGTATAGCGCTGCTCGTTGGAGGCATTGGGATAACCAACACTATGGTCATGGCGGTGCTTGAACGCGCGCCCGAAATTGGCGTGATGAAGGCGACGGGTGCCACCAACAACCTCATCATGTCCATATTCGTGCTGGAAGCCGGCTTCATTGGCGCGATTGGCGGAGTCGTGGGAGTTGCCGCGGGCTACGCGACGGCGTTTGCAGTTGAGTACTTTGCCACAATTCAAGGCTTTGCCTTAAGCGTCGAAGTAAGCCCTTACTTGGTTGTTGGCGCTCTTGCGTTTTCAATGATTGTTGGAATGGCTTCAGGGACGTATCCAGCGCTGAGCGCGGCGAGGCTCGACCCAGTTGTCGCGTTGAGGAACTGGGAGTGAAGTGAAAAAAGAAGGGCGGGGGAAATGGTTTTCTGGGAATTGACGCTGGCGGGTTTTCTTGTAGGCCTTTACGGGCTTTACTTGGTCCACAACGCGACTCGGAAGGCGAGTGGAAACCTGAAAAAGGCGCTGGTCTTGTTTTTCTTGACCGACGCCTCGTACATTTCCTACATGACGCTTGCCTCCGTCCTAGGCCATTACGGCGTGCAGACAACGAGCGAGTGGTGGTACTTCGTCATACTCATTCACTTGGTTCCGGGCGCGACGTGGCTTTGGAGCAATTACACTTGGCTAGAGTTAAGCAGGAAAGCCGGGGGAAACGGGAATGGCCTTTAATTACTGGTGGCTCACGCTCCTTGGAGTGTCCTTCGCGTTCATTGGAACTTATTACTTGGTGAAAACAATACCCAGAAGCAGCGAAAAGCTCCAAAAGAGCCTGGCGTTGCTGCTCTTGGCGGCGTTGTTCGGGCCGCCTTCGCACTTGATAATTTCATACTACGGAATAGTTTCCCTGGACGTCAACAACGACTTGTGGAACGCCATCCCCGTGATGTTCACGTTGGCGATGGTTTTCGTGGTGCTGAGCTTCCAGAACCTAGTCGAATTGTTTGAACGAATTGAACGAGGGGTGGAAGAGAAAAACCGGGAAGCAAAATAAGTTGCTTGCGCAACTCGCGCAAATCCACCCACGCCTTGCCCGCTTTAAAAGCACGCGCCAAAAAAGAGGGTTGCGATTCACCTAGGCCGTCTTGGCGCCGCAGTGCATGCAGTAACGCCCCGAAACGGGCGCACCGCACTTCGGGCACGCCTTTTCGCTCGAACGCTGGCTGCCTGCAACGCCCGTCGATACTTGCGGGTCCTGCGGAGGAGAAGGCCTCGGCTGCGAAGTCTTGGGCG
>DATDTB010000036.1:0-3767 GCA_035291025.1 archaeon
CGCGGTCCTCAGGGAAAAAGGGCACGACGTTGGAATAGTGGACGGCTTCGGCGAAAACCCAAAACAGTTCACGTTGCGGGGAGAGAAAAGCGTCTCGCAAGGCCTCACGGTTGCGCAAATAATCGAGAGGCTGAAAGCCGAAAACCCCCAAGTGATAGGAGTTTACGCAATCAACGCGCCGGCGCACTCAACTAACCTAGAAATTGTGCGGGCCGCGAAAAAAGAACTGCCCACGGCAAAGGTTTTCGTGGTCGAAAACACGTCCTCGGTTGTCTCGTACGCCTTGAAGGAAAAATACCAAGACTTCCTGGACGCTGGCGCGGACGCGGTAATGCTTGGCGAGCTAGAAGAAAACGCGTTCAACTTGCTTGAAGCATTTGAGGGAAAAAAAGAACTAAAGGAACTCAAGGGAATTGCTTTCCATGGGGAAAACGGGAAATCCTTCATTGAACCCACCCAAGTAGTCGTGCAAAACCTTGACTCACTTCCTTTTCCGGCCTATGACTTGCTGCCGTTGGAAAACTACTGGTCACTGGGGTACTCGCACGGCCCGAACACTGAATCCAAGTACCTGCCCTTGTGGACTTCGCGCGGCTGCCCTTACGGGTGCACGTTTTGCGTGACTCCCCAGATAACGATGCGCAAGTGGCGCCCGAGGAACGCAAAGCTTGTCGTTGATGAAATCGAGCACTTCGTGAAAAAATACAACATCCAAGACTTTCAAGTAGAAGACATAGACCCGACAATCCGAAAGGAACGCTTCGTGGAAATCTGCAAGGGCATAATTGACCGCAGAATAAGCGTTTCCTGGAAGATTGTTTCCGGGACAAAAGTTGAAACGCTTGACGAGGAAACGCTTAGTTGGATGCGCAAGGCGGGGTGCAATTACGTCTCAATCTCGCCCGAGACTGGTTCAAAGAAGCTAATCACGAAAATGAACAAGCCCTTCAACTACGAGCACGGCTTGAAAATGGTGAAGCACATGGGCAAAATAGGAATAAAGAGCCAGGCCTGCTTCGTGTTAGGGTTCCCGGGAGAAGATGCCGAGGACAAGAAGGCCACACGGGAATACATCACTAGCCTGGCCAGGAACGGCGTGGACGAAGTAACGTTTTTCATGATTTGCCCGTTGCCGGGGGCCATGACCCAGAAGACCGGAATGATGAAGCTCCCGGAGCGCTTCGAGGAAATGCACTTCACTCCTGTCTGGCGCGAGGACTACAAGGAACTGGAGAAATACCGAAACTCCCTTTACACTCACTTCTTCATAGTGAAGGCGTTGTTCCAGCCATTGAAGTCAATGCGGGGCGCGTGGAACGTGCTCACTGGGCACTTTGAGACAAAAATGGAAATGGGGGCGCGCAAGCTGTTTGCGTTGCGCAAGTTCCAAGAGGAAAGCCTTAGGAAAAGCGCGCAAGGCAATCAAACGGCGCGGGCGTGAACCTCGAAGTCCTTGTTCTCGTAAGCCAATTCGAAGCCGCTCGCTGCGAGTTTTGCACGCAAGTCGTATTTTGGCACGTGGAAAAAGCCCTTGCGCAGGACAACGTGCGATACTTCCAGTGGCACTTCGAACGACCCGGCTGTGCCTGGACGCGCAAACAGGATTCCTTCCTCGTAAAACTCGACGTTATTCCCAGTCCTTTCCTCGAGAAGGAAAGCGAAGTCGTAAGGCGACGCCAAAGCTTTGAATTTTTGCGACTGCATGAAATCCAAAGTGCTTCCCAGCTGCGTTTCGCCGTAAAAGTAAACCTTTGAATAAGGCGCGAGCGCTTGAAGCAGGTTCAAGGAAACTGAATAGGAAAGCGAGGCAATGAAAAGGCACGCAACCAGCAACATCCCCTTGCCTGCTGTTGGAGTCAGGCGGCGGACGAGGAAAAAACACAAGGCCAGCGCAAAAAAGTAGCTAGTCAAGTAAAACGCGTCGTGGGCAACTACTCCAGAAAGCGCGTCCTGGCTTGAAGCAATTGCACGAAGAGGGACGCCTGAAAGCAGTGGGTCGCCAAGCGCAGTGAAGAACAAGAAGGAAAGGAGCCCCAGAGCTGAGAAGGCAAATTTCTGCCTGGCCAGCAACTCAAAGAGCCCAGACCGCGCCGCAAGCCCTGAAAACGCCAGCAACGCCAATGGGGTGATTGAAAGGAAGTACTTCGGGACCCCGGAAGTGCCTATTCCAAGGTAAAAGTACAGCATGGAAGCGAACCCGAAAAACAACAGCAAGGCCGGCGGCCAGTCAACGGCTTCGTGGCGCTTCCAAATGCCTTTAAGCGAGTCCTTTAACACTACGGCAAATCCAAGCAACAGGAACGGCGAAACCCAGTAAAGCAAGTTCCTGAAAACGCCCAAACCAACCAAGAGCTTTGAGGCCTTGAAACCAAACACGCCAGAGGACAAGTTGTGCTCGAACGATAGAGAAAACGGCAAACCAGTAAGAGTTGTGTAAGCAGTCCAAGTAGCCAAAAACAACGCCCACCCAAGCGCGAACGAAGCCGCGTCTCTTCCCGCTGACTTCAAGTCTTTTCGCGCGAGAACGTGAAACGCAATAAGGAACGCCAGCAACAAGGCGCCCTGGAACTTTGACCACAAAAGCAGTGCAAAAAACACCCCGACGGCAAGCGACTTTTGCGCGCTGGAAAGCCTCGAGTCCTTGACCTTCAAGTAAGCATAGAAAAACAACAGCAGCAGCACTGGCAAGGTCACAGCGTCCGGGTCAACCAGGGTCGCGCCTTGGACAGTGAGAGGTGAAAGCAGGTAAAGCAGCACTGAAAAAAATGCGGCTTCCTTCCATTTTTCCTTGAACAAGTGCCTGCACGTCAAGGCCATCAAAGCGCAGACTGCCACGACGGCAAGCAACCCAAGCAACTGCGCGTTTTTCGCGTCCTCGAAGAAAAAGAAGACAAGGGAAAGCAGGTAATTATACAACGGCGGGTGGCCAACGGCTATTTGCGCGGGGTTGTTTTCTCCTTGGTAGTAAACGGGCAGCCCGCCTTGCGCAATGCCTTGCGCGCTCTTGACCCAGTACCATTCGTCAATCAAGAGGCTGCGGTTGAACGAGGAAAAGTAAAACGCGAGGAACAATAGGAAAGCTGCCAAAAGAACGAACTTCAACTGGGCTTTCATTCAGTCACCTTTTCGTAAAAGTCGAAGTCGCCAACGCTTTCCATTAAGTGGAACGAATTGCGTTCGAGGAGGCCGCGCAAGTCGTAGCCGTAGTACGAGTACTCGCGTTGCCTCAAAACAACCACTTCCAAGTCCGCTGGCAGAACTACTTGGCTTTCCGGCTTGGAGAAAAGCAAGGGCAGGTACGTCTTCGGCGAGCCAAGGGGCCAGAAGAACTCCGAGGGAGCTATCACGGCGCCTTCAATCGAGCCCTTCAAAGTGGAAGCGAAGTCAGTTGCGTCCACCAAGCCGCCTTCACCGTAATAGTACACCAGCGAGTAAGTCGCCTGCGCGTGAATGGCATTGAGTGAAGCGAAAAAGGCTATCATTGCAATGAACGAAAAGGCCGCAATTGAGTCAATCGTCAGCTTTTTCCCTGAAAGAGAGGAGCGGGCGGCGGAAAACAAAACTGGCGCAGATACTATCACTGCAAGCAATCCAATCGTTCGAACTGCGAAGTCATAAACAGAGTGCGGGTCCTTCAACAGCTCCCGGGGCAAGGCGTTCAAGAGCAAGGGGTCGCCGAGCGAGTAATATAGGACTGAAAAGAATGCGAAAGAAAGGAAAAGAACGGGGTTGGAAAAGTTTTCCCAGTCAATTTTTGCAACAAAGCT
>DATDTB010000037.1:0-5762 GCA_035291025.1 archaeon
GTTGCATTGGAAAACCCCACACGTGCCGTAAGCGTTAGGGCTACCCGGCGCACCCCAACACGCCTCCGGCGCTGGAACGCTTTCACCCGCAACGGGCTTAGTCTTTTCCAAGCAATTCTCACCCCGAAGCACGCTCCCCGAAGCACTACAACCCCCGCAGTTAGACGGGTCCACCGAATAATTAGTGCACCGACCACCACAAGAAAAAGTCCCAACAGGACAACGACACACGCCACCATCACAACTAGCGCCACTCGCGCAAACGTTCCCGCAAGAACCGCAGTTTTCAGAGTCAGTTAAAACGTTAATGCAAGCCTTTAGCGGCTCGCAGTCAGCGGGGCAGTTTATGGGGTCTTCTAAGTCGTTGCAAACGCCGTTGCCGCAGCCGCCGCCTTCGCCGCCGCATTCGCGCCCGGTTTCCGTTGAAGTCAGGGAATAGTTATCAATTATGCATCCCTGGGTTCCGGCGCTGCCCGACTGCTGGCTTGAATTCAAGCCTTGAGTTGGGCAGCAAGAGAACCCGGCTCCCAAATAAGTGCACTCACTTGAATTATCACATGTAACAGTCCTGCACTCTCCATCAACGCACACTTCGTCTCCACCGCACGCAGAACATTGGTCTGGGGCATAGGAGTCAAAAAGGTCAATTATCAGGCTTTTAATTCCAGATAATGCTTCTAGGATCTCAGAGAGCCAACAATTACCCCAATTAGGATTACTGGTATTACAGGGAAGAGGATAGGGCGGGGGGCAATTAGTAGAACCGCAGTCCTCTGGACAAGTCATCCCTGGTTCCGACAAAAGGCGGCCGTAGCACTCATCACTACTGCATTGCCCGTCGCCACAATAAGAGGGCGGGGGGCAACCGCCGCAGTCGTTTGGACAACTACCGCACCCTTCGTCTCCGCTACAGATATGATCTCCACAAAAAGGGTTGGGAGTAGGACAAGTCCCGCAGTCTTGCGGGCAATCACGGCAATCTTCATTGTAACCTGACTCGCAGGCTCCATTGCCGCAACAAAAACCGCAATCAACAGGGCAATTATAACACGTTTCATCTGGCCCAGTCTTCTCGCATATTGTATTTCCGCAAACGTTAATTACTCTTTCAACGGAGTGCACTGAAACGGAAAACAAGACAGCAACAAAAACCAGAACAATTACGGCTTTCTTCATGCAATCACTTGACGCGTATCTCGAACTGCGTTGCCTTGCCGTCGCAGTTGCCGCAGCCCAGCAAGAGCAAACCGGAGTGGTTGCGTGAAATGTTCTCGGCTTTCACGAGGAAGTAGCGCTGGCGGTCGGCGGAAAGCTTCAAGGGCAGCTCGTAATAGTAAGAGTCCTTGTTCCACAACGCCTTGACTGTGTCCAATAACTTGGAGGAACCGCCAAAGGAGTCCTTGACTGGCAAGGATTCAAAGCCTTCAACCGTCAAAGGAATAATTGAGTAAAGGTCCTTGGCTAGTGTTTCGCTAGCCTGGCCGCACTCGGTTCCAGCACATGGCTTTTCCACGCCTTCAACCACGAACACTTCGGGTTCGCCCAACGACTTGTCCAGCAAGAGTGCCGCGCGCAGCCCTGAAGCGTCGTTGTTGTTGGTTTCGCGGACGTTGATTTGGATGTAAAAAGTCGTGTTCTTTTGCGCCTCGTAGCACGCCGTCTGTATGTTTGAGATTTTCACGGCGGACTTGAACTGCGGCTCCCCGCTCGTTCTTTCAAACGAGTAAATGCCGGCGCGGTACTCCTGGCCAGTCAACGTGAAGTCGCCGCGCGCGAAAAATACTCCCTGGGAGTAGTACTCGTCGTGCGTTTGAATTGTCCCAGTGAAGTAGGACTCCCCGAAGGTCTTGGAAACCAGCGTCTCCTTTTGCGGGAAAACGATCAAGCGAGACTTTAGCAAGGCGCCCCCGGCGCCTGCAGGTGAAAGTGTTACTTCGTCCAATTCGAGTGTTTTTACCTCGCCGGTCGCGCTCGAAGTGAACTGTGCTTGGGTTTTCCCAGTGAGAGTCAAAGACGAAGCGCTCAATTCAATGAATTCCTCGCCTGCGTAAAACAAGGCAACGCCCTTGTTGAAGTCCAGCACCGCGTTCCTGTACACTGCCTCCACTTTTCCAGCCGTGCCAGAGTCAGTCATTGAAACCTTTTCCCCTGAAACCAAAACGTCGCCCAAGACCTTCAAGGAAACGCTGCTTGCCTTCTCGCCGTTCACAGTCAAAGGCCCTCCAGTGAAAAACGAGCCTTTCTTGAAAGTGAAGCCGCCGGACTTCTTTGTCGTGAACGGCGCGCAAGCGCTAGCAAAGTCAATCCTTCCAGTGGCTATGTGCGGCCCCGAGGACACGGACAAGAACTCGCGCGCGTTGGCTGAAACTACGGGGTCGCGTTGAAGGCACGAGGAAGAATTGTAAGCGGACTGGTTCACGCGCGGGACGTCATCCGAGGGCAGTGAAGGCGTTGAGTCGATTCCGTGAAGCGTCGTGCAGTCAACCGGCAGCGCTGCAAGCCCTTCAGGCACCCCAAAGTCCTCCAACACGCCGGCAACATGGCCTGCCTCGATTTTTTCCACTGGAGGCGCTGGAGGCTCGGGCGGGGGAGTCGGCGGCTCGGGTGGCGCCACGGGTGGAACCGTTTGCGGCGGGGCCACTGGCTGGGGTGGGAAAACGGATATGGGCGGCTGCGTCGGCGTTGGAGGCGTGGCCTTTGGCTGTTCCTCGGAAATGCAGCCAGCCAAGACAAGCAGCGAGGAAAGCGTTGCCAGCAGCAAGGCGTGTTTAAGCAAAGCAAGCGGGTTCATGCACGCACTAAAAAGCAAAACGAATTAAAACACATACCACTGGCCGGGAAGCAAAACCAGGCAAGGGTCAGTTTCCGCCTTTCCTGGCAATGAACTTGACTCTTACTCCGTCTGGAGTCCTTGAAAAGGAAGCCTCGCGCCATTCGTGCCTGAAGGTCTTGTTTGCAGGAGTCAGCCGAATGAGGGAAACCTTTGCGGTTGGCGGGAACTTTTCCCCTGTTTCCTCGCTTTCCACTGGAAAGGAGAGCTCGGCAACCTTTCGCACTAGCTTTTGCTCGAAGTGCGACTCTTCCTCGCTCTTCACGTCCCTAACCACCCACTTCTTCAAGGAAACGCCCTGCGAGCCGGGCTTTTTCGGAACCGCAATGCCTTTCACGCGGAAAGTCCTGCCGTTGACTCTCCTTTCAATGAAGAAATGGCGCTCGCTCTTGTCGGGGGCGTCCAGGACTCGGGCGTAATAGTACTCCTTCTCGCTCGCCCCCTCAGGCCTTGACGCCTCGGCCAGCCCTGACTCAAGGAAGTCCCGCGCGACGCGCCTGGCGCGTTCCAGGACGGGCGCGCCGTGGATGCGGAAGAGGTTCAAGGCCCGCCTGGTCACCGGGTTGCGGTTCAGCTTGTTCCTGTTGCTTTGGGCGGGCGCGCTTTTCTGGGCTGCCATAAGTGGAAAACTTCATGGAAAGGAATTAAAAACAAGGCGCTCCAAGCCATGACTGCCGTGCGGCGCGCAAACATAACGGGTTCTTATGTATAAAAACCCTACATAATGGTAAAGGCTTTTACTGCCTTCAATCGTGATACGGGCTAAAATAAACAGGCCTTATGTATAATTATGTGCGTTATTTCTACATAATGGAAAACGAAGCATTTAAATAGCTCCAACGCGTATGCTATGGCATTGTTCCAAGAGAAAAACTTGGAAAAGGTTTGGTCAGGGCTTTTGAGAGAACAGGCAGTAAGGGAACGCAGCAATGCGTTTTTTGTTATGTTAACTCAACTGTTCGGTAACAGCCTTGGTTTTGAGTGAGTGAAAAAAAGAGGTGGTCTCGTGAAGGGTCTAGTGGAAGAGGCAATGACTAAGAAAGCAGCGCCAATACAGCAGAACATGAGCGACTTCGAGCAAGTCCGCATCATCGTTGTTGGAGTGGGCGGCGCCGGGTGCAACACAATGCACAGGCTGTCGACAATGGGAATACGCGGCGCGGAATTGTACGCAATAAACACGGACAAGCCGCACTTGGAGCAAAAGGTTTCTGATGAAGTAAACAAGATACTAATCGGCGGAGCCGTGACGAAGGGAAAGGGCGCCGGGGGCTTCCCTGAAGTCGGGGCAAAGGCCGCGGAAGTGTCAAAGAACGAAATAAGCCAGATAGTTGACGGCGCTGACATGGTGTTCTTGACTTCTGGAATGGGCGGTGGGACTGGGACTGGCGCGGCGCCAATAGTCGCGCAGCTCGCAAAAGAGCAGGGAGCAATAGTCATTTCAATGGTGACTTACCCGTTTTCCCTGGAAAGGGCGAGGCTGAGCAAGGCCGAGAAGGGAATCGCGGAGTTGAGCAAGTACTCCGACACGGTCATAGTGATTGACAACAACCGCCTCAGGGAATTGTTGCCGAACGTGCCAATGCTTGAAGCCTTCCGCGTGGCGGACACCGTGATAGCGAAAACGATTCAGGGAATAACCGAGACTGTGACGCAGCCTTCCCTTATCAACATCGACTTCGCCGACTTGCGCGCGGTCATGGGCGGCGGCGGGCTGTCAGTCATTGCCGTTGGAGAGTCAAAGAGCGTGGACAAAGTCAACGAAGTCGTCGAGGACACGTTGAACAACGCCTTGCTTGACACGAACGTCACGGGGGCTACGGGCGCCTTGATTCACATCACTGGCGGCACCGAACTGACCCTGGGAGAGGCCAACGAGATAGGAGAGCTGCTGACGGAAAAAGTCTCAACAGAGGCCACGGTGATCTGGGGCGCGAGGCTCGAACCAGAGTTCGAGAACCAAATCCGCGTCATAGCCATTTTCACCGGCGTCACGTCCCCGTACATCTCGAAGCCTGCTGCAGGCAAGTCGGGCGCAAGCATGCGCGAAACTGCACGCGACGACTTCGGGCTCGCGAGACTCCACTGAAAAACGCAAACATGGGGGAGTTCAAGCTCCCCTTTTTTTCTATTTCTTTTCCCCGTTCACGTCCTTGCCTGCAGCCCGCGACCTAGCCGCGTTTTCCCTGCGAAAACATAAAACTCTTTGCCTTGAATCTTTACTGCGTGAAGGCAAGCGTAAAGAACGAAAAGGAACTCAGCGAGTTGGGCGAAGCACGCGAAGTCCACTTAGTGCGCCCGCTTAGCCTGGCGCGCGTCCGCGAACTAGTCCAGCGCGTTGACTCTATTTCAATGTCGAGGCACACTTTTGGAAAGCTTTCAGTGAAGGCCAGGAGGGAACTCGAGGGCGTGGGGGTTTTAGTCATTGGAAACGCCGGCGCCGGCAGGCCGCTGGGCGTTCCATTGGACAAGATCCAGGAAGTGTACGACTTGAAACGCGAGGGCTTGAGCGTGCGCCAAATAGCAAGCGAAACGGGAGTCACAAAGAGCAGCGTGCACTACTTGCTAAAGTACGCCTCCCGCGGGAAGATAAGCGTGGCCGGCAAGACAATCCACTTGCAGCCGCCAAAGGAAACGCAGGCAGCGACGGAGTAAAAAGACTAAAACTCAAATCGGCGGACCACACGGGGCCGACGAGCACGCGTACGTTCCGCTGGACGGGCAGCAGAACGGCCTGCCCGCGTTGCCGCCGGAACCGCACGTGTTCCCGCACGCGCCGCAGTTCACGACGGACGCCGAACTATTCACGCTAGTACACGCGAAAACACTCGAGTCAGAATTCCTGCAACACTTGTAATCAGTTGAACCAAGAGTCCCGCACGGGTTGCCCGCGTCAGGGTTGCATTGGAAAACCCCACACGTGCCGTAAGCG
>DATDTB010000038.1:0-4354 GCA_035291025.1 archaeon
AGCCCAAAGCAGACTATTGCGTTCAGCATTGCGTTGACTGCGCTTGCCACCTACGTGCTGGTGCCACAGGTTTCGGTCGTGGAGGAAAGCGTGCTAAAGAACACGGCGTTGGAGCTGGAGGAAAGGCTGGCGGTTGGGGAAAAAGTCAAGGAAGAACTCGGCCAGGCGGCCGCCGCCAAAAAGGAAACGCAGGCAATAGTGGAAGGGCTTGAAGCCCAAAAGACGGAACTGGAGGGAAAAGGCCTGCCGACTGCGGAAATAGAAAGCGCCTTGAGTGAAAGGGAAACAGAGTTAATGAAGGCAAGCGAAAAAGTCCAAGCCCTTGAAAATGAAAGCAAGAAAATTGAAATCCAAGTGAGCTCGATTGCGGAAAGGAAAAAAACCCACGAGGAAGGCAGGCAAAGGGAGGAAAGCGCGCCGATAGCCATTGCAAGCCACGCCGTTTCCTCCTTCTTTGGCAGCATGTACGTCTTCCTCCTGAGGCGCGAAAAAGTGTACGACTTGGAGAGCTTGGAAGTGTTCAAGTGGCTGTTCCGCAGGCGGCGGCAGCCGGCAATGGATAGAAAGAAAAGGCGCTGAGTAGTGCCTTGTGGAAGGTAAAAAAATGGAGCAGGGACTCAAGGTAATAACTCCAAGCCTGTGCGTGAGGTGCAAGGGAAGGCTCTTCTGCGGGTTGACTGCGTGCCCCATACTGGACAAGGTTTCAAACGCCAGGCGCGTGGAGGAAAGGATTCACGGCACTGACTTTTCCGGGCCCACGCCGCCAAGCGTTTTCGTCGGCCGGCACGACTATCCAAACTTGTCCATCGGGCCGTTGTCAACGCCGGTAAGCGTTGAAGACGCGGACTTGCTGGAAAACCCGCAAAAGTGGTTCGGGTTGCCGCAGGAAAAAGTCATTGAGTTTAGGCAGCTGCTCGTGAACTCGCGAGTGAAGGAAAGGACTGGAAACGCCGCGCACCCCACCGAGCTCCTGGCAAGCATGCAAGAACTGGCGATTTCAAAAAAGCCAGTCGAACTGGAAGTAGAGCTGTTCCGCAGACCGCGCTTTCACTTGAGCTTGAACGACAACTCGGCGCCGCACGGGCCAACCGGCGAGCTGAAAAAGCTGGAGCTGGCCGAAAACCCGAAGCCGTCAAAGCACTTGGGGAAGGCGTTCAACGACTCTGACTTGAAGGCCTTGGAAGCGGTTTCAGGGCTTTACTCCAAGGGCGTGGAGGTCCACAGGCTGTCCAACGCGTTGAGCGCGGGCGCCTTCGGTGTGGGCGAAAAGAGAAAGCTAGTGCCAACCAGGTGGAGCATCACTGCAGTGGACTCAATGCTTTCCCAAAAACTAGTAGATGAAATCAAGGGCTTCGCCCCGATCGCCGAATTCGAGTTGTTTCACAGCAATTACTTGGACAACAACTTCTGGGTTGTCCTGGCGCCGATGACGTGGGCGTTCGAGTTAATAGAGGCGTGGTTCCCGAACAGCAACTGGAACTTCGGCTCCGAGCTCGTCGTCTCGAACGACTTTGAGTCAAACCGCGGCAGGAAGGATTATGCTGAAAACACGGCCGGCGCTTACTACGCCTCGCGCCTTGGGGTTGCGGAGTACTTGCACTTCGAGAAAAAGCAGGCCGGGGCGCTTGTTTTAAGAGAAATAGGGCCAGAGTACAAGACACCCGTTGGTGTCTGGCAAGTCCGCGAAAACGTGAGGAACGCAATGAACTCAAAGCCTTTGACTTTTGCGTCACTCGAGCTGGCGCTGAAGTTCCTTGACACTAGGTTCAAGTGCGGCATTGAAAGGTTCAGGGAAAAAAGCGCGCTATTGAGGGAGTACAAGACGCAGCGCAGGCTCTTCGAGTTCTTCTAAGTTGTTGGAAAAAACGGCGAGGTTGAAACATGGATAAAAGGTACTGGCTTGCAATAGTCCCGGTCGCCGCGTTTGGCTCCATGGGTTTAGTAGTGCGAATGGTGGGCTTGAACGGGCTGCAGACAACGTTTTTTGCATCCCTGGCTTCCGCTGCGTTCTTTTCACTCTTGCTCCTAAGGAAAGGCATGCTTTTCAATGCGTTTTCGAAAAGGGGAACCAAGTACGTGGTTGCCTTGGGCGCGGCCGGCGCGTTGAACAACGTGTCATACTTTTACGCCTACAACCTCACAACCATTTCAAACGCCGTGTTCTCTCACTACTTGGCTCCAGTGCTCGTGCTGTTCCTCGCGCCGCTCGTCGTCGGGGAAAGAGTGAAGAGGCGCGCGTGGGCTTTTCTCTTCATGGCTCTGTCCGGTCTGGGCATTTTGCTGGCTGGAAACTTGAACGCTTCAAGCAACCACTTGCTGGGAATTGCTGCAGGCGCTCTCTCAGCCGTGGGCTTCGCCTTCGGGGTGCTGTTGCCGAAAAAACTGGCTGGAGAGTACGAACCCAAGGAACTGGTTTTCGCGCAAATGGTTTTCACTTCGCTGATTTTGCTGCCCTTCATTCTTTACTCGCCGCCCTCGCTGGAACAGAAAGACTTGGCTCCGTTGCTGTTGCTGGGGGTTTTTTACCAAGGCGTGAACATCACGTGGTTCTTCAAGGCTGTGCAATTGCTGCCAGCCCAAAGGGTGGCCGTTATAACTTACTTGGAGCCAGTGGTGGCTACTTTGCTTGCCGCGCTTTTCCTCAACGAAACGCCGGGCGCGCTCACGTTAGTTGGGGGTTCATTCATCCTTTTGGCGTGCTACATGGCAACTAGGAAGTAAGGGGGAAAAAGGAATTAAAAAATAGAAAAAAAGAGAGAAAAGGGTTTTCAAACGAAAACCAGCACTGCCGCCATTGCCAGCAAAGTTACCAACTGGTACGACGCGTTCAACGCAAACAGCTTCCATGACTTGTTCTCCCACAACACGGCTCCAACGCTTGTTGTCGCCTGGAACCCGAGCCAGGCCCAAAACGCAACCATCAATGCAGGGTTCAAGGCCGTGACGGAAAGCATTCCAAGGAACTGCTTCAACACGAACGCTGTGACAAGCGCAGTGGCAAGGCCTCCCGCCATTGCAGTCATTGCATTCATCTTCATTGACTTCACTTTCTTGGCGCCAAAGCCCATTTCTTGTACCCACTGCTTTCCAAACAACGGCCCGTACCAAGCCATTCCAAGCGCCATGGCAGCCACTCCCGCGACCAAAACGTCAAGCACCAAAAAACCACCCCGCAACTCTTACTGCCTGCGGAATCAAACGCGTTAGGGGTATAAATAAGTTTATTACCGGACGTCTTCCCATAGCCCCACGACGTTTCCCTCCGAGTCCCTGAAGTAAGCCGCGTAGCCAAAGTCTCCAACTGGCAGCTTTTCCCTAACTACCTCGCCGCCGCTTGACTTTATCTTCTTGCACGCGGCGTCAATGCTGTCAACGTTTACAGTTATCACTATGTTCTTCAACGGCCCGCCGCGCGCCAGCATCCCGCCGTTAATGGCGCCAGGCGTTCTTGGCATGCGTGTTTTTTCGTCAACGTCAACCGTGTTGACCATTACGTACTTGTCGTCCCACGACTCGAGCTTCCACCCGAAGACTTTGGAGTAAAAGCCCTTGGCTCGCCCAACGTTGTCAGCAGGTATCTCGAAGTGTACAACCGCGTTCTTTCCAAGAAAAGCCATTAACAGCACCCCGCTAGTTTTTTCAAAAAAAAAAAATCAATGCTTGGCGTCCTTTGAAAGCAAGCCGTTGATTTTGCTCTTGTACTTCCCGAACTGCGCCAAAAGCGCTTCCAGCTGGATTTTTTCGTTGGCGCCCTCCGCCAGGCGGAAGTTGTACTCGCCTATCTTGTCCACTAACTCGATTCGCACCTCGTCCGGCACTGCTACTTGCGAAAACTCCTTGTACACTTGCCTTACAACGTCCTCGCCGCTCATCCCGTGCTTGTACATGAGAGTTCCAAGCCTTTCGCGGGCTTCAGTGAACTTGCACTCCAGTGCCAGCTCGAGCATTTCGCGCACTTCCTTTGGGCGGGCCTGGGAGACAACGGAAAACACAACTTCTTCAGTCACTTTTGGCGTGGCAGAGGAAGCGCCTTGCAAGATGTTTATGGCGTAACGCATGTCGCCGTCGGCAGCGTAAACTATCGCGTCCATTCCCTTTTCGTCCACGTGCACTCCCTCGGCCTTGGCTATCTTGTGGACGTATTCGGCCACGTCCTTGGAATGCAATGGCTCGAAGCGGAAAATTGCGCAGCGGGACTGGATTGGGGGTATAACTTTGCTGGAAAAGTTGCAGCTCAAGATGAAGCGGACCGTGGCAGCGTACGTTTCCATTGTCCTGCGCAGGGCGTGCTGGGCGTCAGGAGTAAGGGCGTCGCTTTCGTCCAAGAAAATGACCTTGAACTTTGAGCCCCCGA
>DATDTB010000039.1:0-3963 GCA_035291025.1 archaeon
CTTGGAGGCTTCCTCGGTTTACTTGTCGCAGTTAATCGATGAAGCCTCCAAGGAGTCGGGAGCGCGAATCATTGCCGTGCTGCAGGCCCCGGACATTTCCACAGTGGTTCAAAAGACTCGCGTGCCAGTGTACGCGCAGCACGTTGACCCCGTTTCCTTTGGCAGCAGCACTGGCTGGGTCCTCCCTGAATCCGTGAAGGCAGCCGGCGCCTCCGGAACATTGGTGAACCACAGCGAGCGCAGGCTTTCAATGGACGTCGTGCGGAAAACAATAGAGCGCGCGAAAAGCGTTGGCTTGGACACAATTGCCTGCGCAGCGACGCCCGAGGAATGCGTTGAAGTCGCGGCTTTCGCGCCCAACTACGTCGCCATAGAGCCGCCTGAACTCATTGGTTCCGGGAAGGCGGTTAGCAGGGAAAAACCAGAAGTCGTCGTGAGGGCCCGCGAACTCTTGCCGAAGGACGTGCCGTTGCTGTGCGGCGCAGGTGTTTCTACGAAGGAAGACGTCTTGAAAGCCGAGGAACTCGGATGCGAGGGAGTGCTGCTTGCCTCAGCGGTGCTCAAGGCAAAGAACCCGCGCGAAAAGCTCAGGGAATTAATTATTTGAATTAAGTCAAAGTAGCGCCTTGAATTGCTCGATGAACTTTTTCTCGTACTCCTTTGGAAAGGAGCAGCCCGCTGCGCCGGGGTGGCCCCCGCCTTCCGCGTTCGGGATTCCTTCAAGGGCTTTCGGGATTGCCTTGCTCAAGTCCACTGAAGGAGAGCGGTTCGAGGAATTGATTCTTTTTCCGTCGTCGATTGCCGCGAGTGTCGTGTAGCCCGGGAACTTGATTCCAAGCAACGCCCCAGCCACGCGCTTTATTGTGAGCCTTGGCTTGACCATCTTGAAGTACACTAGCTTTTTTTCGCGGTCCACGAAGCCCAGTCCCTTCTTTCCGAGCCTGTTGAGCCACTTCCTTGCCTCTCTTTCCCCGTCATTCATTGCCTTGAACAACGGCTTGGCTTTGCCGTCGGCTTCCTGCCAGACGAGTATTGGGTTGTTTTCCCTCACGGACTCTTTCAAGAGCTTGAAGACCAGCAAGCCGAGTCTTGGGTTCAAGTAAGCCGAGCTTCCAATGACGTGCGCCATTCCATAAAGCGACATGGGCTGGCCGTTGGGCATGAAGCTGTTCGCTTCCTTCCCGTCGAGTTCCAGGAATTCGCGCGACTGCAGGGCCATCACGTCAGTGTAAGCGCCGATGTAGCCAAGCCACTTCAAGTCCTTCCTGCCTCCCAGGAACCTGTAAACCGCGTATGCAATGGCTGAAGAGCTCGGGTTTTTCTCGCTGGGCAGTTCCAGCCGTGGATTCACGTATTGGACGAATGCAGGAACGTTTTTGTTGAGCGAGTGATGGTCTATTATCAATGGTTTTATCTTGTTTTTTTCAAAAAACCCGAAGACTTCGCCGCCGTCAAAGCCGATGTCGCAGGAAATGAACGCCGTGAAGCGGTGCTTCTTTAACTCGCGCCCGAAGATTTCAAGATAAGCGCTCCGGTCGCCGTCCTGCGCCGGATAAGGCACGTATGCAATGCCTTTCTCGTCCAACAACTCCGAGACTATCGCGCCGGCAGTCAGGCCGTCGCCGTCCTTGTCGAAGTAAAGGAAGACCTTGTCCTTGGCGCCAATGCCGTCAAAGAACCCTTTTGCGGGTTTTAGGAAAGTGTACTCGTTCATGTACTCACTCAAGAAACATAGCTAAACATTGAAAGGAACAATGCCGCGAAAAGGATTTGCTTTTTGGAAAAGTTTTCCTTTAGGAAAAAATATGCAAGCCCTACGGCCAAAAGCGATCCAATGGCGTGAGTCAACTGCTCACCTCTCTTATTTTCCTCTTCAGGGCCTCGCTGAGCGCCTTCCCGTCAGCCCGCCCGCCCAATAGCTTCATGGCGTCACCCATCAATGGCCCGACCGCGCGTTCCTTTTGCGACCTAACCAGTGAAAGGTTTTTTTCGACCACTTGCGAAACGACTTTGTCGATTTCCGGCAAACCCGCTGACGCCTTGCCGAGCCCTTTCGCGAGTTCCTTGAATGAAGCGCCGGGGTTGCGTGAAGCTTCAATGACGAGTTCCTCCACGGCGTTCCTTGCTATTTTTCCATCACTTTGCGCCTTCAAGAGCTCCTTCAGGAATTCCTCGCCCAAGGCGTCAACGTCCACGTTTTCGCGCTTCAAGCGCTTCAGCTCGTTCAATAAAAAGCTCGCCGCCTTTGTCGCGTCGCATTTTTCCACTTCGACTAGGCGCTCGAAGAAGGGCGCCCAATTGGACAGCTTCATTTCCTCCGCCAGCTCTTTTGAGAGCTTGAATTTTTCAACGTAAAGCTTCACGCGCTGGAACGGCATCAATGGCAATTCCTTTCGCAGCGCTTCAAGCCTTTCCCTTGAAACCTTTATTGGCGGGACGTCCGTTTCGGGGTACATGCGCGCAGCCCCCGGCAGCGGGCGGGCGTACTCCGTGAACCCTTCAGGCAATGGGTTGCGGGTTTCCTCCGGCACGCCTTCAAGGGCGGCAACGCACCTGTCGACAACGCACTCCAAGGCCTCCCTTGCAGTCTTTCCGTCGCCTGAAACCATTGCAAACGCATCTTCCTTACTGCAGCCAAGCACGCTCCTTATTTCATTCACTGCTTTTTCGTCCACGCCGTACGCCGGCAACTCGTCCGAATGCAGTATTCCCTTGACGCCCGCGGCCTTCGCGTGCGCGGAAAGCTCTGAGCCGAAGCGAATCCTTTCACCGGAAGCCTTGCTTCCAAGCAGTCCAACGAACCCTTTCAGCTTCACTGCAAAGGCTCCCTGGTTGAATTTCCCGGCAACGCTTCCAGTCACGTCCATTACCTCTTTCTTGAAGTCGCCCTTCTTCACTCCCTTCTTTTCCAGTTCTTCCTTCATGTGCAGGAGCATTGACTGCCTCAAGGCCTCGTTCTTGACGTACTCGTCCAATATGTCCAGTTCTTGCACGCCCTTGATTTCAACGCGCGCCCCGCCTTTGATGGACACGTTCACATCCTGGCGTATGGTTCCAAGGCCGCGTTTCACGCGGCCGGTGGCGCGGCAGACGCTTCCAATGGCGAGAGCGACTTCGCGGGCTTGCCAGGGCGAGCGTATTTCCGGGGCGGTGGAAATTTCAACCAATGGAATGCCAAGCCTATCAAGCCTGTAAGTGACTTCGCGGTCTTTCCTTTCAATGACGCGCGCCGCGTCCTCTTCCAAGGCAATCAACGGGATTCGCACGGCGCCGTGGGCTGTCTCAATAACGCCGTTCAAGGCGAACAAGGCGCTCCGCTGGAACCCGGAAGTGTTGCTTCCGTCAATGACTCCCTTGCGCATTACCTGTACTTCGTCCACGACGTCAGCCTTCAGCAATAGAGCAATCTTTAACGCGACCTCGAGCGCTTCCGGGTCCATTGAAAGCGGCGGGTGCTCGTCGAACTCTACCTCGCAAGTGGTGCCGTGGTAGCCCTCGTACAAGAACGTCCTGTCCTTCCTGTATTCCTTCAAGGCAGCGGGGTCGAACGTGCCGAGCTCCGAGGCAACGGCGCGCAGCTTCCTCCGCGCGGTTACGTTCGGCGGGTCGTCGCGCAGCCTGGAAGGGCACCTGCAGAACAGCTTGCCTGTTTCAAGCTGCTGGTGGCATTCAAGGCCGCAGACCAGGCCAAGCTTCTCGAAGTCAACTTCTTGCATTTATTCACTTTACATCTTAAGCCTTTTCAAGTCTTCCCCCTGAAGCCAAGTGTTTTATCTTGTTCAAGCAGGCTTCAAGAAGCCCGCCCATTACTCAAGTGTAGTCAACGTACGCGGCCTTGCCGGACAAGTCCTTGATGCATGAAATGGCGGCATTGCATCCCTCGCCCACGCTCTTCGCCATCTGCACGTTGCCACCAGTGCACCCGCCCGCGGCGTACACTCCCTTCAAGTTGGTCCTGCCGTC
>DATDTB010000040.1:0-10630 GCA_035291025.1 archaeon
ACCGACAACGGCGATCACTTTGTGGCGCTTCAAAACACTGCAAGTGTCCAGGTTTTCCAAAGAAAGAACCACTCCATTTTCCCAGTGCCCTGCGCTCTACTCCGAAACCACTCTCAAGAGGCTCCGCACGTCCTTTATTACAAAGTCGGGCTTGGCGCGGGACTTGGCCTGCATTGCGGTCTTCTTAGAGGAAAGAAAGCGCGCGCTCCCGTACCCCGCCAAAACAGTCGTCATTCCAAGCCTTTGGGCGGTGGCAATGTCCCTCTGGGGGGAGTCTCCAACCATCACTGCCTCGCGGGGCTTGACTTTGAGCTTTTTCAAGGCCAAAAGGAAGGGCTCCGGCGCGGGTTTTTTCCTTTTCACGTCGTCAAAGGTAACTACAACGTCAAATTCCTGGTGCAACCCCATCGCCGCCAGGCGCAGCCACGCCTGGATCCTTGGCGCGTCCGAAAGAATGGCGAGCTTCAGTCCTTTTGCCTTTAGTTCGCGCAGCGTCGGGGCCACCCCTGGATAGGAGTAAAGCAGGCCGTCCTTGACTCGCCTGTACGCAACTATGCCGGCGGACATTGCCTTGTAGTCAATCCTACCCGTCAATTCCTTGAAGAGGTACTGGAAGATTTTCTGGTGCTCCCACCCGTGCCTGTTGAACAAGTCAAACAACGTGTTCATGGCCTTGGACTTTGAAGCATTCAATCCATTGTCAATCATCGCGTTCACGGCGGCCTCGCACGCGAGCTTCTTCATTTTCACGAAGTCAATCAGCGTGTTGTCCAAGTCGAAAATGACCGCCTTGACCATTCCAGAAACACCAGCCCTTTGAAAGCATTCCTTAAAGCAATTGAATCTTTTCCCTGTCAAACAATTCCTTTACGCGGCGCCTCAAGTCAGAAGCAGTGCGGAAAGTGTTCTTGTACTCGTCAACGGTGAACACCAACAAGAGAGTAACCCCGCCGCCCATGACGCTGGAGACCTGCACTTCGAAGGAGCCCTTTTCCTCCAACAACACCGACTTGTTCTTTTTTGCCACGTCCAATACGGCTTGCTGCAGGAGCTTGCGCGCCCTTTCAACGTCTGCCTTGAATGGAATTTTTACCTCGAAGTTGTCCCTCACCGCGGTCTCCTTTGCCTCAAAGTTCACTACGGGGTTGCTCATGAGCATCGTGCTCGGAAACGTCACGAGCTCCTTTTCCCAAGTCAACAGCTTCGTGCTCATCAAGCCGACGTCGTAAACCCTTCCAACGTAGTTCGCTATCTTGACCGTGTCACCGTACTGGAAGGGCTTTGAGATTACAACGTAAACCCCGGCAATCAAGTTGCCCACGAAAGTGGAAGCCGACAAAGTTATCGCTGCAGCCAAGATCGTGGTGCTGAACACCAAGTCGCCGGGTTCCACGCTGAACGTCACGAGGATTGCGTAAACTCCGGCGAGGCCGAAGGCGAAACGCATTACTTTGCGGGCCAAGAACAGCTCGGACTTCTTCAGCCTCGTGGAAAACTTCCTGTGGACAACGGAGTCAAGCACTCGGAAGGCCAGCCATAAAACAAAGAGTTCTGCCAGCAGGAAGCCAAAGCTAACCAAGTCGAACTCGAGGCCGAAAAAGGAAACCATTCAATCCAGGAAGCAGGCAAAAGATTTAAACAATGCCGCTGCAGCGCAGTTTTTGCCTCGGAATGCAAAAGGCGAACTAGCCTGGAACGCAGTTCCCGCAAGTCTTGGCCTTCAAGTGCTTCCCGGTCCAAGCGCTGCACTCAGCGCACTGCGTCCTCTTTTCGAAGGGCTGAGCGTGCTTCTCGCACCAAGGGCTCCCGCAGGCAATCGTGCCGGCGTTGAACTGTTCCCTGCTCACTACCCCGTTGCAAGAACCCGTGCACGCGTAAACGATTGCCATCCCATTTACAACTGCAAAAGGCGTAAAAACCAAGCGAAAGCGGGGCTGGAAGGTTCTGGCAATAAAACTTAAAGCTGTTTCACTGGCAAGGTGCAACCAACAGTGTTTTTATACTATAGAGGCAAGTGTAATAGTAAGGTGTTGAAATGGCAAACGAACTTGTTTTGAAGAGAATAGAGGAAATGGAGCAAGAGTTGAGGGGGCTGAAGAAAAAAGTCTCAGGCAAAGTCAAGCCAGCGAGACTCAAAGGGCTGCTCAAAGGAGTAAAGTTCAACGAAAAAGACTTCGAGGAAGCCAAAAAGTCCTGGTTTAAACGCTCCCACGCGTGAATAGTAAATGTACGCCGCTGACACGCATTCTTTCTTGTGGTATTTAACTCAAGACAATAGACTTGGAGTTCGTGCAAGAAAAGCATTTGAGGAATGCGATAACGCGAGAGAAGTCATTGTAATTCCTTCAATTGTGCTAATTGAGTCCTTGTTTTTGTGCGAAAAATACAAGGTCAACTTAAAGTTTGAGGAAGTCTTACTAAAACTAAGCCTGTCACCCAATTACACCATTCACCCGCTAAACGAGGAAGTAATTCTTGAATGCGCCAAGCTAAAGCTACCCGATCCACACGACAGAATAATAGCAGCAACTGCACTACTGCTGGGTGTTCCACTAATCACAAGGGATGAAAAAATAAGGGAAACAAAAGGAATTGACACTATTTGGGATTAAGCATGAAAACATTTGAAAAGGAAGGCAGCGAAAAGCAACTAGAAAGCTTAATTTTGTACCTGGCTTCTGAAGGCGTTCTCAAAAAGGACTGGGACAACAAATACGACAAGCAGTGGGATGTCGTTTAAGGAAATTGTAGTGTCACTTCAAGTGTTTAGCGTGCCTTCCAAGCGCTTTTCTGGCGCTTAACATTTTTCTTTTCCCTCGCTTTACTTGCTCGTCAATTTTGTCCAGCTTGCGGCTGATCCTTTCTTCTTTTAGTTGCTATGCTCTCATGAAAAACCTCAAAATTAGGAGTTGCACTTTTGGTGTAAAGCGGGGCCTGTGTGTTCATGGAAAGTGGAAATCCTCACCTTTCTTTGAAAAGAGGAAAGTTACTCTTTTAAATCATCACTTAAAGGACCGAAAACTGTTTGATGGAACGTTAAATGGTTGCTTCTTGGTCTCCGCAAGAGACAAAAATTTCCCCGTTGGTCCAGAGAAAGGTTGCTATCCCAACGTTGGGGTTGCTGCTGCTATACAAGAAATTGATGTTTTTTTCAAGCAACTCTTGTTTTTTCTTTCTTGCATCCTTAACAGAGTTTCCTTTTAGTAAAGCCTTCACAAATAATTGTGCCGGTTCCAGAAAAAGCCGCGCGGTATCGTCTTGGAGCGGCCTGCTAACTTTTTCAGGCTCATAGAAGAAAATAAAAGGCTCAGCATAGCCATTGTAACTTTTTGCGCCCGCTTCAACACTTTTCGGACCTAAATTCTTACCTGAACTACAAGCTATGGCGTAGACTATTTTTGACTTTAATAGTTTTTCGTTTTTCCCCGCTACAATGAGTGGCTCACGGTCATGTCCAGTAACGGTGTTTTCATCACCGTGACCAGTGAAAACAACTAAATCAGGGTGCATTTTAGCCAAGATTTTCTCAGTATCTTCGCGCTTAACTTTTTTGCCGCGTAATTCTATTACTTTTAATCCATTCTCTTCAGCCGTTTTGGTTGTCTCCCCGATCCATTGCGCCAAATAATGGGTGGCATCATCATGGTTAGGGCGAGTTAAGAAGTAAGTTCTAGGCATATATTTTTCCGGTCTTGATTGACTGCAAAAAGTGCATTTGTATTTCTATAATTCTTTGCCCAATTTCGTCTTCGTCTTTGACGTGTTCAATTAGTTGTTCTTTACTAAGACCTTCCATGGAACCTATTGACATCTTTATACTTGGCGGGAGGGCTTGCAATCGGAAGATAACAAGGTCTTTTACTTCTTTGGAGACATTGCTCATATTATTTTCAACCCCTCTAAATTTTTTAGAATCTGCAGTCCCTTTGGTGTATTATTTGAAACCTCTACAAATGCAACATTCCAAGTTATGGGTTCATTGTCCAAAACTACTATTATTTCTTTCCTTAACCCTAGCGGTAAATTGGCGTAAATGTTTAAAAACCGGGTTTTCAAGTCTTCCATGCTATCTTCACATACGGCTTGACTTTAAAATCTTTTGTTTTAGCCGATTCAAACTGTTTCCGCGGTTGGCAACTAAGCATGGTTAGAAGTGGCTCTTTCGGGCCAACTTGATATTGAAAAGGGAAAACTTTCTCCTGATTTTAATATGAGACAAAAAAGCGCCTAAAAGCCCAGTGTTACCCAAGGACAAGCCTTGAAGCAAGACTGGGGAACATATTACTATTACTACAATTCATTGGCTATTTAAACATTGCCTCTCGGTTGGGTTCGCTAATCTCGCCACCGTTTATTAACAGTTACATACAGTGTTCTAAAATAGCTTGAATGACACTATACTGGTACACAATGAGTGACTTTTTTGACAAAGTAACCAACATTGAGTGGGACAATGGGAAGCTACTCTTCTTATTTTTGTTACTTTCTCTTAGCTGGGTTTCACTGTTAATCTTGCCTTGTAGACCCGCCTCGCAGGTAACAGTAGATAATATAACAGACACTGACTTGTTGTGTTCGGTTTTAGGCGTCCCAAAGGCAGCTGCGGTTTTTATAGCTTCAAATCTTGTCTTTGTTTTAATCTTAATTGGGATTGGTGTGAGTGCAAATTATTTGTTTAACCCGTCAAAGTACCAAAGCCTGTTAAAAACGGATTTTTCGCCTACAAAGCCAGAAACTGGGGTTAGAAGAGAGGGAATTCCAGACAACGTTAAAATGTTTGTTTGGAACAGAGACGGCGGGCGCTGTGTTAAGTGTGGTGGCAACCTGAAACTTGAATACGACCACATTATACCGTTGTCCCTCGGTGGAAGCAACACTGTTCGGAATATTCAACTACTTTGTGAAAATTGTAACCGCTCAAAAGGAGCTTCATTAACTTAACTTTTATTTTTTGGTTTTCTCTTAAGAGAAAGTGGTTCGCGATTCTCAAAACTTTCTTTAGTCATATTAACCCAAGCAGTGCCAGCTGTATACGTTGTTCCGCCTTTTTTCCTTCGTGTGTGCTGTATTTGTTGAGTCATAGAAGACCTCCTTTAAACCATTACTACGTGTTTTACTTTGCTTCGTAAGCGGGGCCTGGGAGTTGAACCCAGCTTACCGGCTCTGCAGGCCGGTACATAGCCGCTCTGTCAACCCCGCTTGTGTTTGTTTCTTTTTTTTGAAAAAAATACGAAGTGGTTCTTGCAGTGGAGTGAAGAGGTTGGAAAAGGGTTTTATAGGTTGCCCAAGCAGCGCCAGCCACTTTCAACCGCTTGCTTCCAGGCAAGGGCAAGGAAGAGCGGGGAAATGGAAAAAAGCGGGGGTTGCCTTTCCCCGCAAGTCGTTGTTTTCTCACTCAATGCGCATCTTGCCGCGCATGCCGCCGTGGCCCGTGCCGCAGGGAATACTGCAAAACAAGTCGTATTCGCCCTTCTTTGCAGGGTCCGCGTAAAACGTCACGTGATTGTCCTCGCCAGGCGTTATGGTCTCGTTTATTCCCAGCTCGGTCACGGCAAAGCCGTGCGTTACGTCCTGCGAAGTCAAGTGGAACTCGACACAAGAACCAGCCGTCAAAACTACCGGGTTGGGCTCGAATGCAAACCTTCGCGCAGTTACGTCTACTTCTTGCATTGGCGCCCCGGCAGGGCAAGCGCCTGCAGTGCCGCCGTCGCCCGGCGTGGGCGTCGGAGTCGGGTTGCTGCCGTACCCGGCATTGTTTCCGGGCGAGGCGCACCCCATCAAAATAGCCAAGCCAAAGAGGGCTGAAAATAGCACGACTTCCTTGTTTTTCACCAAAAAACACCCCCGAACGAGTTTGACTGCCCTTGAAAGGGTTCCTCTTTTTTTAAACCTTTTGCCCAAAAGCAGGAACTACGCGCCGCAGGCCGCTTTTATTGCTGCTGCGGTTTCACGACTTCGCCGGTTTTGGCGTTCTTGTACGCGCCCATCAAGTTCACTGAAGTGAACACGAACCAGTCGTCGACGGCAATGTAGCCAACCGCGGGGGCGCCTTGCAGCCCTAGCCAAACCGTGCGCAGCCGGGGGTAGTGGTTCGCGTCCGGCGACAGCAAAATGGTTGGCACGCCGTTCAAGTCGTACTTAGCCAGCAGCTCCTTTCCTTCTTCTGAGGAAATGTCAACGTTTCTGTCCTCCTTGAAGGAGATCTGGAAAGCCTGGCGCAGAATCGGGTCGTGGGCTCCCACGTTGTAGCACTCAGTGCAGCTCGCGTCCACGAGCCTGATCAGCGTCGCCAGCCCAACTACTTCGCCTGAAGCCAGGTCCAGGTACGGCGGCTGCGGGGTGGTCAAAACGTAAGCGCCGTCGTCGCTTGCCTCGCCGTACTGCGTCCACAGCTGCACCACTGCCGGGTAAACGAACAAGTCGCCTGTCATGACCATTGAAGGCAGTTTCTCGATGTGGTACTTTTCAATCAACGCCTTTGCCTCGTCGCTTTCAGGGTCAAGGTTTTCGGAGCTGGCCTTGAGCGAGGTGCTCAAGCCGTTGACGAACTGGTCAATGTTCCAGCACTTCTCGCACGACGCGTCCTTTATGACCTTGATTGAAACGCTTCCCACTACTCTCCCTAGCTGCAGGTCGTGGTACAATGCTTGGTGGCTGGTGAACACGAAGGAGTTGTCGTCCTGCTTTGCTGAAAAGTTTTGCAGCAGGCTGGAAACGCCTGCCTTCTTGGTCGTCTCGCCCTTCACTATGAGCACCGGCAGCTTTGAGACTTTGTGCGCGGAAATAAGGGCCTGTGCCTCGGGTGAAGCAGAGTCGAGGGTTTTCTCCGTTACAATGGCCTCATTGGAGTCCTCCAAGGCCAGCACCAGTGAAGCGAAGGGGGCAATGTCAAAGCACGCGCCAGCGCACTGCGCCGAGTTAATCGTGATGAGTTCCAAGTGCACTGGCTTCGCCGCCTCTTCCGCTTCCGCGGCCTTTTCCTTCAATGGGTTGAGTTTTGCCTCAAAGGCGGTGTTGGCGCCTAGGGAGAAGTACAAACCTATACCCATTATCGCCAAGGCGGCAAATACCAAGACTAGGTTTACAACGTCGCTGGAAGTCTTTTGGCTCTTTTCGTGGTGTGGGTGCTGGCTCGAGGAATGAGACTCGTGAGTGGAGTGGTGCCCCGTGCTTGAGTGAGTTTCGCCGTGCTGCCCTAAGTGGTGTTCTTGCTTCGCGTGGTGCTCGCTGGCTGGATGCGCGTGTTCTCTTCCCGCGTGGTGCTGTGGTTCGCTGTGCGCGTGCTTTTTTTCCTCACCATCACTCATTTAGAATCCCCCTCTTCACTGGAAAACACCAAAAAAATAAATGTCCAACCTTTTGGGAAAGAAAAACCCCGTTGCGCAAAAACCCAGCGCTTGACTAATGAAAGCCCGGAAAAGGTGGGGGGTTTTTTAAAAAAACCCCCGGCCGCCCAACTAGTCCGGCTTTTTTTTCAGCAGCCGCCGACTTGTGTTGGAAGGTTCGCGAGGCTCTGCGCAAGCGTTGAAGAGCCGCCGCTTCCGGCGCTCGCCCCGGCAGCCTTGAGCTTGCTGACCGCTACTTCGCCTGTGGCGATCTTGTCACTCAAGCCAATCAACTGGTATGCCTGGACCGCTGAAACAACTACAAGCACTCCAAGCAGTATTGTCAGCACTAGTTCCCGGTTCAACATTTTTTCACTCCCTCCATTTCAACAAACAACTGGACTCTTTCAGCACCCGCCAACCTGTTGTGGCAGCACCTCTATTTCCGAAGCGTCCTTTCCTGCGCTCTGCAGCGCCAAGGTTATCATCTTCTGGGGGAAGAAAAGCGTCTTCCACTTCATTGCTTCCCTTAAAATTTCCCCGTCGCTGTAATCCGTTTCCTTCAATAAGCCTAGGGCGATGCCCAAGATCGCCGGGTGGTGCGCGCAGCCGCACTTTGACTGGCCGGTCGCGGTGACGCCCGCCGCGCCCACGCCGCAGCAGAACTCGCAGCTGAGGCCCATCGGCTTTGACGCCATGTTGATGTACCTCTCGTACTTGGCCGGGTCAGCCGCCTTCAAGTCCGCGTCCCACGTCTTCTGGATTTTTGCGAGGAACGAAAGCGAAGTCGTCGGGTCGTCAAATGTTATGCCGCCCAAGGCCTCGCTGTACTCGGGGGTGCCGGTCGGGATGAGCAGTTCCAGTATCTCGTCCTCGGTTTCGGCTGTCTTCAGTTCGGGGAAGACGCCGACAAGGGTTTGCGCGGTAGAGCCGAAGCCGGAAACGTCCAATGCAGCCAGCTCGGCCTTCGCGGAATCAAGGGTCTTGGAGCCGCCGCCCGAGCCGCTGCCGCCCTGCAGCTTCAGCACGCTGCCCAGGGACGCGTCAACCGTCATGATTTGGAACTGGTTGAATCCCAGCAGTCCAACTACCAAAAATACCAAGGCAAAAGTTGCCATGTTGCCCAATTTAAAACTTCCAGTCATTCGCGCAGCCTCCAACACCCGCTTAAAAAGCATTACATTACTTGTAATAGTTAAACATGGCTACTCTTTAAAAAGGTTTCACCCAAAAAAATATTCCCAGCCGGGAACAGAGAGCGTCAAAAGTAATAAAAAACAATTCCAGTGGGCAGGAACGCCACCGGCTGTGCTTTACAACAAATGTAAGGCTTTTATAAGGTTTTTCCAGCAGTTGTAAATGCTCAATGCAACATTTTTCGAGAAAAGGAAAAAGTTGAAGAGTAGAGAAACTTTTTTCCCTGTAAACGGTGAGCTTGGATGGTTGAACTGGAGTTCCTGGCCTTCGCGGCGATCGCGGGGACTGTCAGCTTCTTCAACCCCTGCGGCTTCGGGTTGCTGGGCGTGTACATATCCAAGTACTTCGAAAAACGCAGCGAGGAAGGCGCGTGGAAGAACGCCTTGGACGGCGCGACAGCTGGAGTTCTTGCCACGGTGGGTTTTGCCTTGTTCTTCGCCCTGGCAGGGATAGTGTTAAAGGCTGGTTTTCGCGCGTTCATTCCAGTCCTCCCGTTCATCTTGCTTGGCCTGGCGGTGTTCTTCATAGCGTCAGGAATTTCAAAGCTCTCAGGGCGCCCAATTTTCTCGTTCACGCTACCCTTGAAAATGGTGTCACTTGACAGCAACGCCTCGTTTTTCTCGTATGGAATCCTTTACGCCCTCGGCTCCCTAGGGTGCGCCTTGCCAATTTTCCTCATCCTCGTCAGCGGCGGCCTTTCACTGGGCGCGGGTGACGCCTTGCTGGTCTTTCTCTCCTATTCGCTTGGAATGGGCGCCCCAATGACAGCATTGACAGTGTCAGTTGCCCTCTCGAAAAGCGCGCTGCTCAAGTGGGCGAAGAACTCAATGCAGTACTTTGAAAAAATCGCCGCCCTTCTCTTGATTGGCGGCGGCGCTTACCTGTTTTACTACTTGTGGAAGGCCCAATTAATTTCCTTCCCGGTTTGACTGGGCTTTGGCCAGCGAGCAGGGAAAGCAAAAGCAATTTAAAGAGTTGCTTTACAATAATTGTAATAGTTTAAAGGGGTGTTTTTTCTTGACTCGGAACCTGGTTGTTTACGGAACCCTCGTGGTTTCACTTTTGGCAGTGGCTTTGCTGGTAGGTTTGCCCTTGCTCTCAAGCGCCTCAAATGGCAACACAGTCAGCTCTGGTTCAGTCAAGGCAAGCATAATTGCGGCCTTGAAGCAACCAGGCGCCGAAGTGGGCAAGCCCGCACCCTTGTTTGAACTGGGTGACGTGGTGAAAAACAAGAGCTTTTCCATCCAAGAAGTCAATGGAAAGCCTGCCATGATTTACTTCTTTGCAACCTGGTGCGGCAGCTGCATAGCCCACATGCCCGAACTCGTGGCCTTGAAGGAAAAGCACGGGGAAAACGTAGAACTAGTGCTGTTGGACTTGGACGCCACTGAGACGCCCGAGCAAGTAAGGGAGTTCAAGGACAAGTACTACAAGAGGGAAGACGCCCACTGGCTAATTGACGACAAGAGGAACACCGTGTCGCTCAAGTACCGCGTCGAGGGAACTAGTTACGCGTACCTGGTTGACTCCCAAGGCGTCCTTGTAAGCAGCGCGTACTCGCCAAGCAACGAAGACGTTGAAAAACAGCTAAGGCTGAATTGACGTCACTCGAACCTTACCTCGAACCTGTCGCCGTCGAACACTGGCGCGTTCCTGTACAAGTTGGACTCGACGCCGTTGACTTTGAAGACCACTTTACCGGGCAACCCCGTGTTTTCGCAGACGTCGCCGTTTTTCTTGTCCCACAACTCCGTCGAGGAAAACTTGACGCCGATGTTGTCAAAGAACGAGCCGAGCTTTGAGGGGTCGCTGACGTTCAAGCGCCCTTCCTGGTGAATGTAGTGCTCTGGCTCGTTGTGTATGTGCAGCAAACCCGAACCCAAGTGGCTCTGCCCCGGCGGCGGGTACGGCAGGTTCTTTACTTCGCCGCAAATAACAACCACGCCCTGGCTTGCGGCAAGCGCCTTGGCGGGCTTTTAGGAGTCCTCGACCAAGTAAGAATGCCAGTGGACCGTTTGAAAGTTCGCGGCTCCCGTGGGCGTGAAAGTCCCGGAATTGGGGTCGGCTTTCGGTGTGCTGGCGGAAGAAAAGACGCTGAACAGCCAGTA